>NZ_NBVS01000030.1:0-564 GCF_002213105.1 Cobetia sp. QF-1
TATCCCGAACAGGTCCAGCGCTGGCGTGCGAGCTGTGAAGGCGCTAACGACCGAAGCGATGCCGCCACCAAGCAGCAGAGTGAGGCACGCAAGGCGGAGCGCCAGGAGAACAAGGAACTCAAGCGCGAGCTCCGCCGCAAGGAGGCCGCGCTGGCGGAAACCGCCGCACTACTGACATTGCGAAAAAAGGCCCGAGCGATCTGGGGGGACGAGGACGAATGATCAGCACCACAGATCGCCAGGACGCCATACAGCTGATCGATGAGGGGCGTGCCCAAGGGGCACGCCTGCAGTCGGCATGCGCTGAACTCGGCATCGGCACCAACACGTATCGCCGCTGGGTGCGGGGCGATCAGGATCGCCGGCCTCAAGCGGTGCGGCCTGTCCCGCGTCATGCCCTATCGCCGGAAGAGCGTCAGCAGGTGCTGGAGATTTGCCATCGTCCTGAGTTCGCCAGCCTGCCGCCTGGGCAGATCGTGCCGCGGCTGCTGGACGAAGAAGGCCGCTACGTGGCGTCAGAGTCCAGCTACTACCGCATCCTCCGGGAGCATGGTGAGCAGCACC
>NZ_NBVS01000031.1:0-522 GCF_002213105.1 Cobetia sp. QF-1
TCGGACAACTCCGACATATCGTTTGATGGACATATGCTTGGCGCACATATCCATCGTCAGCATGATTCACATTGTTAAAGAGCGGCTGTTCAGTGAACAGTGAGAAGTCACACAACCTTCACGAGGAAGGCGATATGCTTGTCACTGTGAACTGTCAGCGTTATCAGGTAGTAGAAGCGTGAACTGTCGTCTTTGTGGTGGAGCCAAGCGGGATCGAACCGCTGACCTCCTGCGTGCAAGGCAGGCGCTCTCCCAGCTGAGCTATGGCCCCTCAAAGTCGGCAAAACCGTGTCGACAAAAGCACGAAGCTTTTGGTGGGTCTGGGCAGATTTGAACTGCCGACCTCACCCTTATCAGGGGTGCGCTCTAACCAACTGAGCTACAGACCCGACACTACTACTCGATAAACTAACTTGATCAGGTAATTCGTTGTGAGCACTTGCCGCGAGCGATAAACAGTGTCGATAAGGAGGTGATCCAGCCGCAGGTTCCCCTACGGCTACCTTGTTACGACTTCACCCC
>NZ_NBVS01000003.1:0-471949 GCF_002213105.1 Cobetia sp. QF-1
TGATCAAATTTTTAAAGAGCGTCGCTGTTAAGCGAGGAGGCATATTCTACCGGGAACGCTTGAGAAGTCAAGCACTTGGTGATGAGTCAGTCGACTGCCTCTAAGCATCATCAAGCAGTGAGGGGCGATGCCCGCTCACGTGTTCCGTAAGGTGTGCGGCGCATTCTAGCGAATCTACCGGGATTGTCAAGCGATGCATTTCGAAGAGACTTGAAAAACATCAATCAAAACAATCACCTGCACACCTCTTTCACCGCTGGTAACGCCATGCGTCCCCGGCAGCGGATGCGTACTTTACGCACCGGACCGGTTCAGCGCAAGGCCTTTTGAGAAGAAATGCCCTTTTACTTCAAGGCCTAATGACAACCAGCGCCTCAAGCGTCCATCAGACCTGTTTGCTGTCCACCGAATGCGGCACTGGCTGGGCATGCCAGCCGCCCCGTGAACGTGGCCTGATCACCAACGCAGCTTCCAGACGCGTTTCAGGCAGCTGCATCACCCGCGCCAGCAATGTCAACAAGGCTATCTCCTCATCCTCCACCTGCAGGTCGGCATGCACGACCTGAACAAGTGCTGCAAACCAGCGCTGCTTGTCCATAGGCCGCAGATGCGCAAGATGAGTGAGATAGCGGCAACGTAATGCTGGGTTAGCAATACCCGCTGCTGTGACCGAACACTCCAGTACCATGCCAAGCTCAGCCGTCGCCTCTTCAAAGGCTTCTTGCCGTAACGTCTCGTCATCCATCAGACCTACCATCAATCCAAGCCAATGCTGGCATGCTTCCCGACATTGATTCAGCCCCAGCGAATCGCTCTTGCGGTCTACCCTTGGGTCCAGCGATTCCATCAATAGCTGCCATAAGCACCAGCTAAAGAGATCATTGGGAGGTATTAGTGCCTTGAGCATTCGGTGCGCACGCTCATCCGCTTCGCGCCAACGTGGTAATAGCCGATTGAGCAAGGCGATCCACTCTCTTCTCGGCAAGGCCTCGAGGCGTACTCGGATTTCGCGTATCCGTTTGCCATCCAGCCACTCATGTTGACGCTCAAGTTCGGAAAACCACACGCCGCGTTGCTTAAGCTCCATCGGTGCGATCATGGCAACCACCAGCTGTGGACACAGAAAACGTGACAAAGTCAGATTCTCGAGCTCTCCACGAGTTTGCGCGAGCTTATCCATGAATGCCGCGCCGGCAACGCCTGCCAAGACACCGCCGAGCATCTCGGCCCCGATAGGGGCCTGCTGCTCGAAGGTATGTACCGGCTGTTGGCGCGCTGGTAGATAGTGGCTATCCCAGCGCGGCTCTAGTCGTCGAATACGCTCGTCCAGCGGCGGATGCGAATCAAACCAGCCCGTCAGCCAGGGAGGGCGTGTCTCGACAAAGAACAGGTGATTATAGGTCATGGCACGCGGGTGCTGGATTCGCCCCTGCCAGCCCATGCCGCCAATCCGCTTGAGCGCAGAGGCAATGCCATCCGGCAAGCGCGTCAAACGCACTGCACTCGCATCGGCGAGATATTCACGCGAACGGGCTACGCCTCGCTGCAGCAAGCGTCCAGCGAGCCCTCCCAAGCTGCCGAGCAGCCACAATGCTACGCCGAGTAGCATCAGCTTGCCCATGCCACCTTTCTTGTCTGAGCGAGAAGACCCCACACCCCCGACCAATATACCGATCCGGCCAGCCCCCATCAGGAAGCGACCCGCCTCGGAGAGAAACACCAACCCATGTACGGCACTCGCCAAGCGCAGATTAAGCCGGATGTCACCATTGGCAATATGCGCAAACTCGTGTGCGACCACACCTTGCAACTCATTGCGACTCAACTGCTCCAACGCACCGCGACTGAGTGCAATCACCGCATCATGCGGGCGATAACCTGCCGCGAAGGCATTGATCATTGCCTCATGAGGCAATACGAACAATTGAGGCGGCGGCAGATTGGCCGCAATCGCCATCTCCTCGACCACGTTCAAGGCGCGCCGCTGGGCAGCATCCTGTGTCTCAACATCTACCCGCTGACCACCAAGGCGCGCAGCGACTATTGCCCCACCCTGCTGCAAGCGGCGTAACTCACGCGCTGCGACAAAGGCGTTGCACAGAAAGATGACGCACGCGACTGGCAATACATATCCGTACGATGCTTCTGGTGGTTTACCGAGAAAGAGGCTGATGAAGTAATGCACAGCAGCACCAGCCCCAAGTGATACCGCCAGCGACATGATGACAAAGGCCAGCAGCAGTAACCGCGTTCGCCGTCGGGCACTGTCCTGCTCATGATAGAAGTTCATCCGTAATGGCTATCCGCTACGTCATGGAGTTGAGGCTGACTCATCCGAAACTGACGTCCGGTGCCTGACGAATCTTCACACTGTCATCAAAAGCCAGTAGTCCCGCATCAGTGCGATGCCCAAAGGTCGGCGCGAGAACGACTTGCGGAAAGCTTTGACGATAGACGTTGTAGTCAGTCACGGCATCGTTATAGGCCTGACGAGCAAAAGCCACGCGATTTTCAGTCGCAGTCAGCTCTTCCATCAAGTCACTCATGGTCTGATCCGCCTTGAGCTCAGGATAGGCCTCGACCACCACATCAAGCTTCCCGAGGCTAGCTGCCAGTCCTTGCTCAGCACCGGCAAGGCTCGCCAATTTATCCATGCTGCCAGGATGTGCGGCAGCAGCGTTCAGTGCTGCCATGGCTTTATTACGCGCATTGATAACGCCTTCGAGCGTCTCGCGTTCATGACTCAAATAGCCCTTTGCTGTCTCGACCAAGTTGGGAATCAGGTCATAACGACGCTTGAGCTGGACTTCAATCTGGGCAAAGGCATTTTCGAAACGCGCACGTAGACTGACCAGTTTGTTGTAGATGGCGATCACGTAAATGACGATCAGTGCGATACCGCCGAGCAGCAGGAATGTCTTCATGAGGAGTCCTTTATGTAATCCCTTGCATAGATGCCTTTCAGTGTACCCATGCCACGCCTTGGTACCAGCAGATTACATCGGAGAGCTCCAACGCAGCATCCTCACGAGCGCACTGATAGAGACAACCTCAACGTATCCAGTGATGCATGAAAAGATGCACTGGCATCGACTCTAGAGCAGCCTGATCACTGAAAAGTGTCTGCAGAAAATCGCAGCGCGCGGTAGGGAAACAGGTGGTCAGATTGGCTCGATATTTGGCTTCCAGCGGCGCCAGTGCTTCATCACGGCGCCGACGATGACCGAGTGGATATTCAACCACCACCTCATCGGTAGCAGTACCGTCAGAGAAGACTACCCGTAGAGCATTGGCGATTGAGCGCTTGTCAGGCTCCAGGTACTCGCGGCTATAACGTGGCGACTCACGGACTACCATTTTGTCTCGTAGCTGATCAATCTCTGGATGTGCGACATGAAAGTCATCTTCGTAGTGCTCAGCCGTCAGGGCACCAAAGATCAACGGCACGGCCACCATATATTGTAGACAGTGATCACGGTCTGCCGCATTGGCCAGTGCGCCCTGCTTGGAAATGATACGAATCGCTGACTCATGTGTGGTGATCTCGATACGCTCAATCTCATCGATCCGCTCACCCACCTCGGGGTGCAAGAGCACTGCTGCCTCGGCAGCTGTCTGAGCATGAAATTCAGCGGGGAAACTGACCTTGAACAGCACATTCTCCATCACGTAGCAGCCAAGGGGATGTGACAGACGCAAACGACGCTCACCTTCAGACTTGAGTGACAGATCGTGGTTGAGATGACTGAAGGATACGTCGTTGAAGCCCCACTGCGAGGCACTCAACGCTGCAGGAATCCCCATCTCACCGCGCAGAGCAATATCCGCCAGCCGCACACCGCGCGAGGTAGCATCACCCGCCGCCCAGCTCTTGCGCGACCCGGCATTCGGCGCATGACGATAAGTGCGCAAGCTCTGGCCATCGACGAAGGCATGCGAAAGCGCCGATAAAAGTTGCTCGCGATTGGCTCCCATCAAGCGAGCTGTTACGGCCGCCGTGGCAACCTTGACCAACAGTACGTGATCGAGCCCGACGCGATTGAAACTATTATCCAGCGCCAGCACGCCTTGAATCTCGTGCGCCATCACCATGCTTTCCAATACATCTTGCATCACCAGCGGCGGCTCACCTTCGGCGACACGTTGCTGAGACAAATGGTCGGCCACTGCCAGAATACCGCCTAGATTGTCAGACGGATGCCCCCACTCCGCCGCCAGCCAGGTATCGTTATAATCGAGCCAACGAATCAGGCAGCCGATATCCCACGCTGCCTTGACCGGGTCGAGACTCAGATTGGTGCCCGGAACACGCGCTCCATGCGGTACCTGCGTGCCAACGACCAACGGGCCTAGATGCTTGGTGCACTCGGGGAAACGCAATGCCAGAATGCCGCAACCCAGCGTATCCATTAGGCACAGTCGGGCAGTATCCATCGCTTCACGACTGGGCTTACCTTCCGTATCACCATTGCAGTAACTCAGCACGTAATCGGCGATCTGCTGCAGCTCAGGATCATAGCCCGGACGCTGGTTATCACTGGCCTGCGTACTATCGGAAGGAATCGTAGCATCGGAAGAAATCTTGGAAGGTGCATCAGAATGCGTGTCTGCCGATTTATTGCTCATGTCGGTGCTCTCCTATCGAGAATCGATCCATGTTTCTAACGCAGTATCGTTAGGAATATCTGTCTGATACAAAGACAAAAGACCGGCTCAGCTGCATATCCCATGCAGGGCCGGTCTTTTATTGTCACGCAGCGACCGCTAGCGCCGCAGACTAAAGCACCAGCGTTTCTGACGGCACCCGTATCCAACCTTCCATCAGAATGCGCGCGCTGCGGCTCATCACTGCTTCGCTTACCTGCCACTCACCCCGCTTACCCTCTCCTGGCATCCACTCGGCACTGGCACCTACCCGTAGAGTGCCGGAAGGATGGCCGAAGCACACCGAATCACGCGGTGCTCCTTCACTTCTTTCATGAGCATTGGCAGCCAGATTGACCAATGTTCCAGGTACAGCGGCAGCAGCTGCGATTGCGACCGCAGCAGTCCCCATCATGGCGTGGTGCAGCTTGCCCATCGACATAGCGCGGATCAGCACATCAATCTCACCTGACTTGATCTCACGGCCACTGGAGACCATGTGATCCGCCGGTGCTGCGACGAAGGCCACCTTAGGTGTGTGCTGACGAGTCGCGGCTTCCGCCAGATCATTGATGAGCCCCATATGGAGCGCACCATAGGCACGTAGCATTTCAAGGCGGGCCAATGCAGCAGCATCACCATTGATCGCGTCTTGAAGCTCAGTACCGCTGTAACCGAGATCTTCCGCACGCACGAAGATGGTCGGAATACCGGCGTTGATCAATGTTGCCTCGATACGGCCGCCAGCCACGACTGACTCCGGCACCTCCAGCACATCGATCACATTACCAGTGGGGAACATGCTGCCCTCACCCGCCGCAGGGTCACGGAAGGCGACTGCGACTTCTGCTGCGGGAAAGGTCACGCCGTCGAGTTCAAAATCACCCGTTTCCTGCACACACCCCTCATGCATCGGTACGCGTGCAATGATCGTCTTGCTGATATTGGCCTGCCAAATGCGGACTTCAGCGATACCGTCTTGCGGCAGCCGCTCAGCCGACACCAATCCCTTCTCGATGGCAAAGGGACCGACGGCAGCAGACAGGTTGCCGCAGTTGCCACTCCAATCGACAAAGGGCGAGTCGATGGAGACCTGTCCGAATAGATAGTCGACGTCGTGTCCAGGCTGCTCGCTCTTGCTGATGATGACCGTCTTGCTGGTACTGGAGGTAGCTCCCCCCATGCCATCAATCTGCTTGGCGTAAGGGTCAGGGCTGCCGATCACTCGCAGTAACAAGGCATCACGTACCGGGCCTGGCACTTGGGCGGCTTCTGGTAGCTCATCACGCAGGAAGAACACGCCCTTGCTCGTGCCGCCACGCAGGTAGGTCGCGGGGATTTTCAGTTGTGGCTGGCGACTCATGCGGAGACCTCCTCAGCATTTGTGCCCGTTGCCTCCGAGCTCAAGAAATCCTCCGCGAAACGCTGCAATACACCACCGGCAGAATAGATGGAGAGCTCCTCACGAGTATCGAGACGACAAGTGACCGGCACGCGCTCGACCTGACCTGCCTGCTCGCCCTGCGTACGCTCAATCAGCAGCGTCAGTGTCGCGCCGGGTATCGCCTCACCCTCGACGGCGTAAATCTCGCTACCGTCGAGCGCTAGCGTCTTACGGTTGGTATCCGCTTCAAACTGCAATGGCATCACACCCATACCCACGAGATTAGTACGGTGGATACGCTCAAACCCTTCAGCAACGATGGCCTCGACGCCCGCCAGTCGCACCCCCTTGGCTGCCCAGTCACGCGACGACCCCTGACCATAATCAGCACCAGCGACGATGATCAGTGGCTGTTTACGCTGCATGTAAGTTTCGATGGCCTCCCACATGCGCACAACCTTGCCTTCCGGCTCCAGGCGCGTCAGCGAGCCCTGCTGGATCTCGCGCTTGCCACCCCCGCCTTCCACCACGGCCATCTCATTGATTAGCTTGGGATTGGCAAAGGTCGCACGCTGGGCGGTGAGGTGATCACCACGGTGAGTCGCGTAGGAGTTGAAGTCTTCTTCCGGCAGTCCCATCGAGGTGAGGTACTCCCCCGCGGCACTACTGGCCATGATGGCGTTGGAGGGTGACAGGTGATCGGTGGTGATGTTGTCCCCCAACACCGCCAGCGCACGCATTCCCTTGAGAGTGGGCGCCGTTGCCAAATCACCTTCCCAATACGGCGGGCGGCGAATGTAGGTGCTCTGCGCACGCCAATCGTATAGAGGGCTGATGCCGGTTTCGCGATCGTCCTTGACCTCAAACATCGGGATATAGACCTGACGGAAGTGGTCCGGCTTGACGCTGGAACCGACGATGGCATCGATCTCTTCATCGCTGGGCCATAGATCCTTGAGCATGATCGGCGAGCCATCTGGCGCATATCCCAACGTATCTTTCTCGATATCGAAGCGGATAGTACCGGCGATGGCGTAGGCGACCACCAATGGCGGCGAGGCCAGGAAGGCCTGCTTGGCATACGGGTGAATACGGCCATCGAAGTTACGATTACCGGACAGCACTGCGGTCGTATAAAGATCACGCGCGACAACCTCTTTCTGGATGGCAGGGTCCAGCGCACCACTCATGCCGTTGCAGGTTGTGCAGGCGAAGCCGACGATGCCGAAGCCGAGTTGCTCGAGTTCCGTCAGCAGTTCCGCCTCTTCCAGATACAGCTGTACGGTTTTGGAGCCAGGTGCCAGCGAGGTCTTGACCCACGGCTTGCGTGTCAGACCCAGCGCATTGGCACGCCGCGCCAACAGCCCTGCGGCAATCACGTTGCGCGGATTGGAGGTATTGGTGCAGCTAGTGATAGCCGCGATGATCACGGCGCCATCCGGCATCAGATCGCGCCCCTCCTCATCCTGCTCATGCTCGATCACGCCCGAGATGCCACGCGCCGCCAGCTCGCTGGTCGGTACGCGACTATGCGGATTGGACGGACCCGCCAGCGTGCGCACCACCGAGGAGAGATCAAAACTCAGTTCGCGCTCATATTGAGCGTTGGTCAGCGCATCTGCCCACAGACCCGTTTCACGCGCATAACGCTCGACCAGTGCGATGTTTTCTGGCTCGCGGCCGGTCAACGTGAGGTAGTCCAGCGTCTGTTGATCGATATGGAACATCGCCGCTGTCGCGCCATACTCCGGCGTCATGTTGGAAATGGTGGCACGATCGCCCAAGGTCAGGTGTGCGGCCCCCTCACCGAAGAATTCCAGATAGGCGGAGACAACCTTCTCGGCGCGCAGGAATTCCGTCAATGCCAGCACGATATCGGTCGCGGTGATACCCGGCTGCGGGCGGCCCGTCAGACGCACACCGATGATATCCGGCAAGCGCATGTAGGAGGCACGCCCCAGCATCACGCTCTCGGCTTCCAGCCCACCCACTCCGACAGCTAATACACCCAATGCATCGACATGCGGCGTATGACTGTCGGTACCGACCAGCGTATCCGGGAAGGCCACCCCGTCGCGCGATTCGATTACCGGTGACATCCGCTCCAGATTGATTTGATGCATGATGCCGTTACCCGGCGGAATGATGTCGATGTTCTCAAAGGCCTGTCGCGTCCAATTGATGAAATGGAAACGATCCTCGTTGCGGCGATCTTCAATAGTACGGTTCTTCTCGAAGGCATCCGGATCAAAACCGGCATGTTCGACCGCCAGCGAGTGATCGACGATCAACTGGGTCGGCACCACCGGGTTGACCTTGGCAGGATCACCGCCCCGCTCAGCGATGGCGTCACGCAGACCAGCGAGATCGACCAGCGCGGTCTGTCCCAGGATGTCGTGACATACCACGCGGGCGGGATACCAAGGGAAGTCGAGATCTCGGCGGCGCTCGATGATCTGGATCAGGCTGTCACGCAGCTGCTCAGGCGGGCAACGACGCACCAGATTCTCGGCCAGCACACGCGAGGTGTAAGGCAGACCGTCATAGGCGCCAGGGGCAATATCTTCTACCGCGGCGCGCGTATCGAAATAGTCCAGCGCGGTGCCGGGCAGGGGCTTGCGATAGTCGGTATTCATGGGCATCCGGACTCATCAATCAGGCAATCGGTAGAAATCCTGTGCCCGCTACGGTCATGGCATCGGTCGAGATATCAATCGAACGCGGGCACAGGCAGGGCCAGGCAGTATGGGTAGACGATAAATCAGTCGCGCTGATCGATGGGCTGCCAATCACAATGCTCGGGGCCGGTATAATCGGCACTAGGGCGAATGATGCGATTGTTGGCACGCTGCTCGAAGACATGCGCCGCCCACCCTGTCAGGCGCGAGCAGACGAAGATCGGCGTGAACAACTTGGTGGGAATGCCCATGAAGTGATAGGCGCTGGCGTGGAAGAAATCGGCGTTGCAGAACAGCTTCTTCTCGCGCCACATCACAGACTCGACGCGCTCGGAGACGGCGTAGAGCTGCGTATCTCCTACATCATCCGCCAGCTTGCGTGACCACTCCTTGATGATGGCATTGCGCGGATCACGTTCACGATAGATGGCATGGCCAAAGCCCATGATCTTCTCGCGGCGCTCCAGCATGCCAAGAATCTCGCGCTCGGCCTCTTCCGGTGACCGCCAGGATTCAATCATCGCCATCGCTGCTTCGTTGGCACCGCCATGCAGCGGCCCACGCAACGAGCCGATCGCGGCTGTGACACAGGAATGCAGATCGGAAAGCGTCGAGGCGCAGACACGAGCGGTGAAAGTCGAGGCATTGAATTCATGCTCTGCGTAGAGAATCAGCGAGGTATTCATCACTGCGGCATGCAGCTCACTCGGCGCTTCCCCATGCAGTAGATGCAGGAAGTGCGCGCCGATGGAGTCATCATCAGTCTCGGTCTCAATGCGCACGCCATCGTGACTGAAGCGATACCAGTAATTGATGATCGACGGGAACACCGCCAACATCCGGTCCGCTTGATCCGCCTGCTCATCGAAGCTGGCCTCTGTTTCCAGGTTGCCGAGCATCGAACATCCGGTGCGCATCACATCCATCGGATGAGCGCTGGCCGGAATCTGCTCAAGCACCGCCTTCAGAGCATCCGGCAGGCCACGCAGACTCTTGAGACGCGCGATATAGGCAGCGAGCTCCTCACGATTGGGCAGCTTGCCCTTGAGCAGCAGATAGGCAACTTCTTCGAAGGCGGCGTTGTCCGCGAGGTCTTCCAGATCATAACCGCGATAACGCAGGCCAGATCCTGTCTGGCCCACGGTGCACAGAGCTGTCTCGCCGGCACTCTGGCCGCGCAGGCCAGCAGCAGCGGCGGAAGGCGTAGAGGTGTGATCAGACATGGCGTGATCTCCTTGGCAGTGACGTCATTGAGTTGTTCTTTTTCTTGTAGGGCATAAAGCGTTGCCCCCTGAGAGCAACATCAGGTAGCTCTGAGGGTAAGTAGCGTGGTGCAGCCGCGTGGAGCGAACGATAACTAGTCCTTGCGACTCTCGGCATCGAAGAGCGAATCCAATTTCTGCTCGAAGGTGTGGTAATCGAGAAAGTCATAAAGCTCCATGCGCGTCTGCATGGTCTCGACCACATCCTGCTGATCGCCCTTGTCGTGAATGTTCTGATATACCTTGAGCGCAGCGGCATTCATGGCACGGAAGGCAGACAGCGGATAAAGCACCATCCGGCAGCCGACATCGCCCAGCTCACGCTGATTGAATAGCGGTGTCGCACCGAATTCGGTGATGTTGGCCAGAATCGGCGCATCAACACCGTCACAGAAGGCGCGGTAATCCTCCAAGGTATGTACCGCCTCGGCGAAAATGGCGTCTGCCCCCGCTTCGACACAGGCATTGGCGCGTGCAACCGCAGCCTCAAGCCCTTCCTTCTGGAAGGCATCGGTACGCGCGATCAGATAGAAGTCGTCATCACGACGGGCATCGGCGGCAGCCTTGATGCGATCGACCATCTCCTGGCAGGAGACGATGGCCTTGTTGGGACGATGACCACAGCGCTTCTGAGCGACCTGGTCTTCCAGGTGTACTGCCGCGACACCCGCACGCTCCATCTCCTGGACCGTGCGGGCGATGTTGAAAGCGCCGCCCCACCCAGTATCGATATCGACCAGCAGCGGCAGCTCGCTGGCCGCAGTGATACGGCGCGCATCCTCCAGCACGTCATTCATGCTGGTCATGCCAAGATCCGGCAGACCATAGGAGGCATTGGCCACGCCACCACCAGACAAATAGATCGCCTTGTGGCCAACGCGCTCCGCCATGATCGCGGTATAAGCATTGATAGTGCCAACGATAGGCAGCGGACGATTAGCCTCAAGCGCGGCGCGAAAACGTGCGCCGGGGCTCTGCAAGGCGGTGGAACTCAGGTGGCGTGACATGACATCTCCCGGGCTAGGCCCATGTAAGTAGTGAAAGTGTTGGAATTATTAGCGCTAGAACCGGACTACTCTTCGCCCTGCTCTTCCTTGAGCGTGGCTGCATAACGCCGCGCCACGTTCTCGCGTGAAGCGCTGACATGGCGACGCATCAGCAGCTCCGCCAGTTCTTCATCGCCTGACTCGATGGCATCGACGATCCGATGGTGTTCGACGAATGCCTTGTGAGGACGTGAGCCACTGGCACTGAACTGGGTGCGATACATGCGCACCAGGTAGTAGAGGTCATCGCACAGAATCGTCATCAGCATGTGGTTATGGCTGCCGAGCACGATCTGATAGTGAAAATCGAGGTCCCCTTCCTTCTGGAAGTAGGCGGTGCCGGTCTTCAGGTCCGACTGCTGTTCGTGACTTTTGAGCACACTACGCAGGCGAGCAACTTCCTCCGTGGTCATATGCTTCGCAGCCAGTCGTGCGGCCATGCTTTCCAGCGCCTCGCGTACATCGAAGAGCTCCAACAGCTCGGTCATCGATAGCTTGACCACCCGCGCACCGACATGCGGCACACGCTCAATCAGCCGATGCACTTCCAGGCGGCGCATGGCTTCACGCAAGGGGCCACGCGAGATGCCATAGGCCTGCGCCAGCCCTGGCTCAGTGATCTTGCTGCCCGGTGCCAGCTCGCCTCGCACGATAGCGTCTTGCAGCTGATGAAAGACTCGCTCGGCTAGCGTGCGTACTTCCGGGGTCACTGCTGCCGGCAAGGGGGCTCCGCTGGCAGCGGCGCTACCGGCCAGTTCGGCAGTGGCGCCACGCGCCAAGCTTCGGGCTGCAGTGGCGTTGTGAAAAGCATCGGTGGTCATGGCAGTCAGGCAATCCGGCTAAGCAAGGGACAGGAATTAGCACAAGGATGTGTGAATCGTGACGACACACCATTGTCGACAATCATTCAATGACTGCCAGACTAGCCAGCCAGCTGAGATGGGTCAAGATACAATCCACCTTCACGTCTACACCTTTGGCGGTAGACGTGGATAACCACGTTCAATAAAACCTGATAAAACAACCCTCATACGCCTAACAGCGCAAAGACTTCATTCTTTCACCCTTTCCAGAAGCAGCGATATACCGTGGAATTACAGGCGAGAAAAAGCCCTGTCAGTGGACACTGACAGGGCTTTTTCAATAACGGTCTATGATGAGATATTCGATGACTTGTCGACAATCGTTCAGCACTGACTCACACAACCTCGCCGACGGCCTTCATTCAAAGCTAAGCTCAGCGCCGATGCGCCGCGGCTTCTGGAAAGGCAGAGAGTGATCAGTGCCAGGAATTTCCAGTGACTGCCAACCTGCATGACGTTCTGCCAACAGGCCGTGATACTCACGCAGGGTCTCGGGACTCTTGCCACCCACCATGCTGCGCACCTCGCCTCCTGCCGCCATGACATCTGCCAACAGGACATCGCGATCGATCTCGCGCACGGCATGGGTGACGCAATCCAGCGCATTGGCAAAGCCGAGGTGACGGTGCGCCAGCCGTGTCACCATCATGCGTTCAGCACGCGGATTGCGTGTGCGATGCGGTGAGATCAGGTCGAGGAACGCGGTGATACCCGCCTCGGGGCTAGCGGCTTCACGCATGGCATGCGCGGCCTCGGCATAACCTTCACGTACCTTGAGCATGGTGGAGTGGCATTCGCGTTCCAGCAGCGCAGGTTCCAGCAGACTGATATCGCCGATGCGCACGTCCGGGCGTTCATGACGCAGACGCTGGGCAAGGCGCATCGCCACCAGTCCACCGAAGCTATAACCGATCAGATCGAAGTGCGTGATGCGCTGTGTCTCAATCAGTGCCATCACGTCCTCTACCACCTGTTCGAGCGTGAAGGAAGGCTCTCCCCCTTCGAGCGCAACGGTCTGTCCCATGCCACGCAGATCAGGAATGATCAGCTCATCATGGGCAGTGAGATGTCCGATCAGCGGCGCCCAGGTCAGAGTGCCCGCTACGCCAGCGCCGTGCAGCATCAACAGCCGCCGCCCGCTCTGACTATCGCGACGTGTCAGACGCTGCCAGAAGATTTGCTGATCGGGGCGCGCGAGCAAATGTTGGTCATGTGAAAAATCAGGATGCATGCGATGACTCCAGCAATGCGGCGGACACGTTGAAGGGCAACGTGGCTCGGGAAACGGGCACCTTAATCAGCTGTCGCGCCCACGACAAGTCCGATGACTCCATACGAGCGAATCACACGCATGGGCGGACAAATGACGCCGGGATGCCTAGAATGCCCTGTCCGCCAACGGAAGCTGTCATGACCATCACGCTCGAAATCGTCGCCCTGCCTTACTCCATCGTCCCGGAGGATGAGGCCTCTACCCTTTCACGCTTTGCGCGCCTGCGCGCGCGGCCAGAAGCTGTGCTGCTTGATAGTGGCCAGCCTTCCAGTGCCGGAGGGCGTTTCGACATCATCAGTACTGACCCGATCGCCCTGCTGGAACAGGCCGAGCACGGCAGCAAGCTCAGTGGACCGCTACGCGCCTCGCTGAGCGATCTGGACAGGTTCAGTGCAGCGCTTGATCGTCTCGAGACCCTGCCGGTAATTGATGCCCAGCGCCAGCTGCTGTCGCTGTTGCCCCACTCGCTTTCCGGCGAGCAACTTGCGGCGCATGACCTCGCCTCGAGTGATCTGCCGTTCATCGCGGGCCTACTCGGTTATTGGAGCTACGATTTCGGGCGTGCATTGGAGCAGCTGCCGGTGGCGGCACAGGACGACATCCCACTACCCTGGGCCCGACTCGGGCTGTATGACTGGGCACTGATCTGTGACCACAAGCGCCAGCAAAGCTGGCTGGTTGCCACGCCACAGCGACGCAAGCAGGTGCTTGAATGGCTTGAGCATCCAGCGCCGAGCACAGAAGTCTTCGTGCTCAACACCCCCTTTACGCCGCGACTTGATCGCGAGGGCTATGGCGAACGCTTCCGTCAGGTCATGGACTATCTTCACGCGGGTGATTGCTACCAGATCAATCTGACGCAGCGTTTCACGGCGGCCTGTCACGGTGACAGCTGGGAGGCTTACTGCAAGCTGCGCCGCGCGACGCCGACGCCCTATGCCGGCTACCTGAGCTGGAAGGATACCCTAGGCGAGGAAATGGCCATCGTCTCCGTCTCGCCGGAACGCTTCGTTGAGGTAAATCATCGCGCCGTCGAGACCAAGCCCATCAAGGGCACGCGTCCGCGCGGCATGACGCCGGAAGAAGATGCGCACTTGGCGGCTGAACTGATGGCTAGCCCCAAGGACCGTGCTGAAAACGTGATGATCGTCGATCTGCTACGCAATGACCTCGGGCGTGTCTCCGCTCCCGGCAGTGTCAAGGTCCCCTCACTGTGTGCACTGGAAAGCTACGCCAACGTGCATCACTCGGTGAGCACCGTCACCAGCGAGCTGGCCGAAGGCTACGACGCTCTGGATCTGCTCGGTGCCGCCTTCCCCGGTGGCTCCATCACCGGTGCTCCCAAGGTACGCGCGATGCAGATCATCGAAGAACTGGAGCCAGTACGCCGTAGCGGCTACTGCGGTAGCCTCGGCTATCTGGATATCCGCGGCCATATGGATACCTCCATCGCGATCCGCACCGCCGTGATCGCCGAGGGCCACGTACACCTGTGGGGCGGCGGCGGCCTGGTCGCGGATTCCGAGGAAGAAGCCGAATATCGCGAGAGCCTGGCCAAGATCCAACGCCTGATGGATGTACTGGCATGATACCCACCAGTATCGGGAAGTTGTTATAAGTCTTATCCTCGGCCATAACTCAATGGCATATAACGATCGAACCAATTCGTATTGGGGAAGTGGTGCCTGCCTTTGATAGGGTAGGCGCATTCCCGCACGTCTCCTTGAGCGATATTCGCCTGCTGATGGTCGTCATGCACGCTGATCAGCCCTGCGTCCCGCTCCTTCGGACGTGCCTTCGTTCTGGAGCCTCATCATGTCCGATACTTTCGATCTTTCCCGTATCAATGCCGAGTTTGGCAATGATCCCGAAGCCCTAGCACGCTGGGCACTGTCATTGGACAAGCGCGCCATCTGCACCACCAACTTCCGTCCATTCGAGGCGGTGATCCTGCACATGGTCACGCGCTTTCGTCCCGACATTCCCATCGTGTGGATGGACAACGGCTACAACACCGATGCCACCTATCGTTTCGCCGATGAGGTGACGCGCAAGCTGAACTTGAACCGCATCATCTATCTGCCGCAGCGCACTCGCGCTCACCGTGAAGCCGTCGATGGCCTCACGCCGCATATCGATGATCCGCGTCACGAAGCCTTCACTCGTGAAGTGAAGCTCGAGCCCTTCGAACGTGCCCTGCGCGAACTGAATCCCGAGATGTGGTTCACCGCCGTACGTGCCAGCGATACTGCCTTCCGTGCTGGAATGCAGCCGGCCTCATTGAATGGCGATGGCCTGATCAAGGTCGCGCCAGTGCTCAACTGGTCTTCCAAGCAGATGCATGAGTATCTGGTCGCCCACGACCTGCCCAACGAGTTCGACTACGTTGATCCGACCAAGGCGGAAGATAACCGCGAATGTGGCCTGCACCTGGCACACTGATAGCGCTCATCAAACCCAGCTTGCGGCCTTCGTTGGAAACAAAAAGCCCGCCTCTTTCAGAGGCGGGCTTTTTCATGTGCGACTCACTCAGCAGGGATTTCACTTTCCATGCAGGCATGTTGATCCTCGGTCACGAGAATCAGCGTATCGGCAGCTCGATATCATGGAAAATCTCGTGCTCATGACGCGGGCCTGCTGCCAGTGCCGCCTCGACACGGTCACGCGTCAGGTGCGGTGCGAAGCGCTCGACGAACTCGAACATGTAGCTGCGCATGAAGGTACCGCGACGAATGCCGATCTTGGTGGTGGAGCTATCAAACAGATGCGTGGCATCCAACGCGACCAGGTCTTGATCAGCCACTTCATCCACCGCCATGTGCGCCACGATACCGATGCCCATGCCCAGACGAACATAGGTCTTGATCACATCGGCATCCGAGGCCGTCAGCACCACATTCGGGGTCAACCCTTGCGTCTTGAAGGCATCATCCAGCTGGCTACGCCCGGTGAAGCCGAAGGTGTAGGTGACCAACGGGTAATCCGCCAGGCACTCAAGCGTCAGGCCGCTGCCTTCAGAGACAGCCACCAGCGGATGGTCCTTCGGCACCAGAATACAGCGATTCCAGCGATAGCACGGCAGCAGGATGAGGTCGTTGAATAGCTCCAGCGACTCGGTGCAGATGGCGAAGTCCGCCTGCCCCTCGCTCACCATGCTGGCGATCTGCTTGGGCGTGCCCTGCTGCATGTGCAACGCAACATCTGGGTACTTGCGCGTGAAATCGGCGATCACCGGCGGCAAGGCATAACGCGCTTGGGTATGTGTCGTGGCAATCGACAGGCTACCGCGGCGGTCATCACTGTGCTCCTGCGCGACATGCTTGATGTTTTCCACTGTCCGCAACACCTGGCTTGCCAGCTCAACGATCGACTCACCCGCCGAGGTCACGCGCGTCAGATGCTTGCCGCTGCGTGCAAAGATCTCGACACCCAGCTCATCTTCCAGCAGGCGGATCTGTTTGGAGATCCCCGGCTGGGAGGTATAGAGGCTTTGCGCCGTGGCCGACACATTCAGATTGTGTCGGGTCACTTCCCAGATATAACGCAACTGCTGGAGTTTCATGCGGCATCACTCTCCTGAGAAGCCCCGTCGACGCAAGGCAGCGTGACAGTGGCCCAGACATGGCCGGCCACCTTGCTAAGATGATCGGGCGATAAAATCATGAATAATGATTCCTTTCGGGAATATACGCTCAAGAGTAGATTGGCGACAGTAACCTGACAAGGGGGTAGGTAGGGATGGAAGTCACACAACTGCTGCTATACGTGCTAGCAGGCGCCGGAGTAGGGTTCGCGGTCGGTGTCACTGGCGTTGGCGGCGGCTCGCTGATGACGCCTCTGCTACTGATGTTCGGCTTCCCGCCGCATGTCGCCGTCGGTACTGATTTGCTGTACGCCGCCATCACCAAGGCCGGTGGTGCCTGGGCACATCATCGCCAGGGCCACGTGGATTGGACCATCGCGCGGCGTCTGGCGATCGGCTCACTGCCGGCGGCGCTGTTGACCATCGCTGTGCTGCATACTTTCTTCACGGACCCGACCGCCTACGCCGGACTGATCAAAGGCATGTTGGGTGTGATGCTGATCTTGACGGCGACTGTCTTGCTGTTCAAGAAGCGACTGCTGGGTTTGATCAGCCCGGAAAGCTTCATCGTGCGTCATGCCGCGCCGCTGACCGTACTCTCCGGCATCGTGCTCGGCGTTTGCGTCACATTGTCGTCCGTCGGCGCAGGCGCCTTTGGTGCGGCCGTGTTGATCATGCTGTTCCCGCTGCTGACCACCGCCCGTATCGTCGGCACCGATATCGCGCATGCCGTGCCGTTGACGCTGGTCGCGGGTCTCGGGCACCTGTGGCTGGGCAATGTCGACTTCATATTGCTCGGCGCGTTGCTGATAGGCTCACTGCCGGCCATCAGCCTCGGTGCACGTTTGACACGTCATATGCCGGGCGGGCTGCTGCAAGGGCTGCTGACCACCCTGCTGCTGGTATTGGGGATTCGTTATGCCTTCTTCTGATCGCCCTGAGATGTTGCTCACTTAAGCGTTTGAGCGTGACGGCGCTGGCCTTTTATCACTGGCCAGCGCCGTTTTCGTTAGGTGGGATATTCCCTCAAACCAAGAAAACAGCTATAAAAACACATACGACCATAACCCTCTGCTATTGAGCCGATGGACAATGCCCATTTGTCAGTGATGGAAAGTGGCGCTACCATCGGGCACAGCCTGCATGTCCCGGCCTTGCCGCAGACAGCGAAACGAATCCCCTGGAGAAACAAGATGTCCAATCACGTCGATGTCACCGGCGCTAACTTCGAACAGGAAGTTCTTAACGCTGAAGCCCCGGTACTGCTGAAGTTCTGGGCACCGTGGTGTGGCCCGTGCAAGATGATGGCCCCGGTTGTCGAAGAAGTGGCCAACGAGCGAGGCGAAGGCCTGAAGATCGTCAACGTCAATGTCGATGACGCACCGGAAATTGCTGCCGAGCAAGGCGTGCGCGGCGTTCCGACCGTCATTCTCTTCAAGTCTGGCGCCAAGGTAGCATCACTGGTCGGCGCGCAGTCCAAGGGTCAGCTGAGCCAGTTCATCGAGCAGAACCTCTGATCAAATCTACTTGAATGCTTGAGGCTCGATCGAGCGATCAGGCTCAATAGATTGCGTGATGCAGGGCGTATTGACACACATGCTCCATCACGAAAAACCCCTGTCACGTACCACGTGACAGGGGTTTTTGCATGGTCGGCCGTAAACTGTCGACCCAGGCCTTCACTTCACTGCCTCATATCATTCCGTCATGTGCTGGCGCCGCCGGATACGTCTCACCGATGGCCCGAGTAGACGAGATACCCAGCGAGTACCGGGGTGGGAGTCGAACGCAATTTTCAACGTCATGGTAATCGGCACCGATAGCAGCATACCGACCGGCCCGAACACCCAACCCCACACGACCAGCGACAGAAAGGCTGCCAGTGTCGAAAGACCCAACGTGCGCCCCATCACTCGCGGTTCAATCATGTTGCCAAGAATGAAGTTGATTGCCATGTAGCAGCCCCCAAGCATCAGTGCCGTAACGGGCCCGCCTTCCGGCATCACTAGTGTCAGCAGCACGGCAGGAATGGCAGCCAATGCCGAGCCGATATTGGGGATATAGTTGAGACAGAACGCCAGCGTGGCCCACAGGAAAGCGAATTCGACCCCGAGCACCAGACAGCTGATGCCGACCAAGGCACCCGTGATCAGACTGATCAAGGTCTTGACCGCCAGGTAGCGGCGCAATGTCAGCGAGAACAATGTGAAACGTCTCAGGCTGACATGCGGGCTACGCAGCGTACTGACCAGCTTGTCACGCAACGACAATGCTTCGTAAAGCAGGAAGGTCGCTGTCAGCACAATAATGACGCTGGACGAAAGCAGCCCTCCCAACCCTGTCAGCAGATTCGGCACCCACTGGGTCAGTGACGCAGGGTCGATCAACTCACTGAAATGCGCCGGAGCGATGGAGAGACCATTGCTCGCCAACCATTCCAGAAAGCTCTGGTAGTGCGTGCGCAGGCTTTCCTCCAGCTTGGGCATTTCATCACTGAAGGCAGTAAAGCGGGACACCAGCAACGCCGCCAGAGAGGAAAACAGCACACAGACAGTCAGAATGACGATCGGCACCCCAAAACGCTGACCGATGCCATGCCGCGCAAGCCAGCGTACGGGGGCATCGCACACTGCCGCCACGAACACGGCCAGCAGCAGCGGTACAACAAGGTCCGCCGCCAGTTTCATGCCCCCAATGATGATGATCAGCGCGGCCAAACCAACCAATAGCGGATGAATTTCCAGTGCTTGTCGTACCGTCGGCCGGGCGATGGTTCGGCCAGAAAGCACGCGCGCTTCCTGCTGGCGCTCGTCCCTCGGCACCTCCATTCGCGTGGTTGCCTCCTCACTGGTCGTCCCCGCACTCAGCGCAGCCTGATCATTTGGCATCTGCCAGCTTTCCTCGCCATGAGAAGCCGTCGCCTCCCCTGCCACCTGCGGCGTCTCATGGATATCGTTCCTATGCATCCTGCCACCTGTGCTGTCATGCCCTGCTGCTCACTGCCCAATGCAGTACTGCGATGCGCTCATATTGGCCGCCTACGCGAGCCAAGCCAAGCCTTGTCACTCAATGATTGGTCAATGTCGCAGATAAAAAAAGGGAGACCGAAGTCTCCCCGAGAATACCGAGTCAGAGCGCACTGACTGGAGGCATGCATTCCGTAAAAACAGCGATTTCCTGCAACCTACTGTTTCTAATAAATAATAAATTCTTGCGAGCACCGATTCCCACCACAAGACATTTGACGATAGGCTCAGCGAACCTCTACAGCGTCTACGGAAAATCTATAGCTCGAAACCGCTGCCAAAACCTTCAACGGTTGGCGCCATCAGCGTCTCTCCACCAGCGCGAATCATGGCAGCATGGCCCTGAGTACGTGGCAGGATACGCTGGAAGTAGAAACGTGCAGTATCCAGCTTGGCCTGATAGAAAGTGGCATCACCTTCCCCAGCGGCAAGCGCAGCACTGGCTGTCGCTGCAGCACGCGCCCACAGATAACCCAGTGTCACGTAGCCTGCATACATCAGGTAATCGACACTTGCAGCACCGACCGCCTCACGATCTTGCATCGCACTCATGCCTACCGTCATGGTCAATTCGCCCCACTCGCGATTCAGTTCAGACAGCGGGCCAGCAAACTCGCTGCCTTCGCTGGCCTGGCAGAACTTGTGGATCTCTTTGGTGAAGACCTTCAGCGACTCGCCCTGACTCATCAGCACCTTGCGCCCGAGCAGATCCAACGCCTGAATACCGGTAGTGCCTTCATAGAGCAGTGTGATACGTGCATCACGCACGAACTGTTCCATCCCCCACTCTTGAATGAAGCCGTGCCCCCCGAAGACCTGCACACCGTGATTGGTGGCTTCGAAACCCGTTTCGGTCAGGAAGGCTTTGACGATGGGCGTCAGCAACCCCAACACGGTATCGGCTCGCGTCTTTTCTTCGCCATCCTCGAAGCTCTCGACGATGTCATTGAGCTGGGCGGCATACATCACCAGCATGCGACCACCTTCGGCAATCGACTTCTGGGTCAACAGCATACGGCGGACATCCGGATGCACGATGATCGGATCGGCGGCCTTTTCCGGTGCCTTGGCACCCGATAGCGCACGCATCTGCAGCCGGTCACGTGCATAAGCCAAGGCGTTCTGAAAACTGGCCTGTGCCAGTGCAACACCCTGAATACCCACGCCGAGACGCGCAGCATTCATCATGGTAAACATGCAGACCAGCCCCTTGTGAGGCGGGCCCACCAGATAGCCGGTTGCCGAATCAAAGTTCATCACGCAGGTAGAGTTACCGTGAATGCCCATCTTGTGCTCGATGGAACCACAGCTGACGCCATTACGTTCGCCCGCTTCACCACTGGCGTCCGGCAAGAACTTGGGTACCACGAATAATGAGATACCGCGCGAACCTTCCGGTGCATCCGGCAACTTGGCCAGCACCAGATGGACGATGTTTTCGGAAAGATCATGTTCACCGGCAGAGATGAATATTTTGGTGCCACTGATGGCGTAGCCACCGTTGTCATCCGTCTCATCCAGCGGCACGGCGCGGGTCTTGATCAGGCCAAGATCCGTGCCACAGTGAGGTTCCGTCAGACACATCGTACCGGTCCAGCGGCCCTCTACCAGCTTGGTGAGATAGGTGTTTTTGAGCGTCTCGCTACCATGATGCTTGAGCGCATCCATCGCGCCATGCGACAGACCCGGATACATGCCCCAGGACAGATTGGCTGACGCGACCATCTCAGACAGCACCATTGCCAGCGACGGTGGCAAGCCTTGTCCACCGTGCTCAGGCGCCGCCGCCAGACTCGGCCAGCCGCCCTCGACATATTGCTGGTAGGCCTCCTTGAAGCCGCTCGGCACCTTGACCTCACCACCTTCGAAGGTGCAGCCCTCACGATCACCGGACTGGTTAAGCGGTGTTAGCACTTCATTGGCGAAGCGTGCGCCCTCTTCGAGAATGGCGCTGACGATATCGTCACTCGCATCCTCACCGCCCGGCAGACGCGCGTAGTGAGACGGATAGTCGAGCAGTTCATTCATCACGAAGCGAATGTCGCGCAAGGGCGCCTGATAGTCCGGCATGCTGTTCTCCTTGAGCCGTCGCGACGCGGCGGCGCTGACCTGACGCAGACACTCATGTACACGTGAAGAATGCAGACGTGAATGGTGCGTATTTGAATGAGAGGGGCTGAACGGGATAGCAGCCATCATGTTCGCGCTGGGAAAGCATGACGCACCGCTATCAAACATGTGTTTGAAATTAGCCTCTCACTGAGTATCCAGTCAAGCAATCGTTTGATTCAAAGCCTGATACATTGGTGGCAGAAGCCGCTAGATGCGACAAACGGCAGACGAAAAAAAGCCCGACCGCAGTCGCGGTCGAGCAATATCTCCCCCAGAGATAAACCGTCCATCAATTCATCAATTCGGTGTCTTGCCTCTGTGCTTCTCGCACGACAGTGTCTGACATCAAGCCATGCGGATGCTGCCATCGAGGCGAATCACTTCACCATTGAGCATGGTATTGGTGATGATGTGTTCGGCCAGTTTGGCAAACTCATCGGGCCGTCCAAGGCGCTTGGGAAACGGTACCGCTTCACATAGCGCTTCGCGGGCCGGCTCTGGAATACCCGCCATCATCGGCGTCTCAAACACGCCTGGGGCAATGGCCATCACGCGAATACCGTGGCGTGCCAACTCACGTGCCATCGGCAATGTCATACCCACCACACCCGCTTTGGAGGCGCTGTAAGCACACTGACCCACCTGACCATCAAACGCCGCCACCGAAGCGGTATTGATGATCACCCCGCGCTCATTGTCTTCGCCTTCGGCCGCGTTACGCGCCATGCGGGCGGCAGCCAGACGCGCCACATTGAAGGTACCG
Source organism: Cobetia sp. QF-1 (assembly GCF_002213105.1). Classification (NCBI taxonomy): domain Bacteria; kingdom Pseudomonadati; phylum Pseudomonadota; class Gammaproteobacteria; order Oceanospirillales; family Halomonadaceae; genus Cobetia; species Cobetia sp. QF-1. Next base: position 22,635 of record NZ_NBVS01000003.1, read on the forward strand.
ATCAGGTTAATCGTGAGCGTGCGCTCAAAGCCTTCCAACGGTGCCGGCTCCCCCTCACGGTCGACTAGCTTGGCAACGCTGACCACTCCTGCACAATGAATGACGCCCTGCAGGCTGCCGAAGGTTTGCTCAGCGACATCTAGCGCTGCATCGACACTGGTACTGTCAGTAATATCGCAATGGCAGAATCGAGCGGAATCGCCAAGCGCATCAGCTTGGTCGCGTGCAGCCTCAGAGACATCTGCCAGCACCACCCGACCACCTGCCTCGACAAGACGAGCGGCGGTTGCAGCGCCAAGGCCAGACGCCGCGCCGGTGATCAAGAAGCAGTGATTGGCAATCTTCATGCAAAACTCTCCAAAACAAGGGATAAACAGTCAGTCCATTGACGAACATGAACCAGACTCAATCTTCACGTGCCTCGGCACGTAACAAGAAACGCTGAATCTTGCCCGAGGGTGTCTTGGGAAGACTATCGACGAAGGCCACTTCACGTGGGTAGCTGTGACCGGAAAGCCGTTGACGCACACTCTGACGAATTTCGTCAGCCAGTGTCTCACTGCCGACATGACCATCACGCAGCACCACGTAGGCTTTGATGATCTCGCCGCGGATATCATCCGGCTTGCCTACGGCTGCAGATTCAGCGACCGCAGGGTGTGCCAGAATCGCGTTCTCGACATCGGCTGGTCCAACGCGATAGCCCGCCGTCGTGATGATGTCATCATCACGCCCTGCAAAGGTGAAGCGGCCATCGGGCTCAGCCACCACTACGTCGCCGGTCAGGTAATAACCCTCGACGCAAGGCTGCTTCTCCTGCCAGGTGTAACCCGCGAAGAAGTGGGCGGGAGAACGTGCGATGTCTACCGCCAGCACACCAGGTTCACCCGGCGGCAGCTCACGATACTCGGCATCCAACACCGCCAGGCGATAGCCGGGCAGCGGGAAGCCGACGCTACCAACGACGATCTCATGTGCCAGTGCGTGATGATTACAGCAGGTCATGCCTGTCTCGGTCTGACCGTAATGATCCATCACCGTACAGCCCAGTTCGCGTTCGACCCACCCCACGACCTCGGTATTCAGCGGCTCGCCGGCAGAGCTAGCCACACGCAGATTCAGTCGTTCAAAAGCGCCTTCGCAGACGCCTGATGCCTTGAGCATGCGATAAGCCGTCGGCGCTGCGGCAAAGTTATCGATACGGTGGCGCTCCATGAAGGCCAGGCCGCCTTCTGCAGTAAACGGCGACTGCATAAAATAGGTCGTCGCACCAAGGAGTAACGGCCCAGTAATCGCGTAATAGAGCCCGTAAGCCCAGCCGGGGTCTGCCATGTTCCAGAAACGCTCATCGGGCCGCAGGTCAATCGCCAATCGCTGATAGAGCCAGAAGGCTGGCAGCGCATTCAGCGCGACGGCCACACCCTTGGGTTTGCCGACCGTGCCAGAGGTAAACATCTGCAGGAAAGGTGCATCGCTCGATAGCGGTACCGGCGGCTGCACCAGCGGCTCGCTTTGCACCAGGACCTGCCAGTCGAGATCGCCATCCTGCAGCGATTCATCTCTCCGACGCACACAGATAATCGACGGGTGACGCTCCAGCTCATTGAATTTGAACCGCTGAGCCGTCTCGGTAATCACCACTCTCGTCTCGGCACGCGCCAGACGATATTCAAGCGCGTCAGGTCCAAAGGCCGTGAATAGTGGCTGATAGACCGCCCCCAATCGCCAGGTCGCCGCCAGCGCTACCAGCAGCTCCGGCGTGCGTGACAACATGCAAGCCACTCGATCTCCCGGGACTACTCCTTGCGCCGCCAGCGCCGTGGCCATCCTGGCACTCAGGTCATCCAGTGCTGCATAACTCATCTCGCTGACGTTGCCCTGCTCGTCTTCGTGTACCAATGCAATCGACTCGCCCCGACCAGCACGCAGATGACGCCCGACACACGCCTCGAAGGCATTGCCGGTGAAGCGCTCAGGTTCTGGTTCAGACTCAAGTCCTGACGCCAACAGTTCACTGCGCAAGGCATCGATATCAAAGCTGGCCAGATACTCTTGCAGCGATTGATGAGGCGTCGGCTCGAAGGTAGCGTCTGTTGCAGAGGTAACATTGGCAGCGCGTGACGTGCGGTTTGTTGTTGTATCGCGTGTCGTCATGGCGGGACTGGCTCCTGGGTTGAACTCCTGGATTATGCATGGGAGATGAGCAGTACGAATGGTGTCACATGAATGTGTGGATATTGCTATCAGGACATATTTACAGTTAACGTAAACGTCAACTTAGCGACAAGCCAGACGCACGGCAAGCACTGGTTGACCTCACTGACCGAAAGTTGAAGGCGACGAGAAACACTCACTGCGGATGACACACGCTATCGATCAAGGCTTCAGCCAGTTCATCCGGCGAGCGTTCACCGTCTGCACGGTACCAACGCACGCTCCAGTTGAGCGCGCCCAGTACAAACTGCCGCAGTAACGAGGCATCACCACGCAGTAACCCGGTCGCGACGCCGTCTTCGATAGCGCTACGCCACAAGGCTTCATACTCATCGCGCTGCTGGACAAGATGCTCACGCGCCGGACCTTCAATGCGGCGCCATTCGTAAAGCGCGACGACATGCGCGTTACGGTCCGTCAGCAACGTGTCCAAGTGGGCACGCGCCAGCGCCAGCAGACGCAGATGCGCCTGTGCACGGGGAGTATCAGCGGCCAGGGAGTTATCGAGATTCGCCAGATGCTCATGGGCAATGGCCAGCGCGCTGAACATGCCCTCTTCGATCACGGCACACAGGATTTCTTGCTTGTCAGCGAAGTGATGAAACAGGCTGCCTGATTTGATGCCCATTTCCTGGGCCAACATACGCACGGTGGTGCGGTCGTATCCCTCCTCCACAAACAGGCGGGCGGCGATACGGACCAGCTCCTTGCGACGGGGTGAGGTGGTGGCTACATTCATCGTATAACTAGCGCTTGCTTGGTTTATGGGATTGAATGGATCAAAGCACAGCCGCGCAGTGATCACAACGCCATCACTGCCCACGCAACCGCTGCCGCCGCTCCTCTCGGGCTGGCCAGACAGCGTTGCATCAGTCATCCAATAACGGCTGCATCAGCCACAGACCCTTCTTCTGACAACCGCTTTGACAACAACAAATGGAGACCGCCATGTCTACTCTTTCTCCGGCCGTCAGCGCCGATGACATCGTCATTCTTGCGGGTGCCCGCACGCCAATGGGCGGCCTCAAGGGCTCACTCTCGAGCATGAGCGCCCCCGAGCTTGCCGCCGTGGCCATCAAGGCCGCCATCGAACGCGCCGGCTTGACGCCTGCCGATATCGACGAAGGCATCTTTGGGTGCGTGCTCCCCGCTGGCGTCAAGCAAGGGCCGGCACGACAGGCGATGCGCCAGGCCGGGGTGCCGGACAGCATCGGCGCCACCACCATCAACAAACTGTGCGGTTCCGGCATGAAAGCCACCATGCTGGCCCACGACCTGATCCGTGCCGGCACCAACCGCATCATGCTGGCTGGTGGTATGGAGTCGATGTCGAATGCTCCCCACCTACTGACGCAGGCACGTGGTGGCTATCGTCTCGGCCACGGCGAGCTGAAAGACCACATGTTCCTCGACGGCCTGGAAGATGCCGAGACCGGCAAGCTGATGGGCGTGTTCGCTCAGGAAGTGGCCGATGCGCGTCACTATGACCGCCAGCGCATGGACGACTTCGCGATTGAATCCCTCAAGCGTGCCATGGCCGCCATCGAGTCCGGTGACATCACGCCCGAAATCGCGCCGGTCACTGTCACCAGCCGCAAGGGCGATACTGTCGTCGAACGCGATGAGCAGCCCTTCCAGGCCAATATCGACAAGATCCCGACACTGCGCCCGGTATTTGCCAAGGACGGCACCATCACTGCCGCCAACGCCAGCTCCATCTCCGATGGCGCCTCAGCGCTGGTATTGACCAGCCGAGGCGAAGCAGACAGCCGTGGCCTGGCCATCAAGGCGCGTATTCTCGGCCACAGCACTCACTCCCAGCATCCCAGCGAGTTCACGCTGGCGCCCATCGGCGCCATCGATAGTCTGATGAAGAAACTCGACTGGACCACCGATGATGTCGACCTGTTCGAGATCAATGAAGCCTTCGCCGTCGTCACGCTGCTGGCGATGGATGCTCACAAGATTCCTCACGATAAGGTCAACGTCTTCGGCGGCGCCTGTGCCCAGGGGCATCCGGTCGGCTCGACTGGCTCACGTATCATCGTCACGCTGATCAATGCACTGGAACGTCGCGGCAAGACGCGCGGCATCGCGGCACTGTGTATCGGAGGCGGCGAGGCGACTGCCATTGCGGTCGAGCTGGTCAACTGAGTCTGGCCAACTGAGCCTGATTCGCTCCATCGCCCGAAAACACAGAAAGCCCGGATCATGGATCCGGGCTTTCTGGTTCATACCTAGCTGTTCATGCCTGACAGCTCATGCCTGGCGATGCATCACTCAAACAACAGACAAGCCACGGCTTAACCGTAACGGCCGGTGATGTAATCCTCGGCCTTCTTGGTATGCGGATTGGAGAACATCGTCTTGGTGTCGTTGTACTCGATCAGCTCCCCCATGTGGAAGAAGGCGGTGTAGTCGGCGACACGCGCCGCCTGCTGCATGTTATGCGTCACGGTGACAATCGAGAACTGAGACTTGAGCTTGTCCATCAGATCTTCAATGGTCGCGGTGGAAATCGGGTCAAGTGCCGAGGTCGGCTCATCCATCAGGATGACGTCCGGCTTGACCGCGATGGCGCGCGCGATGCAAAGACGCTGCTGCTGACCACCGGATAGCGAGGTGCCTGGCTGATCCAGAATATCCTTCACTTCTTCCCACAGGCCCGCATCACGCAGCGCGCTCTCGACCAGATCATCCTTGTCAGCGCGACGGCTGACCAGGTCATGCATGGTCGGTGCATAGGCGATGTTGTCATAGATGGACTTGGGGAACGGGTTCGGCTTCTGGAACACCATGCCCACACGACGACGTAGTGCCACCTCATCCATCTTGCGGGCGTTGACATCACGACCGTCCATCTCGACCAGACCCTCGATACGCACGCTGCGAATCAGGTCATTCATGCGGTTCAGGCAGCGCAGGAAGGTAGACTTTCCGCAGCCTGACGGGCCGATCAATGCGGTGACATTCTTCTGGAAGATATCGATATTGATATCTTTGAGTGCCTTCTTCTCGCCGTACCAAAGATTGAGGTTTTCGACGCGAATGGCCAGTTCGTGATTGGCATCTTCGTTGGTGCTGATCGGGGTGCCCAGACGCTGAATTGCGGCAGGCTGCTTGGCGACAGTAATGCTCATGATCTCGTATTCCTTATTCAGTCGTGGGCCAGGACGTGCACGGTGCGACCTGCTTGCAACAGGTCGCCAGACGCTTGCCTACCAACGACGCTCAAATTTCTTGCGCAGCATGACTGCTGCCGCGTTGAGAAAGATCAGCACTGACAGTAGCACCAGGATGCCCGCCGCAGTACGTTCAACATAGGCCTGCTCCGGCTCGCCCGCCCAAGTGAAAATCTGGGCCGGAAGCACGGTAGCTGCCTGAGTAATAGACTCCGGCGCATCCGGGATAAAGGCCACCATGCCGATGATGATCAACGGTGCCGTCTCACCCATCGCCTGTGCCAGGCCGATGATCGAACCCGTCAGAATACCCGGCAGTGACAAGGGCAATACGTGATCACGCACTACCTGCCATTGCGAGCACCCCACGCCGAAGGCCGCCTGTCGGATGGTATCTGGCACGCTGCGCAGGGCCGAACGTGTGGTGATGATGATCACCGGTAGTGTCATCAAACCCAGCGTCAGACCACCGACCAGCGGTGAGGAGCGCGGCATACCGAAGAAGTTGATGAAGATTGCCAAGCCCAGTAGACCGAACAGGATCGACGGCACGGCAGCCAGGTTGTTGATGTTGATCTCGATGGCCTGCGTCAGACGGTTGTCCGGTGCAAACTCTTCCAGATAGACCGCTGTCATCACGCCGACCGGGAAGGCAAAGGCCAAGGTGACCAGCAGTGTCAGGATCGTCCCCATCGCAGCAGACCAGATACCGGCATATTCCGGCAGCTTCGAATCACCCGTGGTGAAGAAGTTGACGTTGAACTTGAGCTCGGCGGTACCGTTTTCGATCATGCGGTCCAGCACCTGCTGCTCTTTCGGCTTCAGGTGTGACTTGTGACCCTTGAGGTACTGATCGACCTGGTCATCCGAGATTACCCAGCTGTCGATCGTCTGCCCCATCAATGTCGGATCAGCTTTCATCGCGCGAGGCAGCTGACGCAGCCAGCCACGGCTGACCAGACTACGGACATCTTCTTCTACCGCCGCCAGCGGGATCTCGCGTGACTGTTCACTGTAGGTGACCGGCACGTTCAGCTCTGCCTGCTGAAAAGCAGGATAGCCGCGCATGACCATGTCGCCGATGAACACCAATAGGAAGCTGGCCGCCAGGGCCAAAGCGCCCATGGACATCATCTTCAGGCGCCGCGTGCGGCGATGACGGCCCTTCAGCTGGGCCGAGATGTCGTCGAATGAATGGCTCATGTCTTGTCTCGGCCTCACAGGTTATTGGCGCTGTACTTCTCACGGAAGCGGCGAATCAAGATCACCGACACCATGTTGAGCAGCAGAGTGACCACGAACAGCACCAGCCCCAGCGCGAAGGCTGACAGCGTTTCGGCGCTGGCGAATTCTTGATCGCCAGTCAATGCAGCGACGATACGCACCGTAACGGTCGTCATGTCTTCCAGCGGGTTGGCCGTCAGATTCGGACGCATACCAGCTGCCATGACCACGATCATCGTCTCACCCAACGCACGCGATACCGCCAGCAATGAAGCCGAGATGATGCCCGGCAGTGCAGCCGGCAGAATGACATTGCGAATGGTCTCTCCATGCGTCATGCCCAGTGCCAGCGACCCCTGACGCATGGTGTCAGGCACTGACGTGATGACGTCATCGGAGAGTGAAGAGATGAAAGGAATGATCATGATGCCCATGACCAGACCGGGCGCCAGCGCATTGTTGTAAGACGCATCAAAGCCCAGCGGCGAGAAGATATCCACGACGAGCGGCGCAACGCTGATGGCAGCAAAAAAGCCATAGACCACGGTCGGGATACCCGCGAGCACTTCCAATACCGGCTTGGCAATGGTGCGCACATTGGCGGGAGCGAATTCTGCCATGTAGACCGCTGCCAGCAGGCCAATGGGAATGGCGACCAGCATCGCGATCAAGGTGATCATGAAGGTGCCGGCAAACAGCGGTACTGCACCGAAGTTGGCAGTACTCTCGACACCCTCGCCACGACCCGCGGACAGCTGGAAGCTGTTACCCGGATCCCAGGTGGTGCCCGTAATGAAGGTCCAGAAACTTTCCATCTGGAAGAAGCGAATGGCCTCGAAGACGATGGAGATCAGAATGCCGAACGTAGTGACGATGGAAATCATCGCCGCCCCGATCAGAACATAACGAATCAGCGTCTCGATGGCGGTGCGCGCATGAAAGTCGGGTTTGACCAGATACAGTCCCAGCATCAGACCAAGCCCCGCCACGACCAGGCAGGTCGCCAGCAGCGTGAAGCCTTCGATGTCGATGCCCGTGGTCGCGATGGCGATCACCGCCGCCAGACCTACCAGAATGGCGGGGCCAGCACTGGAGATCACCGTAAACCAGCCGTATTGATCAGGCTGGGCATACATCTCGGCACCGCCGGCACGCACTTTCTGTGCCTTGCCGCGGCCGATGAAGAAGGCTGCGAGGCCAAACAACGCCACGATGCCTATAAAGAAGAGAAAGATCTGCTGGGTCTGCATCTTTCGGGTCCCGGAGTCGCGCTGTCCGCGGGCTTGAGGCCAATGGCCTTCAAGCAGGCCCGCGGGCAATCATGCAAACGGGCCGGCCACCATTGGCAGCCGGCCGCGTCGAGGGTCAGCTGCGTCAATTACTTCTTGAGGTCAGCCAAGGTCAGCTGGGTGCGGCTCTCGACCTGCTGACGCAGGGCTTCACGCTCTGCCTTCGGCAGCGGGATCAAGCCGATCCCCTTGAGGTAGCCCAGTTCACCGATCATCTTCTCGCTCATGAACAGCGTGTTGTAGGCTTCCTGCGCAGGAACGTCATCCTTGTGCTGGTTCTTGACGTAGTAGAACAAGGAGCGGGAGACCGGGTACTCACCAGAGGAGATGGCATCAGCTTCCGGCTCAACACCGTCGATGGAAGCTCCCACTACCTTGTCAGCATTCTCTTCGAGGAAGGAGTAGCCGAAGATCCCGAAGGCTGCCGTGTTTTCCGTCAGCTTCTGGATGATCAGGTTATCGTTCTCGCCGGAAGCGATGTAGTGACCATCCTGGCGGATATTGGTATAGCCTTCGCCGCCGTAACCTTCCATGTCTTCAGTGGCAACTTCCATCACCAGCTCTTCGAACGCATCACGCGTACCGGAGGTAGAAGGCGGCCCGTAGACAGTGATCTTGCGATCCGGCAGCGACTTGTCGATGTCAGACCACTTCATGTACGGGTTATCGACCAACTTGCCATCGACCGGTACCTGAGCGGCCACGGCCATGGCGATCTGCTCGCGGGTCAGGTTGATGTCGCCGTTGTCGACAGACTGAGCGAAGGCGATACCATCAAAGCCGATCTTGGCTTCGGTGATGTCGGTCACACCGTTGTCTGCGCAGCGCTCAAACTCGGAAACCTTCATGCGACGAGAAGCGTTGCTGATGTCCGGCGTATTGTCACCGACACCTTCGCAGAAGAGCTTCATGCCGCCACCAGACCCGGTGGACTCGATGACCGGCGTCGGGAAATCACTGGTCGCGCCCAGCTCTTCAGCTACGTAGCTGGAGAACGGGTACACCGTGGAAGATCCAACAATGCGTAGCTGCTCACGCGCTTGTGCTGCACTGATTGAAGCGGCCATGACCGCGACTGCAATACCCGTCTTGAGGAACGCCTGCATGCCTGAAACTCCTTGCGATAAGAATGAGCCACTGAAGGTTGGCTTCTTGTCTACAGGGAGTACCTTGCCAAGCATTCATGACAACTGTGTGACAGTCGCGTCGGCATGAGGCCATGACAAGGGTTTATTCGCTCATAACGAAGTACTTATGCTTGTGATCGTTCATGGCGCGCCAGTGCACGTCGCCCTGCCAGCACACGCAGCAGAATATTGCTCACCAGCGCCGTGGCCAGCATGCCTAGGATCATCGGCCACAGGCTATTCAGTGCCAAACCCGCGATCAGCATGCCAATCAACGCACCGCTGGCAAATTGCAGGCTCCCGATCAGTGCATTGGCCGTGGCACTGATACGTGGGAAATATTCAAGCGCAGACGAGATCGCATTGGGCGCAACCATGCCATTGGCCCCAACGAACAGCATCAGCAATGGAGCAATGATGGACAGACGATCCAGTCCCAGTGCCAACATCATGACCAGCAGCACTGCCGCTGCCAGCTGAATGCCGATACCGAAGCGCAACAGACGTGGCGGTGAAAAACGTGACAGCAGGCGCACGTTGAGGCGATTGGCGGTGAACATGAACAGGATGTTGGCACCAAACAGCACCGGATACCACGAGGCGGTGACGTCAAAGTGCTCCATGTACACGTAAGGTGAGGCCGTAATGAAGGCAAACATGCCACCGAAGCCCATCGCTTGCGTCAGGGCATAGCCCATCGCCGGACCATGCCGCAGTACGCTGACATAGTCACGGGCGACCTGAGCGATGCTGGCAGGTGACTCTCCTTCCTCGCGGCGACGCAAGGTTTCCGGCAGGTACAGTGGCAGCACCACCAACAAAAAGGCCGCATAGGCCGCGAGGAAGGCAAAGATCAACCACCAACCCGCGATCCCCAGTAACAGACTGCCAATCGCAGGCGCTATCAACGGCGCCAGCATCATGATCACCGCCACGGTCGATAACACCTTGGCTGCCTCACGACCGCTAAAACAGTCACGCACGATCGCTGAGGAGTTGACGACCGAGGCGCCACCGCCGAGAGCCTGCACAAAGCGCAGTGCCCACAAGCCCTCGAGGCTATCGACTTGGGTGATCGCCAGACTCGCCAACAGGAAGATGGCAATCCCTGACAGCAACACTGGCTTGCGACCGAGGCGGTCCGATAGTGGGCCAAAGATCAGCTGCCCCAGCGAGAAGCCGAGCAGAAAGATCGATAGCGACAACTCGGTATGGTGCACCGTGGTGTCGAGATCTTCCGCCATCGCCGGCAATGCCGGCAGATAGGCATCAATGGCCAACGGAGCCAGTGCAGTATTGGCAGCGACCAACAAGGCCAGCTGACGAGTTTGACGCTTGTCCACATCTCCTCCCGGAATATTCATGACGACGGCACCAATAGTGAGACACTAGTCGCGACTGCTTAAAGATAGACAGTCCTGCCGCCAGATAACGACAGTGGGCGTGCCGCCGCACAATTGGTACAGTTGATAGCACTCACGTGATGGATGTCACATGAGTGTGATAAATTTCACATCAATCATCACATTGTCCATTTTCGACATCTGCTGGCAGGCGGCGGTACGACTGCCCTGCCCTTCACGTCTTGCCTCTTCATGCGGGCCGCCATCAGGCGGTTCGCGCTCAGCACAGGAAAATCTTGCATGGCTCAGGACAAGCTCTCCCAGCTCAAGGAAATGACCACAGTGGTCGCCGATACCGGTGATCTCGATGCTATCCGCCGTTTCTCCCCTACCGATGCTACCACTAACCCGTCGCTGATCCTGCAGGCTGCACAGGACCCATCACGCCGTGAGCGTTTGACCGAAGTGGCTCGCACAGCGACTGATATCGATGACGCTGTCGATGCCGTGGCCGTGGATATCGGCACTGAAATCGCGGGCCTGGTACCGGGCTACGTCTCTACCGAGGTCAGCGCGCGCCTGTCTTTCGATACTGACGAAACCATTCGCCGCGCACATCGCATCATCGAACGCTACGCAGCCAACGGCGTCGGTCAGGAACGTATCCTGATCAAGACCGCCTCTACCTGGGAAGGTATCCGCGCTGCCGAGAAGCTCGAGCGCGATGGCATTCGTACCAACCTGACACTGCTGTTCAACTTTGCGCAGGCTCAGGCATGTGCCGACGCTGGCGTGACACTGATCTCGCCCTTCGTTGGCCGTATCCTCGACTGGCATAAGGCCCAGCAGCCCAACGCCGACTTCAGTGGCGACAATGACCCCGGCGTGGAGTCAGTCAAGTCGATCTACGACTACTACAAGGGCCATGGCTACAAGACTATCGTGATGGGCGCCAGCTTCCGTAATACCGGTGAGATCGAAGCGTTGGCCGGTTGCGATCGCCTGACCATCTCTCCCGCACTGCTGGGTGAACTGGCCGAAACCAGTGGTCCGCTGACGCGTCGTCTGATCCCGTCCGATGCCGAGCGCAACGTGCAGGAAGCACTTAGCGAAGCCGACTTCCGCTGGGCCATGAATGAAGATGCCATGGCGACCGAAAAGCTGGGTGAAGGCATCCGCAAGTTCATGGCTGACCAGCGCAAGCTGGAAACGCTACTGGCTGAACTGCGTAGTCACTAAGTGCATCAGTACGAATCGAGCTGATACGTATCGCACTGACGCAAAAAAGCGCCTGCCGTGACTCACGGCAGGCGCTTTTCATTGGGATGAACTCGAGAGGAGATGATCACCCTTACGCCACGCGAGCCTGACGGTACAGGCCGACACAGCGTGGCTCAGTGCGACTGGCGCTGCTCCTCGCTCTCCAACAGCTCGATCAGTGGCTGGAACTGGAGACGATTATGCCCGTTCAGACACATCAACAGACGATGCGCCTCAATAATACGGCCACGCAATTCGCCTTCTTCCGGCATTTCAGACGGTAGCTCAGCCAACGGTGCCTCATCACAGCAGCCGGTAGAGTCGAGCCCCGCCTGTTCTGCCGCTGGCAGGCTATTGGCATCCACGACACTGGCGACTTCATCAAACCCCATCACCTTGAGCATGGTCAACACGTCAGGATGTGTGGCGACGACCTGCGCTGGCAGCACTAAACGATCACGTACCGCCAGCGCCAGCTTGGCCAGAAAGCCCAGCGCCGTGGAGTCGACATTGGTTGCTTCGCGCAGGTCGATGATCACGCTTTCCAGCCCATCGACTGCCGCCACACGCTGCACCTGCAGGTCCAGCGTGGCGCACAGTGTCAGGCGCACATCACCGGACAGCTTGAGCACGAACAGGCCATCGTCAAACACGGCCTGGATACGTCCTTCATCCATCATGGAATCCTGTCAGCGTCATCAGGGTAAGGTCATCCGGCAACTCGCCATCCAGCGCCAGTCCGCGGCGCAGTCCCTGCACATCATCACTGCTCAGTATCCGTTGATGCAGTGCTCGTGTTCTATCTTCCAGCGACTCTCCGGGCAGGCACTCCAGTACACCATCACTGGCCAGCCACAGGCGAAAGCGCGCAGGAAGCGCCACACGATACGCCGGATAGTGGGTGCCTGGGAAGAGGCCAACCGGCCGACCACCGCCCTCCAGTACCTGCAGCGTACCTTCCGGTGTCACCAGCACTGGCATCGGTAGCTGAGCACCCAGCGTGTAGTGCAGCGTACGCGTCTCGCGATCAATCACACCACACAGCACGGTGGCATGCTTGCCGATACCACTGTCGAGCAGCTCACGATTGAGCAGTGCCAGCCACTCAGGGCCAAAAGACTCCGGAGTGTGCTCGTCCCAGTGGCGTATCGCACGCGAGAACAACAGTTTGAGCAGCACCGTCACAAAAGCTGATGATGCTCCATGCCCGGAGACATCCGCGAAATAGAACAGACTGAAGCGCTCATCAATCGCCTGGTACTCGAGAAAATCTCCCGACAGATACAGTGAGGGCGACAGACAGTATTCATAGCAGATGCCATTGATACGTTGACCACTCTCGGGCAATAGCCGCTGCTGAATCTGACCGCCGGCCTGCTGGTCCTGACGTAATAACGCCAGGTGAGTCTCCAGATGTTCGTTCAGCTCTTCAAGACGCGCACGTGCCTTGGCATGCTCATGCGCCAGCTGGTGATGCTCCGCGGCCCGTTTGAGCAGACTGCGCAGTACAGAGCCATGCTCGCGCGGCGATATCAGGTAGTCCACCAGCCCTGCTTCCACTGCTGGTAGCAGACATTCGTCCCCACGTGTCTCGGCGACCACCACGGTCGGCAATCGCTCGGCCAGTCGCGCCCAATCATGGCTTGCGACTGCCCCGACATGCGCCACCACCACCGCGACACCGCTAGGCAGTGCCGCAATGCTATCGCAGGCAGCGACAGCACAGTGGTCATCTGTCAGTACTGTCGCCAGTGAATCACGCCGCATACCGGGCAGATCAATCAGACCGATCAACAGACGCTTGCCTTGCTCATCCGTCATGCCAGCCTCTCGTGCCAGTCAATCGAAACACTCGTGAGCCCCATCTTAGGGGCAGTCTTTAGCCCCGGTCTCGAGATGATCTTGAATCCCGACGGTCCGATAGGGCCTCATGACAGCGCTGTCGCATCGCGGCAGACACTGCCTACTGACTATCATCTTCCGGTGCAAAGGCACCGTCGAGGTCCGTATCATCGAAGCTGTCGCTGGCAAAGGGATCATCACCCAACTTGCCATCGTTGATCTCGAAGTCACGACGCTGCAGATAGGCATCACGAATGAAGCTGTAGCGATCGCCCTGAATCAGCTTTTCCTGCTCAAGGAATCCGGCACGGGTATCAACCAGATCGAGCGCCTTGAGGCCGTAACGCACCTTGTCTTCTTCGATGTAGGTGGTCGGGTTGCTATACATGTCCACCGGCAAGCCTGCAGTATCACGTACGGTACTCGGGCCCAGCAGCGGCAGCATCAGATACGGACCCTGGCCCGTACCCCAGACCGCGAGGGTCTGGCCAAAATCTTCCTTGTCGACACTCCAGCCAAGCTCGGTCGCGGGATCAAACAGCCCACCGATACCCACGGTAGAGTTGAGCAGCAGACGCCCGGTAGAGACACCCGCATTCGCCCACTTCCACTGCAACACCGAGTTGAGCATGGTGCGCACCTCTCCCAGATTGGAGAAGAAGTTGCCTACACCGTCCTGCACCAACTCAGGCGTTACATAGTCATAACCCTGTGCCACCGGCTTGAGTGCATAACGATCGAGGGTGTCATTGAAGGTATAGACGTTGCGATTGAAGCCCTCCCACGGGTCTTGGGGATTCGGCTCACTGTTGCCCGGACTGGCGCACCCGGCCAGTAGGGACATGGCCAGCAACGCCGGCAGGGAAGTCTTGATCGTGTGCATCTCGTCACCTGTAAGTCTGTTGAACGCCTGCAGCGCCCTCACTGCCCGCTTATTGTGTCGCACATACCCTGCGCCTCACATCGGACAAAAAGTCGCCTTGGCTATCAGATCCGGCTTTCTTTATACGTTTCGCGCCGACCAAGAGCCAGCGCAGGATCCCTGCCCTAAGCAATAATCTGCTTCACCCACAGCGTTTTAGCAGCACGCTACCCGCGCTGTAGCCTGCACCGAACGAACACAGCACACCGAGACTGCCCGCAGCCAGATCATCATGATGCAGATGAAAGGCAATCACGGAGCCTGCTGAACTGGTATTGGCGTAGCGATCCAGAATGATTGGCGCTTCCTGCTCAGAAGGATCACGGCCCAGTACGCGCCGCGCAATCATGTCGTTCATATGGCGGTTGGCCTGATGCAACCACATGCGATCGAGATCACTGCCAGTGGCATCGATATCGCCCAGATGCGTGGTGATCAGTTCAGCCACCAACGGGCAAACCTCGCGGAACACACGACGGCCTTCCTGGATGAACAACTTGTCATCAGCGGACTCGACAGCGCCATCCTCACGCGCAGCAGTGCGATTGAGGAAGCCGAAGTTGTTACGGATGGCATTGGAGAAACGAGTAACCAGCCGCGACCCCAGCACTTCGAAAC
This sequence comes from Cobetia sp. QF-1, assembly GCF_002213105.1. Lineage (NCBI taxonomy): Bacteria > Pseudomonadati > Pseudomonadota > Gammaproteobacteria > Oceanospirillales > Halomonadaceae > Cobetia > Cobetia sp. QF-1. Next base: position 37,656 of record NZ_NBVS01000003.1, read on the forward strand.
CATCAGTGCGTGTGGCGACATCGGCGGCCTCCAACACGACAGCAGTGCAGGCATCGCCGAAGATGAAGTGACTGTCGCGATCACGGAAATTGAGGTGTGCGCTACAGATTTCCGGATTGACCATCAGCACACGCTTGGCGCTACCACTGCGGATCGCATTGGCCGCCGTCTCGATACCGAAGGTGGCGGAGCTACACGCCACATTCATGTCAAAGGCATAACCGCCGGCCGAAAGCGCAGCCTGCAATTCGACTGCCACCGCCGGATACGGGCGCTCGAGATTCGAGCAGGCCACGATCACCAGGTCAAGATCCTCGGCCTTGACACCAGCAGCGGCCAGCGCCTCGTGCGCTGCTGCCACGCCCATCTCACATTGCACGGAGGACTGATCATTATCACGAGCAGGCAAACGCGGGCGCATGCGTTCAGGGTCGAGGATGCCGTCAGCGTCCAGCACGTAACGGCTGTGAATGCCCGATGCCTTGACGATGAACTCGGCACTCGATTCGGTACGTGCCGTCAGCTCACCGCGTGCGATGGCATCACTGTTAGCAGCATTGTCCGCTGCCACCCAGGCATTGAAAGAGGCGACCAGCGCTTCATTGCTGATGGCATTTTTCGGAGTATAGAGCCCGGTACCGGTGATCAGTACCCGGTGATTGCCGTTAGCAGTCTTGCCTTGATTGCCAGTGGCACGCAGATTGTCATTGCTGGGCATGCATCCACTCCTGACGGCGGCGCCCTGCCGGGCACGGCCTATGTAATAGTGTGATGGTGATAGCGTGGCCGACGCAGGCCTCTCTTCGTACATCGTCTGGGAGAGATCAAGATCCTCTGGCCATGTCACCAGAATCATGTCACCCCTATCGCACCTGCATCACGCCTTCAGAATCATTATCTTCAGTGTACGTTGTATCGCCAGTCACAGACGCCTGAGCGCAGCGCTTCGTGACTTGTTCAGGCGAATCTTAAACAGCAATCTCTGCATGCAGCTTGGGCCATCCGACACAATCTCGCCTCCACGCAGGAGTCACGCAAGCAGCATACGTCGCGAGTAGCCTCGACAATGTCCAGACAGCATTCTCAAACAGCCTTCAGCGACGTGCCATCAGCTCTTGCCAGCGTTTGTCGAGACGCTTGGTGGACACTGTCTCCAGCGTGCCAAGTTGCTGGGCAAAGAGCGACACGCGCAACTCCTGCAGCCACCAGCCAAAATCCTCCAATTCAGCGTCCGGCAGGCCCTGCTCACGGGCCTTGTTCAGTCGCGTATCGAGGCGTGACTCAAAGCCCTTGACCTCTTCCATGTCGCGCTGATCACGCATGCGCTCACGCGGCGCCTTGTCGAGACGAATCAACATCGCTTCGACATAACGCGGCAGCTGATGGAGCCATGCGCCCGCTTCACGGATGAAGCCGGGATGTATCAAGCGTGTCTGCTGCACTTTGAGGTCTGCCACTACCAGCGCCATCGAGAAATCGATCTTGCCCTTGAGGCGTTTGGAGAGCTCAAGATGCTGCTTCAGTGCCGCCTCAAGCGGCTTGATCAGCGCTTCAGCATGCGGCACCAGCTCGGCACGCCGATCATCCAGGCGCGCCTGCAACTCACCGCGTGAGCGCGGCAGCGGCTCAACCGCCATCACCTGCTCGAATACGCTGTAGATGAAGTCATCTGCCAGCTGACGGCGCGTGCCAACCTTGGCGAACAGCAGCGCACAGCGCTCCAGCGCTTTCATGTCCTTGTCCAGATAGCGGACCTGGTCCGGCAGACGCGCCATCGCCAACCGTGTGATGCCATCACGATGCGCCGCGAGCGCCTTGGCAGGATGATCGAAAAGCTCCACCGCCAGACTCGGCTCGCCTTGTTGTTGAGAGGAAGACGGTACAGTGGCGTGACTGGAAGGCGCACTGTTCTTGCCCGTCTTGCGCGCCAGCTTGCGTTGCTTGGCACTCATGCCAGCGCCCGGACCATCACTCTCTTCCTGCATCGCACGCACGACCAGCGCCGGATAGGCCTCGACACGAATGCCCGCCTGGGTGGTGCTGTGCGAGGTAGCCATCGGCGTCTCGGGCAGGTCTTCCAGCACTTCACTGGTGGCATCACGGCTGCGATTGGCCATGGCACGCGCCGCAGCGGCGGCAGAATCCTTGAAGCGTGCTTCCAATGCTTCGAGATCACGCCCCTCACCCAGCACCTTGCCGTCTTGATCGACGATACGCAGGTTCATGAACAGGTGCGGCTCAAGCGCTGCGGGCTGCCAGGCATCTTCCGGCAGACGCAGGCCTGTCTTGACGCGCATGAACTCACCCAGCGCACTGGTCAGCGGTACATCGTCCGGTGTCAGCGCTTCAAGCGCGGCATCGACCCAATTGGGGATTGGCACCACCTGCTTGCGATACTGTTTGGGCAGTGACTTCATCAGCGCGATCGCCTTGTCACGCAACAGGCCAGGCACCAGCCATTCGATACGGTAGCGTGGCAGCTGAGAAAGCATCGCCGCCGGCACTATCATGGTCACGCCATCATCGATCGCGCCCGGCGAGAAGTGGTAACTGAGCGGATAGGCCACGCTGTTGTGATTGAGCTGCTCCGGATAACGCGCCGCCGTCACCTCGCCGGCATCACGCGCCATCAGGTCATCGAGATTCAGATGCAGGACGTTGGGATTATCCTGTTCGGCATCCTTGCGCCACTTGTCGAAGCTACGGCCGTTATAGATACCGGCAGGGATACGCTCGGCATAGAAGCTGAAGAGCGTTTCTTCATCGACGAGGATATCGCGCTTGCGGGCACGCGCTTCCAGCTCGCCGACTTCCTCCATCAGCGCACGATTGTGGGAAAAGAACGGTGCACGGGTCTGGAATTCACCCTCTACCAACGCGCGACGGATGAATAGCTCTCGTGATTCTTCCGGCGCCAACGGGCCATAATGCACCTTGCGCGCGGTCACGATCGGCAGACCAAATAACGTGACCTGCTCGCTGGCGACCACCTGAGCACGTTTCATCTCCCAATGCGGCTCGCTGTAGCTGCGCTTGACTAGATGCTCGGCTAGCGGCTCGACCCACTCCGGCTTGATCGCCGCTGCCTGACGCGCATAGAGCTTGGTCGTCTCGACCATCTCAGCCGCCATCAGCCACTTGGGTGCCTTCTTGGACACGCCAGACCCCGGGTGCACGAAGAAGCGTCGATTACGCGCGCCCAGGTACTCGCGATTCTCCTGCTTGAGGCCAAGATTGGAGAGCAGTCCCGTCAGCAATGCGCGATGCAGTGATTCACTGTCGATCGCCACCGAGGGTCGCCGCCCTTGGCCGTGCCCAGCCAACACCTTGGCGACGACCTCGGCCTGAACCTCTTCCTCACGCGGATGCTGACTGCTGGTGAGTTCGAGCCCCAGATCACGCGTGACCTGCTTGAGCTGACGATAGGTGTCATGCCACTCACGCAGGCGCAGATAGTTGAGGAAGCGCGCCTTGCACCAGCGACGCAGCGGGTTGGCACCCAGTGCGTCACGGGCGATTTCGAAGCCATCCCACAGATTGAGCCAGCTGATGAAATCAGAACTGTCATCATCCCACTCGTGATGTGCCTGATCAGCCGCCTGACGCTTCTCGGCAGGGCGTTCACGCGGGTCTTGAATCGACAGCGCACTGACGATGATCAGTACTTCACGCAGGCAGCCACGGCTCGCACCTTCCAGCACCATGCGCGACAGACGTGGATCAATCGGCAAGCGTGCCAACGTGCGGCCATCGCGCGTCAGGCGGTTGTGCTCATCCACCGCGCCCAGTTCACGCAGTAAACGGAAGCCATCGCTGACAAAGCGCGAATCCGGCGCATCGACGAAGGGGAATTTCTCGATATCGCCCAGCTTGAGCGACAGCATCGAGAGAATGACGGCGGCCAGATTGGTGCGCTGAATCTCGGGCTCGGTGTACTCCGGCCGCGCCAGGAAGTCTTCTTCGCTGTAAAGGCGAATGCACAGCCCCTCGGCAATACGCCCACAACGCCCCTTGCGTTGATTGGCACTGGCCTGACTGACCGGCTCTACCGGCAGGCGCTGAATCTTGGAGCGATAGCTGTAACGACTGATGCGCACCAGACCAGGATCGATGACATAGCGAATGCCCGGCACAGTCAGCGAGGTTTCGGCCACGTTGGTGGCCAGCACGATGCGACGCCCGCGATGCGGTTGGAAGACGCGATTCTGCTCCTCGTTCGAGAGCCGCGCGTACAGCGGCAACACCTCAGTATCGCGTAGCTGGGCCCGGCGTAACGTATCAGCAGTGGCGCGAATCTCGCGCTCGCCGGGCAGGAAGATCAGTACGTCACGTGGCCCCTGTAGCCAGCCCTTCTCGTTTTCGATCGCGGAGAGATCTTCCACCGCGCGCAGTATGCCTTCCTGCAGGCTCAAGTCTTCCTCGCCCTCAGCATCGCGTACCAGCGGCAGATAATAGGTATCCACTGGATAATTGCGCCCAGTCACCGAGACGATAGGTGCAGGCGTACCATCAGGCGCGGCAAAATGCTGACTGAAGCGCTCCACATCGATGGTGGCAGAGGTAATGATGACCTTGAGATCAGGTCGACGTGCGGTGAGACGCTTGAGATAGCCGAGCAAGAAGTCGATGTTCAAGCTGCGCTCGTGGGCCTCATCAATGATGATGGCCTCATAGCGGCTAAGATCCGGGTCATGCTGGGTTTCCGCCAGCAGAATGCCGTCGGTCATCAGTTTGACCAGCGTCTCCGGCCCTGTGGTGTCGTTGAAGCGCACCTGATAACCGATCGTCTCACCGAGCGTCGTCTCCAGCTCTTCCGCCAGACGCGCAGCGACTGAACGCGCTGCCAGACGACGTGGCTGGGTATGGCCGATCAGACCATTGCGACCTAGCCCCATTTCCAGACATAGCTTGGGGAGCTGGGTGGTCTTGCCCGAGCCAGTCTCACCCGCCACCACGACGATCTGATGCTCTCTCAGCGCGGCAAGAATATCCTCGCGGCGCTCCACCACTGGCAGTGTCGGCGGATAATTGAGTGCAGCAGGCGTCTGCCAGCGCGACAGCGCCGTCTCGCGAGCCGCACGCTGGGCAATGCTGGCCTCAAGCCGTGTCTCGACATCATTGATAGCGCGATCAACGGGCTTGCTCTCCTTGAGGCGCCGACGCAGCCCCGCCAGACGCTTACCCAGTTCACGCTGATCGCGGATCAGGGCACGTTCGAGCCGGGCCGCAAGGGCCTCAAGACGCGCATGTTCGGACGGTGCGGTAGCGGTGTCGCTCAAGGACTGCCTCTTCTCAACCAGAGGCCGCACGCCTGAGCGCACAGCCGAAAACTCTCGGAATTCGGTCACCCACGCACAACCTGTCGCAGAGACCTGAATGACAAAACGGCCCGTCACCAAGTGACGGGCCGTACATTGTAGCCTTGCCAGCAGCCGCGCCCAACCTTGGGCGGCTCAGGCATGACATCTGTGCCCCTCGCGGGACACCATCCTCAGGCTTCGCGCGTCGTGACGTTCTCGCTATCACGCAGCTCACGGCGCAGCACCTTGCCGACATTGCTCTTGGGGAGCTCGTCACGAAATTCGACGAAACGCGGCACCTTATAGCCAGCCAACTGCTCCTTGCACCAGGCGCGCAAGGTATCGCGATCAAGGTCGGGATTGCGCGACACGACAAACAGCTTGATTGCCTCACCGCTCTGCTCATCGGATATCCCAACGACAGCCGCTTCCGCCACATCAGGATGACCACTGACCACATCCTCGATCTCGTTCGGATACACATTGAAGCCGGAGACGATGATCATGTCTTTCTTGCGATCGACAATACGCACGAATCCGTCCGACTGAATGACGGCGATATCACCAGTGCGAATGAAATTCTCATCATCCATCGCTTCACGCGTGGCGTCGTCACGCTGCCAGTAACCCTTCATCACCTGCGGACCACGTACGCACAATTCTCCGGGTTGATCACGACCCAATGTCACGCCATCAACATCCACCACCTTGAGTTCCGTGCCCGGGACGGGGCGGCCGATGGTACCGAGCTGCAGTTCACGCGGTGGATTGAAGCTGACGATGGGCGAGGTCTCAGTCATGCCATACCCCTCGGCAATGGCACAGCCAGTGATGGCTTCCCAGCGCTCAGCGGCCGTACGAGTCAGCGCCATGCCACCAGAAATGGTCAGCTTGAGCTTCGAGAAGTCCAGCGCCTTGAAATCATCGCGCTGACACAGTGCCGAGAACAGCGTATTGAGGCCGACAAAGGCGGTAAACGGCGTGGTGCGTAGTGTCTTGATGAAGCCATCAATATCACGCGGATTGGTGATCAGTACGCTGTGGTTGCCACTCTCCATGCTATAGAGGCAATTCACCGTGAAGGTATAGATGTGATAGACCGGCAGCGGTGCAATCAGCACTTCCTGACCTTCCTTGAGCACATCACTGATCACACCACGCGCCTGCAGCATGTTCGCCACAAGATTGCGATGCGTCAGCATGGTGCCCTTGGCCACGCCCGTGGTGCCGCCGGTGTACTGCAGTGCCGCCACGTCGTCCGGCTGACGGTTGACACGGGTATGAGAAAGGCCTGCACCGCGCTTGAGCACATCGCGCAGACCATGTGCCGCGGGAAGTGTGTAGGCCGGCACCATCTTCTTGATATAGCGCACCGCTAAATTGATCAGCGGGCGCTTGGGGAAATCATGCAGATCGCCGATCTCGGTGATGATGACTTCTTCAATCGAGGTGCGGTCGAGTACCTTCTCAAGCTTGTCGGCCATATTGGCCAGAATCACGATCGCGCGGGCACCGGAATCATAAAACTGGTGCTGCATCTCGCGTTCGGTATAAAGCGGATTGGTGTTGACCACGACCAGCCCCGCCCGCAGCGCGCCAAAGACAGCCACCGGAAACTGCAGCAGATTTGGCAGTTGGATGGCGATCCTGTCGCCGGGCTCAAGCTCGGTATCATGCTCGAGCCAGGCCGCGAAGTTACGCGACAGACGATCCACATCAGCATAACTCAGCGTCTTGCCCATGCAACTGAACGCCGGACGGTCGGCATAGTTGGCACAGCTGGCCTCGAAGACCTCGAGAATAGAGGGATAGTCCTCAAGCCCGTTCAGCGGCTCACCGCATAGAATCAGACTGTCACTGTCTGGTGCGCATGTATTCGTACTATCAGCGCTCGTACTATCAGCGCTATCAGCTGTCGCAGAAGCGGCAGAATTGGCATCACGCATGGCAATGGGCTCCATGGCTACGTTCATCGGGTGCAATATCGATGGGCTCACACCCTTTGTTGTTATCGGGCCGTCACGCCCGCATGTAAATGGATGGCACGAATGATAGGCGTATCATCGTTGTTATACGCTACCTTAACCAGCACACCTTGCATTGTAAAACGATCGATTGAAACCATCGTTCACATTCCTGAATCCTTCACCATATCAATGGATTGCAGGCATTCGACCTTGGTCCGATGGCTAACGACTGGCTGATGAAAAGCAGAGCAGGAGTACACACAGCGAAAGCCGAACGACGTGCGCGCCTTCCTCTCCCTCTACCTGCACCATTTATCATCCCTGCCATGTCGTTATGCGCTCCAGGCCTTTGAGTCGCAGCGTGCTTACCCTTACTCTGAAGCTCATCAGGCGATAACGCCAGTGAAGGAGATGGGCTCCACCTCCTGCATATTCATTCTGACGGCGCTTTCGTTCATCGCTCATCTGTAGAGGAATCTCGCATGGCACAGATCTATCAGGACAACTCACTGGCCATCGGCAACACGCCACTGGTCAAGATCAACCGCCTGAGCAGCCACCCACGCCTTTACGCCAAGGTGGAAGCACGTAATCCAGCGTTTTCCGTCAAATGCCGTATCGGTTCCAGCATGGTGTGGGATGCCGAAGAGCGTGGCGCGCTCAAACCGGGTATGGAAATCGTCGAGCCAACCTCCGGTAACACCGGCATTGCACTGGCCTTTGTCGGCGCTGCACGTGGTTATCCGGTGACACTGACGATGCCGTCTTCAATGAGCATGGAGCGTCGCAAGGTGCTCAAGGCACTGGGTGCCAATCTGGTACTGACGGATCCGGCTCTCGGGATGCAGGGCGCCATCGACAAAGCCTGCGAGCTACAGAAAGCAGAACCGGAGCGTTACTTCCTGCCGCAACAGTTCTCGAACCCTGCCAATCCGCGCATCCACGAAGAAACCACTGGCCCGGAGATCTGGGACGCGCTGGATGGGGATATGGATGTGCTGGTGGCCGGTGTCGGCACCGGCGGCACCATCAGCGGCATCGCGCGTTACTTCAAGACGATTCGCGGCCAGACGCTTGAAGCGGTAGCAGTGGAACCGGCAGAATCCGCCATCATCACTCAGCGTCTCAAGGGCGAGTCCATCACACCTGCCCCGCACAAGATTCAAGGCATTGGCGCCAACTTCATCCCTGACAACCTGGACCTGACGCTGATCGATCGCGTAGAGCCGGTCGCCAGCGATGAGGCGATGGCCATGGCACGCCGCATCATGAAAGAGGAAGGCATCATGTGCGGTATCTCTTGTGGCGCGGCAATGATCGCGGCACTGCGACTGGCCGATGATCCGGCGTACGCTGACAAATCCATCGTCGTCATCCTGCCGGACAGCGGCGAGCGCTACCTTTCCTCACCGATGTTTGCTGGCATGTTCGATGAAGTTGAAGACTGATATGCCGCATTCCAGCACTTGGTCGAACAGTCGTTAGGCATAGTTGTTAGACATGGAAAGGGCCGCATTCGCGGCCCTTTCTGATTTCCAGACATCAAAGAATGTCTTCTCACTGAAGCGTACTCAGCAACTCACATCGGTGGCCAACCAATCCGGCTTGAGACGCGCCGTCGCCTGCCTATCCGCCCCCTCGCCTTCTTCAATCGGCAGTTCACCGCCAAGACTCGCCACCAACTCGCCTTCGCGGAAGACCACCAACTGCCCCGGCAACAGGCGCACCCACTGCTCATTATCTGTTAGCGGGTCTGTCGCAATCACTGACACCACATCATTGCAGGTAGTGTGCTGCTGGAAATCGACGCTCATCTCGAAGTCGGTCAGGCTCGCCTTGCCAAACGGCGCACGGCGGGTGATGTGCGCCAACTTCGTCGAGCAGTAGGCATACAGATGAATGCCGTCTGATAACAGCAGGTTGAAGACGCCCATACCGCGGAGCCGCTCACACTGCACATGTAGGTGTCGCCACAGCTCGACGCACTGTTCTGGCGGTTCAGTAAAGGCGCGACGAATCTCGCCGAGCAAGAAACAGGCGGCATGCTCGCTGTCAGTGCTGCCCACTGGCCGGTAGTACGGCAACGGCAGTGCCTGCCACTCCGCCAGCTGCCCATTGTGGGCATAGCACCACTGACGCCCCCATAGCTCACGCGTGAACGGGTGAGTGTTGGCCAGAGTGATCTGCCCCACGTTCGCTTGCCGGATATGGCTGATCACCATCTGCGACTTGATCGGGTACTCCAGGATCATGCGCGCGATAGGCGAGTCGACCGACGGATGAGGATCACGAAACTCGCGATACCCTCCCTCTTCATAGAAGGCGATGCCCCAGCCGTCACGATGCGGCCCCGTGCCACCACCACGCTGCAGAAAGCCCGCGAAACTGAAGCAGATATCGGTCGGCACATTGGCACTCATGCCGAGCAGTTCACACATGGGGTTCCTCCCGGTGATGCGTTTTACGCGTCAGGCGACGCACCAGCATGATAAGGGCAAGCAGACCAATCACACCGGCCACTGCGTAGGCAATCATGCGACTCTGCGGTGATTCTGCCTCCCGCTGGGCAAAGCCCGAAGCACCTTCGAACCACTGATTGATCAACGCCGGCACCTTATCAATCGGCAGACGGCCCTTCAGCAGCAGTGCATTGAGATCTTCCTTCTCATTACCTGCCTGATCCAGCCCTTGAACCTCACCGAAGGCCTCGCCCTCGATCGGTGTGCGATCCAGATTGGCAGCACGCCGTGCCGCGCGCTCGTTGAGGGTGAAGGGAGCGAGATCAATGAAGCGCGCCTCACCTTCCAACTCGACACGAGCGCTGATCTGCACGTCGGCACTGACATCACGCTCAAGTGGTGGCAGGTCGATACGCCATTGACGCTCGCCTTGCTCACTGACCGCCAGCCTTTCGCCGCGCAGCGTGGCCACCAGGCGCGTATTCGCGGTATTGAGCAATGGATGACGCGCAGTGACTTCCAGCGCCTTGGGCGGATGACCAGAGCTGCCGGATGCACCTGACGTTGCGACCGGCTCGACTAGCAGCGGGTCCACCACACTGGTGCGCTGACTGAGCTGGCGCGCAAAGGACGCGTTATCACGATAACCGGCCACGGTCAGCGTCAGGCGCGCACCGCCCAGCTGCCGGGGAGCTGGCATGTCGACATTGAAGTCAGCGCCGTCTCGCTCAAGACCTCGCTGCTGCGCCGTAGTCACCGCGTCCATTGACGCTTCCAGCGAGGCATCCTTCGAACCACCGCCGCTAGCCGCCTCCGCATCAGCGTCCTGTTCTGGCACCAGCCGTGCATTACCGTCGAGCGTGGCCAGGAATTCCTCATCACTGACATCACGTGCGCCATTGGCCAGTGTCGCTTGCAGCGAATAGCCAAATCCGCGATACAACGTGGCAGGCAGCGGACGCGCGACCAGCGCCAAATCCGAGACCACCGTGATACGGCTATCGGCACCCACCTGCCCCTCGATACGCCACTCACCCGCCTGCGGCGTGGTCACGGTAATCAGGTCATAGCGGGATTGATGCTCCCAGCGCACACCGTCCGGCAGAGAACTTGCCTCCTTTGATGAGGGCAATTGATAACGCTGTCCATCTGGCGCGATCAATACTGGCGCACTGTCAGCTGGGCCATGGAAGACCAGCGCAGTGAATTCATCCACGCTGCCATCAATGACAAAGCGCTTGTTCTCCAGCGGTACCTGCTCACCGGGCACGATGCGATCCAGTGCAGCGAGGAAGGTCCGCAGCAGGTCTTCCGGAGTTTCGGCAACACTGGCCAGGCCGCCAGTGGCATCAGCAATTCGCTGTAGCAAATCGATATCCGCGTTACGCGACAGTGCCACGGTGTGCACCGTGATGTTGTGACTGGCTAGCGCCGGGGCAAGCTGATCAATGATGCGCTGACGTGATTCAGTATCGCGCGCTGCCTTCTGCCCAGCAGGTTCACGCAAATCCACCATGCCATCGGAGAGCAGAATTATCTGGCGTGGCGTATCGCCACCGACTTGCGTTTGAGCGCCTTCGGCAGCCGCACGCAGACCAGCTTCCAGATCGGTGTACTGCTCGTAATCGTCAAGACGGCCCTCAAGACTGCGCGCCGCCTGCTTCCAATCGCTATTGACCGGCCCCAGAGCCAGCAAGGGTTGTACTTGCTCACCGAAGCCCCACAGTCCCGCGCGTGAACGTTCTGGTAGCAGCGTGACGAGAAGATCCAACGCACTGGCGCGCAGATTGGCAGGATCGTTGTGCTTCATGCTGCCAGACACATCGATCGCCATGCGCAGATCAGGAGCGGACTCCTGTTGCGTGGCAGATGCCGTCACTTCTGTCTCTTCAGACTGTGCCAGTGGGCTGAACAGCATACCCACCAGCAACGGACCTGTTAGCCACGCACCTGTCAGCAATGGCGCTAGCAGTGTCTTGCTCAAGCATCGCAACCACAGACGCGAGAAAGATAACGGGACGTTCACATCACGAGGCATCACAGATCCTTAGTCCACGCACGGACAATGCACAGATAGCGCTGATCAGAGGGAAGGTTCCTGACGATCACGCGCCGTACGGCGTGCTGCGGCGGTGCGCGCTGGCGCATCACGGCTTTCGGCACGCAGGCCATTATCAACAGCACCCTCTTGGCCTTCATCATCGTGTGCTGCACGACGTGACGGTCGCTGCGCTTCACGACGGCGCTGTTCACGACCACGTCCCAGCCACCAGATACCCAAACCTGCCGCCAAGCCCAATCCGATACCGAGCACCAGCATGGCGAAAGATGAGGCCACACCACCGCCATCCTTCTGTATCAGACTAATCGCAAAAGCCACAATCGCCGGCGCGGTGCCGGAATAGCTATCCGCAGGTACCGTGGCAGTCACATGAAAGCCAGCAGGAACCGCGATCATGCCAGTGACACCACCTACCACTAGCCAGCGCATGAAGCGCGGCAATATCCGTACCGCCATATATCCGGTAAATACCACCACCACTGCCAGCCCGAAATAGATCAGCCACATCTGCGGCAGGGAATCAGAAATCAACATGCCCTTCACTCCTGTCAGAACTTTCTATCAGAACTTTCTATCAACACGCTCTACCAACATGTTTCATCAACACGTTCTATCAATATTTCCTACAAAGAACTGCCGGATAAAACTGACGAGCAATGCCTTCAGACGGTACTTCCCGCCGACACTTCAATTTCCTACAAACACGTCCCGCGAATGATGCCCTGCCACTGCACGTTCGTGACCCGCGATTCCAACGCCCTTTTCCTACTGGGCAAGGGCTTGTGAACGCTGTGGGACACGCCCAATGTTACACTCCATGCCCGCCCGACACACTCGAGCCCCCGACTTTCACGAGGTAGCCATGTCCGACAGTCCTGTCCAGCGTCATTATCGTGCCAATGACCCAGAATGGCACTGGCTTGAGACACGAGACGCGCCTGAGGTAGAGGCGTTTCTCACCGCAGCCAATGCCGAGAGCGACAATTGGTTCACGCCGCTGATGCCGCTAGCCGATGCGCTCTATACCGGCCATCTGGCACGCCGTGAACTGGCCGTCTCCAGCCTACCGGAAGCACTGGACTATTACGTCTATTGGAGCAAGACCGCAGACGATGCCGATTATCCCGTGTGGTGGCGCCATCCTCTAGCAGCCGATCCCGCTGATACCACGCGTCATGAATGCCTGCTCGATATGCAAACCCTGTCGCGCCATCACGACTTCGTTGAGCTAGGCGACATGTCCATCTCACCGAACGAACAGCAACTGGCGTGGACTCTGGACACCAGCGGTGACGAGGTGTTCAGCCTCATGCTCGGAATTCTGGATGCCAATGACAGCGACGCTCGTCAAAAGGGACAGAAAGACGAGTGCTTGCTGGACAATATCGGTCCGGATCTGTCTTGGGCCGAGGATGGTCAGCATCTACTTTTCACACGCTATGACAGCACCCAGCGTCCGTTCGAGATCTGGTGTCTCAACGTCGAAAGCCGTCACGAGACCCTGCTGTATCGCGAGGAAGATAGCGAATTCTGGGTCGGTATGGGCAAGACTCGCTCACGCGAATATATAGTGTTGGAAACAGCCTCCAAGGATACCAGCGAGTCTTGGCTATTACCGGCAGCGACACCACTGGGCGAGATGACATTGGTGCGTGGTCGCGAAACCGGCGTCGAATACGGCGTCGATCACCGCCCCGGCCACTTCTATGTGCTGCATAACCATAACGCACCGCACTTCCAGCTCGATGTGGCACCGGAAAGTGCACCAGGCGACTGGCAGCCACTGATTCCCACCCGCGAAGAGGTGACGCTGGAAGGGGTCGATGCCTTCAGCTGGGGATTGATGGTCGATGAGCGTGATCATCGCCAGGCGCAAGCCTGGTTGCGTGTCATCGAGTTCGATGGAGCAGCATCAGGGTCAGATGCCATCACGCGTGACGAGCGCCTGGCGATGCCGGAGCAACCGCTGAGCCAGGGGCTGGGCGACTGCCCGCACTTCGACTCACGTCGTCTGCGTATCCGGGAGGAAAGCTTCACGACACCGCCGAGCTGGATCGAGATCGATCTGGATACCGGCACTCGTCATCTGCTCAAACGCCAGACCGTGCATGGCGACCTGGCACCGGATGAGCTGATCAGCCGTCGTCTGTGGGCCACCTCCGCTGATGGCGAACAGGTGCCTGTCTCGGTCGTGATGCGTCGTGATCTGTGTGACACAGAAGGGCGACCGCTCGCGCCATTGCCGGTACTGCTGTATGGCTATGGTGCCTATGGCGAGACGCTGGACCCGTGGTTCTCGATTGGACGCCTTGAATTGCTGACACGTGGCGTGGCCTTTGCGGTCGCACATGTACGCGGCGGCGGTGATCGCGGTGAACCCTGGTACCTGGCGGGCAAGCTTGAGCACAAGGAAAACAGTTTCCACGATTTCCTCGCGGCGCGTGATGCACTGGTTGAACAGGGTGTCGGTGCGGCCGATCGCATTGCAGCCTACGGTGCTAGTGCCGGTGGTCTGCTCGTCGGGGCTAGCCTCAACAAGCGCCCAGATGCCTTCTGTGCCGCGGTGCTCGACGTACCTTTTGTCGACGTGCTGCGCACCATGGAAAACCCTGAACTGCCGCTGACCACTGCCGAGTACACCGAGTGGGGCAATCCGCACGAGAGTGAGGCACGTCGCCGCATTCGCGCCTACTCGCCGCTGGACAACCTGACGGCAGCACCTTATCCGCCGCTATTCCTGCAGGGTAGCTGGCACGATACGCGTGTGCCCTACTGGGAGCCGGCCAAGCTGTATGCGCGCCTGCGCCAGATGGACTGCACGCCACACCCGGTGCTATTGCGCACTGACATGAGCTCTGGGCACGGTGGGGCCTCGGGGCGCTTCAAAGCCTGGCGCGACAATGCCCGTCAGGATGCCTTCCTGCTATGGGCACTGGGTGTAAGCGATGACGGCTAATTTCGCACTACAACGCTGATTCAAGACCTCCTCAGAACAGGTTGGCATCGCAAATACGACAAGGCCCCGCCGGGTAACCGGCGGGGCCTTGATGTTTCCGTCAGATAAATGAGCTGACGGACAGTTCCTTGCGAATAGCGTTTTCCAGATGATTCAGTACCGGGCACTCATCGCAAAGAGTTCATCGTGATGAACTTAGCGCGGGTCGAGCTTGGCCAGCTTGGTCGCGACACGATCACCGTAGTCGGCATCGGCCTGACGAAGGTGCGCGATCATCTTGTCCTGCACGACGTGGCTCACGCCAACCATGGTGCCTGAGATGACGTCAGTAATGCGCGTCTTCTGACCCTCATCAAACATGCGGTAAAGATTACCCGCCTGGCTGTAGTTATCCTCATCGCTGTTGTCGTAGTAGCCAACCCAAGCGTCCTGCTCCAGCGGCATGGCCGGCTCGGCAGCCGTGGCGCCCGGCACCGGTGCACCTTGTTCAGCACGCTCGTTGGGGTAGAAGTTGGTGCGGGAATACTGGCCGCCTTCCTTCGTTTCTCCCGGCATGCCCTGCGTTGCCTGGCCACCCTGCGGGCCACCACCGTGCCCGGTGACCGGACACATGCCTGCCATCGCACCATCGCGCTGATAGTTGTTGACCGGGCAGACCGGACGGTTGACCGGCAGCTGCTCGCCGTTGACGCCAACACGATAGCGGTGTGCATCGGCATAGGCCCACAGACGCGACTGCAATACGCGGTCCGGTGAGGCACCGATACCCGGCACGAAGTTGGACGGCGAGAAGGTGGACTGCTCAACCTCGGCGAAGTAGTTCTCCGGGTTACGGTTCAACTCCATCTTGCCGACTTCGATCAGCGGGAAGTCACCATGCGGCCAGACCTTGGTCAGATCGAACGGATTGATGTGATAGCTACGCGCCTGCTCTTCGGTCATTACCTGAAGGTTGACAGTCCAGCTCGGACGCTCACCACGATCAAGACGTGTATGCATATCATTCTGGTGGAAGTCAGGTGCCACCTGGCTTGCTTCTGCATCGGTCAGAGTTTCGTGACCCTGATCAGTCTTGAAGTGCCACTTGACCCAGACTCGCTCACCCTTGTCATTCCACAGGCTCAGCGTATGCGAGCTATAACCGTTCATGGTGGTCAACGACTTCGGAATACCGCGAT
Source organism: Cobetia sp. QF-1 (assembly GCF_002213105.1). Taxonomy (NCBI): domain Bacteria; kingdom Pseudomonadati; phylum Pseudomonadota; class Gammaproteobacteria; order Oceanospirillales; family Halomonadaceae; genus Cobetia; species Cobetia sp. QF-1. The sequence continues at coordinate 53,578 of NZ_NBVS01000003.1, forward strand.
CTGACATCAGGATGGTGACCTGATGCAACGCCTGCGGATGGTTGGCCCAGAACTCCCAGCGATTCTGCCAGCTCACCATGTTGGTGTGCGGGTCTTTCTTCTGGGTATGGATGAAATCAGGGAACTTGGACGGCTCGCGAATGAAGAACACTGGCGTGTTGTTGCCGACCATGTCCCAGTTGCCCTCTTCGGTGTAGAACTTGAGAGCAAAACCACGGACATCACGAGTGTTGTCACCACTATCCTGGCCACCGGCCACGGTAGAGAAACGTGCCAACATCGGGGTCTGCTTACCGACGCCCTGCAGGAAACGTGCAATGGTCAGGTCAGACAGGTCACGCGTCAAAGTAAAGGTACCGAAAGCTGCGATACCACGAGCATGCACGACACGCTCCGGAATACGCTCACGATTGAAGTGAGCCAGCTTTTCGAACATACGCCAGTTATCAAACGTCAGGGAGCCATTCGGGCCAGCTGTCTGACTGATGTCGTCATGTGGAACCGGCGCACCATTAGCGGTGGTATAGCGGGGAGTCTGTGACATGCGGACGTTCTCCTGTCAGGTAGAAAGATGCTCCATCAGGCTTGCTTGGCCGCGGCCAGAGACTGCTGATGTCATGATGTCATGCGCTGCTTGCCGTGACGGCCGACAGACCAGCGTCGAAATGGGGTGTGGGGGCGATGCCTGCCCGGCAATGTGCTGGCGTTCCAACCCCCTTGATGCCCTCTTACCTTACGTAGACAACGGCTGAAGAGATAATCAATTACCAGCATGCCGTTGATAACCGTGACCTATCGCCCCCCCCCCCCACTTGCGGGGGCACGCCAGCACTATACTCCGCCGAGAGGAACACGACCCTGGCATCGCCAACCCTGTTTACACCTTTGCTGGTGACATCGTCGCGGTGAAGGATGACGCCTTCATGACCAGAAAAAGCCCCCTGGTTCCGAAGAACCAAGGGGCTTGGTGGGTCACATCATACCTCGTGGGGCGCTAGCGCCTCATGCTGGCATCTGATTGGCGCGTGAATCACGCGACCACACACGGTGAGCCAGCAAGGCATCTCGCAGTGGCAGGCTGGCCGCCAGGACGTCATCCACCAGGATGACCCCCTCCTCGACCGGTACGCGCGCGGCGGCCAGCAATTCCTTGCCTTCACCGATCGCCACGATGGGCTTGAGGTGCTTGTAAGCCTCCTGCACGTAGTAGAGGCCGAGCCCTGATGCGGCCAGCGTCTTGACGCTGCCCTCGCCACCGGCCACGACCACGCCATCCACCGCCACGGACGGCAGACCATTGAGCATCGCGTCCGGTGCCAGCATGCTGCCGTCGCTGGCCTTGATCGGCGCCATGCTCGGCGCGATCAGCAGCCCTTCGGCGCCTTCATCGCTGAGCTGCTTCTGGATGGAGCGCACATCTTCCATCGTCACGCCATCGGCTGCCAGAATCGCCACCTTGCGGGTCGCGATGCTGTCGGGCATGCGCGCCATCAGGCTGAGCGCCGGGTCGCTCTCGACCTGGCTGGTGCCCAGCTCCCCTTTCGGCGCCGGCTGGGTGGTGGGAGCCTCGATACCGTGGTTCTCACCGACACGACGCGCCAGCTCCAGATCGATGTTGGGCAGAATCTCAGTGATCACTCGCTCACGGATCCACGGGCGTTCGACCTTGGAGAGCTCGAAGGTGTAGGCCGCGATGATGTGCTCCTTCTCCACCTCGGTCTGGCTGTTCCAGAACAGGGTGGCCTGGGAGTAGTGATCCCCAAAGGAGGCGCTGCGCGCGCGCACCTTGTGCGCTTCGACGCGCTCGTGATGCGGCTCGAATCCACCGTGCGGATCATCAGAGGGCGGCGTTTCCGACGGCCAGCCACCATCAATGGAGTTCGGCTCGTAGGACGCCTGCCCAGTGTTGATGGTCTGACGATGCTGTGCATCGCGCTGGTTGTTGTGGAACGGACACACCGGCTGATTGATGGGGATCTCGTGGAAGTTCGGTCCACCAAGACGCAGCATCTGGGTATCCAGATAGGAGAACAGACGCCCCTGCAGCAGCGGGTCATTGGAGAAGTCGATACCCGGCACGATATTGGCCGGATTGAAGGCCACCTGCTCGGTCTCGGCGAAGTAGTTGTCCGGATTGCGATCCAGCACCATCTTGCCGATCGGGACCACCGGCACCAGCGACTCCGGAATCAGTTTGGTGGGATCGAGGATGTCGAAATCGAAGCTGTGCTCATCCTTCTCTTCCACCACCTGAATGCCCAGCTCCCATTCCAGCGCGGCGCCATTCTTGATGTCGTCCCACATCATGCGACGATTGAAGTCCGGGTCACGCCCCCACAGCTTCTGGGCTTCATCCCAGATCAGCGAGCAGGTACCCGCTACCGGCTTCCAGTGAAACTTCACGAAGCGTGAAGTGCCCTCACGATCAATCAGCCGGAAGGTATGCACGCCAAAGCCTTCCATGTTGCGAAAATGACGCGGGAAGGCGCGGTCCGACATGGTCCACAGCACAGTATGCGTGGTTTCCGGCATCAAGGAGACGAAGTCCCAGAAGGTATCGTGCGCCGACTGCCCCTGGGGAATCTCATTGTGCGGCTCCGGCTTCACAGCATGCACGAAGTCGGGGAACTTCATCGCGTCCTGAATGAAGAAGACCGGAATGTCGTTGCCGACCAGATCCCAGTTGCCTTCATCGGTATAGAATTTGGTCGCGAAACCACGCACATCGCGCACGGTGTCGTTGGAGCCGCGCGAGCCCTGCACGGTGGAAAAACGCACGAAGACGGGTGTCTTCTTGGTGGGGGTCTGGAATACGCCGGCCTTGGAATACTGCGAAGCGTTGTCGTAGGCCTGAAAATACCCATGCGCGGCAGCGCCACGCGCGTGCACGATACGTTCAGGGATACGCTCGTTATCGAAGTGATTCATCTTCTCGCGAAAGATGAAGTCCTCCATCAGGGTCGGACCGCGTTCCCCCGCCTTCAGCGAGTTGTGGTTGTCCGCGATGCGCAATCCCTGATTGGTACGCAGGTCATGCCCCTCGGCATCCGCGCGATAGGTCTCCAGCGCCTCGTCCTTGGCCTTGCCATCACCGGCATTGGGCTGGGTGTCATGTGGCCCGTTGCGATTGGAATGGGTATAGGGATTCTCCGCGTCTGCCGAGCGGTTCTGGCCCTCGTGGTACGGGCACTTGGCGCTGTCGGCATTTGACCGGGAAGAGGATGCTGAATCGTGCTCATTGCTCGCCATGCTCAAACACTCCTGTTTTCGCTAGATCTGCAACCCGCCGCGCTGATGGCGACGGAATTTCCAACAGGCGAAACGACAGGGACATGGCCTGAGCCCTGCGCCGTCTGGTGGGACTTCACCCCACTGCGTCGATGTGGTCCATCCGTCAGGTCGGCAGTGGGCATGAATCTGTTACACGGTGAACGAGTTCACGAATTTCAGGCCTTGGATTTGACCTTGGAAACGATCCAGAGCAACACCACCGCCCCGACGACCGAGACCACCAGTGAGCCGATGATGCCGGTGGACGCCAGCCCCAACAGCTTGAACAGGATGCTACCGAGGAAACCGCCGACCACACCGACAACGATATTACCGAGGATGCCGAAGCTGCCGCCGCGCATGATGTTGCTGGCAATCCAGCCTGCCAGACCACCGATGATCAAACCGAGAATGATACCCATGAGGTGACTCCTTGTGATGATAAAAACGTGCTAATAAAGCGTTAACCATGTCTTGGAGACGATGTTCCCTGATTAAAAGGGGGAACATCACAACTCTTCAAAACGAGGAGCCCGGTTGGCGCAGGAAGGCGACCTCCTCAGCACTGGACGTCCGCCCTAGAATGGCGTTGCGATGCGGATAGCGGCCGAATCTACGCACGATGTCCGCATGATGGCGCTCAAAGCGCAATGTTTTTTCAAGCCCGGGCCGATCGAACAAGGCTTCTGCCCGATCATGGATCGCCACCGATTCGCTATGCATCCACGGCATGATCACGAAGGGCTGCCAGGCCACCGGCAGTTGCTCAAGATCCCCCTCGATTACCGCCTGCTGAGAGAGCGCCAAGGCCAGCGTATCTCCCTCAAAGGCGCCGGGCGTATCACGATGAATATTGCGCGAGAACTGATCCAGCACGAGGATCTCCGCCAGACGCCCACCGGGTGTCACGCGCCACTCCCATAACTCACATGCCAGCGCACGCTGCAGACACTCCTCAAAGCGCTGGCGAATCGTGGCATCCAACGCTTCACTCTTGCGAAACCAATCTCTGGCCGCCAGTTCGACGAACCAGAATTCCAATATGCCGCGTGCTTCTTCGTGACACTCCGCCATCAACTGCACGCTCTGTGCCGACGCTGCAACTGAAACGGCAGATGTGGGGGTAACTCGGGATTTCGACATGCAGCCTCCTGCAGGCTCATCAGCACGTTCATCAACACTCACGGGATCATCAACAGCATGGAAAAGAAGATAGCCCACAGGGCTATCTGCAACGACAGACGACACTCTGCTGGTGTCGCTCGGCCTACTTCAACTACACATCATCATGGCGCTGACACCTTCTCGTCATCTTGAGCAGCGACAGTAGCGACTCTCAAGAGCACCGCCCGCTGCTCTCCTGACGTCTGGTTGAAAACAAGGAAGCTTACATGTCCCGCCGCCTGTCTGACTTACTCCTACCGCGCAGCCGCAATGCGTCACACTCGTCCGAAACCTCCACGTCCTCGGCTGCTATTGCGGGTGAGCCCTCGCGCATGGATCGCCGCAAACTACTGGGCCGTGGCCTGCAAGGCGCGGGGTTCGGACTGATGGCTACGACAGGCCTGCTGGGCGCGCCGTCCATCGTGATGGCGGAAGGCCGTCGCCCCAAGATGCCGTCAGGAGTGATGAGCGGTGATGTCACCGCCAGCCGCGCGATGCTGTGGAGCCAGACCGACAAGCCCGCACGCATGCTGATCGAACTGGCCGATAACGCCGAGATGCGCGGTGCCTTCCAGATGCAGGGGCCTGTCGCTCTGCCTGCTGATGGCCTGACCTCAAAGCTCGATCTGACCCGTATCGGTACGCGCGCCAATGCCAGCGGCGAAGTGTTCTACCGGGTCCGCTACGCGGCGCTTGACGATCACAAGGCCATCAGTGAGGCCACCGCTGGCCGCTTGGTCCTGCCGCCGAGTGCTCAGAAACCGCGTGCGCTGCGCTTCGTATGGTCTGGCGATACGGTCGGTCAAGGCTGGGGCATCAATCCCGATTTTGGTGGCCTGCGTCTCTACGAGACCATGCGTCAGGCCAAACCGGACTTCTTCCTGCACTCCGGCGACACCATCTATGCCGATGGCCCGCTGGAAGAACGCGTCACCCAACATGACGGCAGTGAGTGGCGCAATATTGTCACGCCGGCCAAGTCCAAGGTCGCCGAGACACTCGAGGAATACCGCGGTCAGTACGCCTACAACCTGATGGACGACAACCTGCGCCGCTTCAATGCCGAAGTGCCGATGTTTGCCCAATGGGATGACCACGAAACCACCAACAACTGGTACCCCGGCGAAATTCTCGAGGATGACCGCTACACCGAGAAGAATGTCGATGTACTGTCTGCCAATGCGCGCCGCGCCTTTCTCGAGAACATGCCACTGCGCACTGGTCCCAGCGCACCGGAGCGCATCTATCGCAACTTCGGTTTCGGCCCCGAGCTTGAGATGTTCATGCTCGACATGCGTAGCTTCCGTGGCGCCAATTCAGCCAACCGTCAGTCGGGCCGCGGGCCGGAAACCGACTTCCTCGGTCGTGATCAGCTGGCCTGGCTCAAGCAGTCACTCAAAGCCAGCACCGCCACCTGGAAGATCATCGCCTCTGACATGCCGATTGGCCTGCTGGTACGTGATGGCGATAACTTCGAGAACGGCGCCAATGGCGATGGCGAGGTGCTGGGGCGTGAACAGGATATCGCCGAACTGTTGAAATTCGTGCGTGATCACGACATCCAGAATCTAGTATGGCTGACCGCAGACGTGCACTACACCGCCGCCCATCACTACTCGCCAGAGCGCGCGGTGTTCAAGGACTTCACACCGTTCTGGGAATTCGTCAGCGGCCCGATTCATGCCGGCACCTACGGCCCGGGAGAGCTGGACAACACCTTCGGCCCCAAGCTTGAATTCGTGAAGGCACCGCCAGAGGGCCGCGCCAACATGTCACCCAGCGAAGGCTTCCAGTTCTTCGGTCAGGTCGATCTCGACCCTGAGAGCAAGGCGCTCACCGTGACTCTGAAAGATATTCACGGCGCGTCGCTGTATCAGAAAGTACTGACACCGACAGACGTCACGGCTTGATCATCAGCGCGACTCCCGTCAGCTGACCTGACACCGAATGTCTGAATGCTGTGCAATGCCCCATGCCTCCTCTCACCGCCAATGCGGTTCGTAGAGACATGGGGCATTCGTGTCTTGGCACGATCGACAGGCCTTATCTTCATCTTCAAGCGCTATCGTCAGGGGCTATGTCTGCACGATTCAGACAATTAGCGAAAAATGTCAGACAAATTATCAATGGTGAGAATGCCATGAATCCTGAAGACTGACTGGCAAGCTTCCTGACCTGTTCTTCCAACATAGCGTGCGCCAACGCTGGGAGAGGCGGGTTAGAGAAGATGCAGGCCTTTGCGCCCATGCCAACAAGGATAATTCCATGAACACCCTCACTCTGAGCTCCTTCGTGTTCTTCACCGGGCTGGTTGCCGTGATCACCTGGTGGCTGACCCGCCGTGACGACACCCAGCACTCTACCGGCTATTTTCTGGCCGGACGCAGCCTGACCTTCCCGATCATCGCGGGCTCCCTGCTGATGACCAATCTCTCCACCGAGCAGATGGTCGGACTCAACGGTGCCGCCTTCACCGATGGCCTCTCGGTGATGGCCTGGGAAGTGGTTGCCGTCGTATCACTGGTCGCGATGGCGATGTTCTTCCTGCCACGCTTCTTGAAGAGCGGCATTACTACCCTACCGGAGCTGCTGGCACTGCGCTTTGATCGCACGACCCAGCTACTCGCCAATCTTATTTTCATGCTGGCCTATGCCATCATCCTGCTGCCCAGCATTCTTTATTCAGGCGCTTTGGGGCTGATGGGCGTGCTTGATCTTCACGCGCTGACCGGTATCGACTCGCAGATGGTGCTACTGACCGGCACCGTGATCGTGGTCGGCATTGCCGGCGCCATCTATGCCCTGTTCGGCGGTCTGCGCTCCATCGCCATCTCCGATACCTTGAACGGCATCGGGCTGTTGATCGGCGGCATGATCATCGTCTACTTCGGGCTGGATCGCGTCAGTGATGGCAACGGTATCGCCGCTGGCTGGGAGATCATCCAGCAGAGTCATCCGGAGAAACTCAACTCACTGGGCAGCGACGACCAGTCAGTCCCTGTCTCGACCCTCTTCACCGGGGTACTACTGCTCAACATGTTCTACTGGTGCACCAACCAGCAGATCATTCAGCGCACCTTTGCCGCCAAGACGCTCGCCGAAGGTCAGAAAGGCGTGCTGCTGACCGGCGCGCTCAAGTTGCTCGGCCCGCTATATCTGGTACTGCCAGGCATCATCGCCTTCCAGCTGTATTCAGGTGATGACATCAAGGCTGATGCCGCTTATGGCCGCTTGGTCTTCGATGTACTGCCAGCACCATTGACCGGCTTCTTCGCCGCAGCGATGGTCGGCGCTATCCTGTCGTCCTTCAACTCGGCGCTCAACTCTACCGCCACACTGTTCAGCCTCGATGTCTACAAGGCGCGCATCAATCGCGATGCCACGGATGCACAGGTCGTGAAGATATCCAAGTGGGCCGGTTGGATCATGGCAGCATCAGCGATGGTCATCGCGCCCCTGCTGGCGACCCAGGAGAGCCTGTTCGTCTATGTGCAGAAAGTGAACTCCATCTACTACATCCCGCTGCTGTCGGTGATCGTGGTTGGCCTGATCTCCAAGCGCGTACCAGCGATCGCCGCCAATCTGGCGTTGGTGCTGGGCTGTTTGATCATCGGCCTGTTCTACTTCGTGCCATCTCTGGCCGACATGGTGGAAGCGGTACACAACTTCCACTTCATCGCTATCGTGCTGGTCGTGCTGATAGCGATGATGATGGTGATCGGCAAGCTGGCACCGCGCGCCGAGCCGTGGATTCAAAAGGATGTCGGTGCCATCGACATGACACCTTGGGCGGGCACCCGTGTTGCCAGTGTCGTTCTGTTGATACTGGTCATGACCATCTATCTGGCGTTCGCTGGCTAACGGAGCGAGTACAGCCACTCCATCGACATGAACACCACCTTCAGCGCCCCGCCATCTTTACCGATGGCGGGGCGCTGTCGTTAGTCACATGATGGTTATCCACTATTGAGTCCGCGATGCAGGCGCGTTTTTCCGTAAACATCCGTAGCTTCGTCACCCACCACACCCCAAAAGTCTTATAAGAAAGCGCAGCAGGAGCGCTTCAAACGCTGATCTCGCGGGAAATATCAGTATGAAACCAACGTATTATCTACAAATGGTGGATAGCGAGATCACAGCAGATGCCTACACTATCGCCAGACTTACCGTAAATGTTACCGGTGAGTCTCTTCAAGGACGATGGCACAGCCTGCTGTGTGCATTGCATAGACACTGCCTAGCTGGCGATGATTTCAACGCATTGCGTTGTAACAGCCTGGCATCAAGGAACCCTCTCTCATGCATGCCCTGACACTCATATCATTCGTGTTCTTTACTGGCCTGGTCGCACTTCTGACCTGGTGGTGGACGCACCGCGATGATACCTCGCACTCCACCGGTTACTTTCTAGCCGGGCGCAGCCTGACCTTCCCGCTGATTGCGGGCTCCTTGCTGATGACCAACCTTTCTACCGAGCAGATGGTCGGCTTGAACGGTGCCGCCTTTACCGATGGCCTTTCTGTCATGGCGTGGGAAGTCATGGCCGTCATCGCAATGGTCGTGATGGCGATGTTCTTCCTGCCTCGCTTCCTGAAGAGTGGTATCACCACCCTGCCAGAACTGCTCGCCTTGCGTTATGGCCGTAGCACCGAACTGATCACCAACCTGATCTTCCTGTTCGCCTATGCCGTGATTCTGCTGCCGATCATTCTCTATTCCGGCGCCATCGGCCTGAAGGGCATGCTCGACCTCCCCACTCTGACGGGGATTACCTCACCCAATGCACTGCTATGGATCACCATCTGGGTCGTTGGCATCATCGGTTCTATCTACGCTCTATTCGGCGGCATGCGCTCGATCGCCATCTCCGACACCCTGAACGGTGTGGGTCTGCTGATCGGCGGTATGTTGATCGTCTATTTCGGCCTGAATGCCGTCAGCGACGGCCAGGGTGTCATGGCCGGCTGGGACACCCTGACCGCTGCCAACCCGGAGAAATTCAACTCCATGGGTAGCGATGACCAATCCGTACCCTTCTCGACCCTGTTTACCGGCGTGATGATCATCAACTTCTTCTACTGGTGTACCAACCAGCAGATCATCCAGCGCACCTTCGCGGCCAAGACACTCGCCGAAGGCCAGAAAGGCGTCTTGCTGACCGGGGCCCTCAAACTGCTAGGCCCATTGTATCTAGTGATTCCAGGCATCATCGCCTACCACCTGTACGCTTCTTCCGGCGTCAAGGCCGATAGCGCTTACGGTCAATTGGTATTTGACGTGCTGCCAGCGCCGTTGACCGGCTTCTTCGCGGCCGCCATGGTCGGTGCCATCCTGTCGTCCTTCAACTCGGCACTGAACGCGACTACCACACTGTTCTCGACCGGCATCTACAAGGCACACCTGCGCCCCAATGCCACCGACGCAGAAGTGGTCAAGATCTCCAAGGGCTTCGGCTGGGTGCTGGCGATCGCCTCCATGACCCTCGCGCCACTGCTGGCTGGCCAGGAAAGCTTGTTCGGTTACCTGCAGAAAATGAACGCCATCTACTTTATCCCGATCTTTGCCGTCGTCCTGATGGGCCTGCTGACACGTCGCGTGCCGACGGTTGCTGCCAATCTGGCGCTGTTCATCGGTTGCATCGTGATTGGCGTGGTTTACTTCGTACCGGCATTCTCGGGCGTATTGGAGAATATTCACGAATTCCACTTCGTCGGACTGGTGTTTGTACTGCTGATCGCGATGATGTTGATCATCGGCAAGCTGGCGCCGCGTGATGAACCGTGGGTTCAGCAGGATGTGGGGGCCATCGACATGACACCGTGGAAAGGTGCCAAGGCCTGTGCGTTGATCCTCGTCGTGCTGGTGATCGCCATCTATCTGGCCTTTATCTAACGCTGAGACCCGCTTCATACTGACGCTTCTCACGACATCGTCAGCTAATGCGTCAATGCCCCGCATTGTCTCTTCAGACATGCGGGGCATCGTGTTTCAGGAGTCCGTTTGAGGCATGCTGCAAGCTCCCCCAAACAGCAAATAGAGTCTGTTCATGCCCTTTCTGTCACGCCTCGCCCTCTTTCCGCTCTACATGCGCTGGCAACTATGGCTCGTGCTATTGGCCATCTTGCTGACAACAACCAACAGTCAAGCCGCTGAACGCTGGCAACGTTCGGATGTACTGACCCAGAGCTTCATGGAAGTGGCACTCAAGCGTGAATATCGTCCCGGCAAGTCGGAGCCCTTGGTCCGCTGGCAGGGCCCCCTCAGAGTGAAAATAGACTCCCAGCTTGGGAATACGCGCCTGCAACATCAGCTTGCTCGCGTACAACTGAAACACCTGGCATCGATCACCGGCCAGCCACTGATCTTCGTTGACTCCTCGCAGAAAGCCAATCTACGCGTCGCATTTATCAGCCATGACCATATGTCTCGTGAAGCTGCCAAGTATGTGGGTAAAAAACAGGTCAGTACTGCGGGCATGCGCAAGGCGCTGCGTGAAGGGGTCTGTCTGACGCTGTTCAAGACGGCCGCGGATCACAGCATCAATAGCGGCCTGATCCTGATACCCGCTGACTACGCGCGCCAGAAGGCACGCCTGGTGGACTGCATCATCGAGGAAACAGCACAGGTCATGGGACTGCCCAATGACTCGGGCGAGGTGTACCCCTCGGTCTTCAATGACCTGAGCACCGATACCTGGCTAAGCCCGTTGGATTATCTTTTGCTCAAGATGCTCTATGCGCCAGAGCTTGCGCCCGGCATGTCAGTTGATGAGGTTCGTCAGGCACTGCCCGGCATCATCTCGCGACTGACTGCCAAGGGTGAGCTGAAAAATGCCGTGCATCGAGTACGCAGCGGCAGTCTGCGCGACTGGTTGGATGAATAACCTGTCTGGTCAGCACCATGGTGTGCGACAGGCTAGCGCTGGCATAATCCGTGCAGGCGCATGAGGCGCCTGATATCGCTGGAGCTCTCCTGTCATGCTGCCCACCCCTTTCCCTGCTGGCCGTACCCGCATGCCGCTGGCCGTCACTCTACTGTCACTGTGTCAGGCGCTACTGGTCAGCGGTAATATCCTGCTGATCGCGGTATCCCCGCTGATAGGGGCACAGCTTGCCTCCAGCACCTGGTCCACCGCCCCTGTCGCCACCCAGTGGCTGGGGCTGATGTGCGCCACCATTCCCGCCTCACTGATCACTGCACGCTTGGGGCGCCGACGCGGCTTCGTGCTCGGCAATCTGTGTGGCCTGGCGGGAGCGGGACTCGCAGTGTTGGCGCTATCACTTCAGCACTTTGGGCTATTCCTGTTTTCGACCTGGTTGGTGGGGATCGGGATTGGCTTCGGTCAGCTTTATCGCTTCGCCGCGATGGAAGCTGCACCGCCCGAGCATCGTGAACGCGCCATCGGGCTCGTCATGGGCGGCGGCGTGCTAGCTGCCTTCTTCGGCCCTTGGCTTGCGCGCACCAGCCATGCATTGGCCGATACGCCCTTCCTCGGTAGCTTCATTGGTTTGGCTGCACTCTATTTACTGGCACTGATACTACTGGCCTTCATTCGCCTGCCCCGCGAAGCTGAAGCGAGTAACAAGAATAACGAAGTACCTGCACGCCCGCTGGGCGTGATCCTGCGTCAGCCGACCTTCCTGCTGGCCGTGCTCAGCGCCATGGTCGGTTATGGGGTGATGAATCTGGCGATGACGGCAACGCCACTGGCGATGGCGACCGCCGGGCATGGCTTTGATCATGTCGCCACCACCATTCAATGGCACGTCGTGGCCATGTTCCTGCCGTCGTTCTTTACCGGACGACTGACCGCGCGCTTCGGCGCGGGAACGATGATCGTCAGTGGCTGTGTCTTTCTGCTTGCCAGCCTGATCACAGCACAATATCTCAGCGGCACCACCGGCTTCTTTCTGGGCCTCATCCTGTTGGGCATTGGGTGGAATTTCACCTTCCTGCCTGCCACCAGCTTACTCACCACGTGCTATCAGCCGAGCGAAAAAGCCCGTACCCAGGCCGCCAATGAATTTCTCGTCTTCACTACCGGTGCCATCACCGCATTGCTGGCGGGACCACTGGTCAGCAGTATCGGTTGGGCGCTGCTCAATCAGTGGCTGATGCCACTCTGCCTGCTACCCATCGGCCTGTTGGCATGGCGTCAGCTTGCCTTGCGTGTCCGTCGCCCGCAGATAGAAGAGAGTTGATAGAAGAAAGATGACGGCCGTCGATGCTGTTCTTGGCTCAATGATCATCTTGAGCGCCGACGCCTTTACCGATAGGGAAGCCCCTGATGTTCAACTCCATCACCCGCAACGCCCGCCAGCTGGCGCGCGATGTGGGTCGCGAAGCACATGACCTGCTGGAGCGTGGCCTTGACCGCCAGCTGCGCTTGGCCGTCACTGGCTTGTCCGGTGCCGGCAAGACCGCCTTTCTCGTCTCGTTGATCGAGCAACTGCGTCACGCAGGTCTCGGCGCGCGTCTAGAGCTATTGCCCGCTGCACGCGATGGGCGACTGCTGGGCGCTGAGCGTGTCAGCCAGCCGGATCTTTCCATCCCCCGATTTCCGCTGGAAGCCGGATTGCGCTCGCTCTCTGCCCAGCACACCCCACACGGCCCCGAATGGCCGACGCCAACACGCAGCATCAGTGAGCTGCGCCTCAAGATCGGCTTTCGTCCGACCTCACGTGCCGCCCGAGTGCTCGACAGCAAACGCGCCACGCTGACACTGGATCTGATCGACTACCCCGGTGAGTGGCTACTGGATCTGCCGATGCTGGAGCAGGATTTCAGCACCTGGAGTGCCGAGTGTGAAACGCAACTGAACGATGGCCGCGCGCACTGGGCCGCTGACTGGCTGGCGGCAGTGGCACCTCTGACACCCGACAGCGAGGTTGATGAAGACCGCCTGGCCGAGATCGCCACGTATTACACCGACTATCTGCACGCCGCCCGTCGCAAAGGGGGCTTTGTCGATCTCACGCCCGGTCGCTTTCTGCTACCGGGAGAACTTGATGAAGCACCAGTGCTGCAATTCTTCCCGCTCACAGGGCTGACCGACTGGACACCCGAGGCGCTGACCGCGTTACCGGAGGCAAGCCTTTACCGCACGCTGGCACGCCGTTTCGATCACTATCGTCGTCACGTGGTGCAGCCCTTCTATCATGATCACTTCCGACGCTTTGATCGCCAGATCGTGCTGATCGATGTCCTGGGCGCACTGAATGCTGGTCCCGCGCCGTTCAGAGACCTGAGCCGCGCACTCGACAAGTTGTTCGACAGCTTCGCCTATGGTCGCCGTCATCTATTGGCGCGCCTGATGGACCGACGCATCGATCGCCTGGCCATCGCCGCCACCAAGGCCGATCACGTCACACCAGAGCAGCATGGTGCGATGCGTGACCTGCTCGAGCAGCTGTTGGCGGATCCGCTCAAGCGCTTGCGCTACCGAGATGTACCGCTCAAGGCCTTCACAATTGCTGCCATTCGCTCAAGCGAGGCACGCGAAGTGGTCGAGAATGGTGAGCGTCATCCGGCGCTTGCCGGTCAACTACTAGCGATGGATGAGGCGGATCCGGCAGTTTCGCCGCGCGAATCCGTGCTGTTATTTCCTGGCGAAGTGCCTTCGCGTCTACCGGAAGCCACCTTCTGGAACGAAGGCAACTTCCAGTTCCCGAATTTTGCGCCGCCACGCATTGATGGCACAGCCCCCCCTCACATTCGTATGGACGCCGTGCTCGACTGGCTGCTGGGAGATCATCTGAAATGACACAGACCTCACGTGATGCTCATCACCCACGCCCCGGCAAGCGCTTTTCCACTGCCACTCCCGAGCGCGAGACGACAACACAGGACCCGGACACTGCCAGTGCAGCTGAGGCACTACGCGGTGCGCGTCACTTCTCGCCCCACACCAGCAGCCAGCCGCTGGCCATCAGTGAGCCGGAACCCGCCACTCCAGGTTTGGATGCCACGCTGAACGCCAGACCGCGCCATCGTGGACTCAAATGGCTGTTGCTGGGCACCTTGACGATTGGAGGCGTAGAGGCGGGGCATTCACTCTATCAAGCGGCGATGGGCGGTGACCTGATTGCCGGTGCCTGGGGGCTACTCGGCCTCGGCGCCATCGGACTAGGCGCACGTGCCGTGACCCGCGAACTCTTCAAGCTGCGCCATCTGCGCCAACATGTCGCTCTGCGCGAGCAACTTGAAGAGCATCAACAGGACGACTTCGGCCAGCGCGGAGAATCACTGACATCTGAGGATGCCTCTACAGACAAGTCGACAACCCAGCAGGACAGCCTGCTGGAGCAACTGCGTCGTCAGATGGGCCTCAGCAATGATGATGCCGGCATTCGCGCCTGGCGGGCTGCCTGCGAAGCGCACCACTCCCAATCGGAACGGCGCGAGCTATTCGCCTTTCATGTGTTGGGCCCGCGTGACCGCGAAGCACGCCGCCTGATTTCGCGCATGAGTGGCGAGACAGCCGTGATGGTGGCGGTATCGCCACTCACCTGGGTCGACATGAGTCTGGTGGCGTGGCGCGGCCTGCGCATGATGGAGCGCCTCTCACAGCTCTATGGCCTGGAGCTGGGCTACGCCAGTCGTCTGCGCTTGTTCAAGGAAGTGCTGGCCTCGATGGCCTTTGCTGGCGCCAGTGAATTGGCCGCCGAAGCGAGCATGGATCTGCTGTCGATGAATCTGGCAGGGCGACTGTCGACTCGCGCGGGACAGGGATTGGGCAGCGGCTTGATGAACGCACGTCTGGGCCTGCGTGCCATGCGATTGTTACGACCAATCCCCTTCCATGCTGATGAGGTACCGCGTATCGGCGAGCTGCGCTCCGAGCTCTTTTCGCGCTTGCGCAAAGCGGATAAGGGCGAGGACGATGGTGGCGCATGAAGAGGGGTAGAGCTTAAAGAAAGCAACCGTGAAGAAAGGTGGCCTGAAGAACGATCACCCTGCAAAACGAAAAGCGCGCCTCGAGTAATCGAGGCGCGCTTTTCATTGGTTGTCATTCAAGAGCTCATGCTTCGCTTGCGATGCCTGCTTCCAGCCACTTCATGACCCGCAGCGCTTCAGTCGCTGACGTCGGATTGGCACCGCTGCCGCGGATACACTCCCGAAGCTGTGCGTACCAGGCCGGGTAGTCTCCATCACGGCCTTGATGAGAGCGCCCTACCAATATCTCATCATCGTTTTCGACGGTATCGGTGCCGCGTCGATTCTGGTGCTCCCCTTCTATCTCCGAGACGCGCTCCAGCACCGTTAGCATGCCCGGATGCGGATCACGTCCCCATTGGCGTGCAGCACGAACAGAGAGATCACGCGCAGGATAATCACCAACCTTGAGACACTCTTCCTGAGGATCAAGTCCGAAAGTGACATAGCTGCCACGTGTACCATGAGCCGCAAAGCGCGCGGTTGGTGCTGCGGTCAGCGCACTGGCATGCAGCTCAACCATCAGTCCGGGGTGGCGGGCATGCCCGGCGTAATCCAGCACAGCATGGAAGAAGTCGTCGGTCACCGCACCGTCGCGCTGGGTACGGCGGAGTAGATGAATACCTGCAGGCTCGCCAAACAGGCATAGCGCCTGATCCAGCAGATGTGGCCCGAGGTCATACCATAAGCCACTGCCGGGTAACGCCTGCTCACGCCACCGATTAGGGACTGTTGGGCGGAAGCGATCGAAATGCGATTCAAGATGCGTGATATGCCCTAGCGTATCGTTCTCGACCAGCTCAGCCAGCGTCAGAAAATCAGCATCGAAGCGACGATTATGAAATACCGCCAGCACGCGACCTGCCTGCTCAGCCTGACGCGCCAACGCTTCACCCTCAGCCAAGGTAACAGTGAAAGGCTTGTCGACTACTACATGCTTGCCAGCCGCCAAGGCTGCGCTCGCCAACGGCGCATGAGTCTCATTGGGCGTGGCGATGATGATCAGGTCGATATCGTTACGCGCCATCAGCGCCTCGGGCGTCGCTTCAACCGCCAGCCGCGATCGCTCTCTCTTGGCGACTTCTGGGCGCGACGTTGACAGTGCGACAAGTTCAAAACCCTCGGTCGCCTCAATCAGTGGCGCATGAAAAGTGCGCACTGCCATGCCATAGCCGATCAAACCTACACGAATGGGGCCAGCGTGATCATGGGGTTGCGTATCATCACAGGAGATTGCTGAGCTCATCGGGCGTCCTTGTCATCAGTGCTGTCATTTATCCTTATCCGGGCATATGAGACCCGATGCATATCCGCCATCCTAGCAGGCTGTGCGACGGGAGATAGCCTCGGCGTCCGTGTTTAATGCTTACTCCTGAGGCTTGTTAACACCTGCATCGATGGCAATGCCAGCACGCTCATGAGCACATACGCCCCTTGAAGTTCATCAGTGGTGGCCGCAGGAATATAGCTATCAACGTGGTCAACAGGAGATAATTACATCCCTCGCCGGCCACACTTCGAGAATACGCGACAGGAGCAGATAGCATGCGCAAGACGCTTATCATCGGTGCCAATGGCCAGATCGGTCGTCAGCTATGTGAGAAGGCTCAAGCCGCTGGCGAACCCGTGGTCGCCATGATCCGTTCAAGTGACCAGCAAGGCTGGTTCCGCGAGCGCGGCATCAAGACAGTACTCGGGGATCTCGAAGGTGAGATGCGCCAAGCTTTCTATGGCTGTGATCAGGCAGTATTCGTGGCGGGTTCTGGTCCGCACACTGGCCCAGACAAGACGCTGACGATTGACCTCCATGGCGCCATGCGCACCGCGGATCTGGCCAGCGAGTTCGGCCTGTCACGCGTGATCCAGGTCAGCTCGATCCGCGCCGAGACACCGCTGGCCGGCCCGAAAGCGATGCGCGCTTACTTCGCCGCCAAGAAGGCCGCAGATCTGTGTCTCGCCGAAAGTGGCCTGCGTCACGTCATCGTCAAGCCTGGCCGCCTGACAGACGCGACCGGTAGCGGCATGCTGACTGAAGATGCCGACGCCTCCGACGAGATGCAGGTGTCGCGCGCCAATGTCGCCGACTTCCTGCTGGGATTGATGCAGGCACGCGAGATAGGTGGCCGCCACCGCAAGGCGCCGATATTCACCCTGTTCGACGGTGATCAACACGTAGAGCACCTACTCACCCAGCACAACGCCACGTCGTAAGCAGGCCTTTACGTGCTGGATTCGTGACTAAAGACCCCATTGACAACGCCCACAGATACACCACGTGGGCGTTGCCGCGTCTGGTGGCTTTCCCCCCATGCCCCATGTCCGTATAGTGAGCCACTGACCCCGCCAACAGAACTTCCGAAATGCTGCAGAACAATTCGCTGCTGGCGCAGCTGAAAGATCAAATCCGCCAGGAAATTCCCCGTGTCACGGGGGTGATCAAAGGCACCGACAAGGGCTTCGGCTTCCTCGAATGTGAGGATGGCGAGTCTTTCTTCGTGCCACCACCCGCCATGAAGCAAGTATTGCACGGCGATATTGTCGAAGCTTCCGTCAAGGTGGAAGGCGAGAAGAAGTCCGTACAGCCGGAAGTGCTGATTGAGACGGGTGTCGACCGCTTCGTCGCTCGTGTCGGCAAGCGTGATGGCCGCCTGAACGTGATGCCGGACCATCCCTCCATCAACACGCGCATGAAAGCGCGCGTGAAGCGTGGCATCAATGAGGAAACCCTCAATGATGGCGATTGGGTCGTGGCGCGTCTGCTGCGTCACCCGATGCGCAAGGATGACCGCAGCTTCTTCGCTCAAATTGAAGAAGTCATCGCCACCGCGGACAACCCGCGTGTGCCGTGGCGTGTCACTCTGGCGCGTCATGCGCTGGAACAGGCCTCTCCAGAAGGCGGCACTGACTGGCCGTTGATGGAAGAAGGCCTGACTCGCGAAGACATGACTCACGTGCCCTTCTTCACCATCGATGGTGAAAAGACACGCGATATGGATGATGCGCTGCACATCGTCGAGCGCCCTGAAGGCGGCTGGACACTGAGCATTGCCATCGCTGATCCGACGGCCTACGTGCCGGAAGGCAGCCGGATAGACGAAGAAGCGCGCACGCGCTCCTTCACGGTCTACCTGCCGAGTCAGAACGTCACGATGCTGCCGGAAATTCTGTCCGATGATCTGTGCTCGCTGAAGGAAGGTGAAGACCGTCCCACGCTGATGTGCGTCGTCGACATTGATACCGATGGCGTCATCGCTGAGCCGAAGTTCTTCGCAGCCACCATGCGCTCCCACTACCGCCTGACCTACGACAACGTCTCAGACTGGATCGAGGGCAAGGAAGGTAGCTGGACGCCGGCCAACGACGAACTGGCCGAAGGTCTTCGCCAGCTGGAAGCCTTTACTCAGGCACGTATCGCCTGGCGTGCACGCAACTCCCAGATCTTCCGCGAGCGTCCGGACTTCGAGTTCGAATTGGATGAGGAAGGTAACGTGCTCAACGTACGTGCCGACCATCGTCGCATCAGTAATCGCATGATCGAAGAATCCATGATCACTGCGAATCTGAGCTGCGCACGCCTGCTCTCCAAGCATATCGGTCACGGTATCTTCAATGTTCACCAGGGCTTTGCTCCGGAGAAATACGACGACACCATCGAATTCCTCGCTGGGCAGGATATTACTGCCACGCCGGAACAGCTTGGCAGCCTGGAAGGCTATCGCCTGATTCGTCAGGAACTGGACAGCCGCGAAGATACCTGGCTTGACGTGCGCATGCGTCGCTTCCAGGGCTATACCGTGATGTCTGCTCAGCCGGGCCCGCACTTTGGCCTTGGCCTTGAAGCCTATGCCACCTGGACTTCGCCGATCCGCAAGTATGGCGACATGGTCAACCACCGCTTGATCAAGCGCGTGATTCTTGGCCAGGAAGTTCCGGCAGAAGCCACCGAGCAGCTGACCGAGCACCTCAGCGAGCGTCGTCGTCTCAACCGTATGGCGGAGCGTGACGTGAAAGACTGGCTGTACGTGCGCTACCTGACCAAGGCCGCTGAAGAGCAGCAGATCTTCCTGGGTGAGATCATCGATATCCGTCGCGGTGGTATGCGTGTGCGCCTGGAAGAGAATGGCGCTAGCGTCTTCATTCCGGCACCGCTGATCCACAGCGATCGCAAGAAGGTCGCGATCGATGACAAGGAAGGCCGCGTGAACATCGAGGATGTACTGCGTTACTCTCTCGGTGACATCATCAAGGTCTCTCTGACAGAAGCCCGCGAAGAACGTCGTTCGTTGGTGGGGCGTCCGGCCGAATAAGCCGAAGCCCCCCTTGTCCGCCAGCAACATGGTGGACTATCTACGCCCCGGAGCGCCTTGCGCCCGGGGCGTTTTACGTTCTGAAACTCTGAAACGATAGATCTCTTCAGGTCCGCAAACAGAAACGTGTACCAATCGTGAGATATTGTAATTTTGTGAAACATATTATTGATGTATGCTTACTAGACAGAAACACGGAGCAGCCAAAATAACCACAGCTGCTTTCTCTTGATTATGAGAGACGTCATACCATACGCTGCAATGACACCATATCAGACAGTCTGCGATCACTGACCGCCATGATGGCGGGATCATGTCCCCGGGAGGACTCCAGGATGAAGATGCACCGCCTACCCGCATCATCCTCGCTACGTCACATGGCTGACCATGCCGCCATTGTGCGCCAGCCGGCCATGACCTATGCCCGTATCGACGATCAGTCATCATTGGAAAGCACAGCATCCACACATGATGCGATACACCCGGAGCGTCAACGTGAAATTCAGCGTGAGGCAATGGAGCATGTTGCCCAACTGCTTGAGCGCGATCGTCGTCGCACGCGTAACCGCTTGTTACTCGCTGCTGGCCTGCTGCTAAGTCTTGTACTACTCGCGAGTCAACGTCCTGTCGAACCCAATACCGCCTCCTATCCCGAAGGCATTGGCCAAACGGCACCGTCCACGCAACATGTGCTTCAAGGCGTCGTGTAAACACGCTGCCTGACATCATGAGAGACACTTGGCGAGGCATCATGCCCGCCTGATCAGGCTTCTCTCATGCCTCTTCGAATTCCTGTAGTGCACGCGCCTTGCCCTGCCCGGTGACCCCGGACAGGGTCTTTTTGTGTCTGTAATTCGTCGTTTTGCTAGCCAGATCGATAGGTCCTCTCGCACCTATTGCATCGCAGTATCTGCTGATCGCACAAGTGTCGTATCTCGCTGTCACATTGATCAGCATCGCCCGACATGCTGAGCGGTAAGGCGGCCCGCTACTCGCGACGCAGTGAGTCACAAATGTCCCCTTGGTTTCAGACCTTATCCCCCCCATGAAAAAAAGCAGGACACCGATGCTTGCCAGTCGGCTCTGCGCTATCGTCGCAGTGGGGACTATAGTGACAGGCAGTGACTGGCAAGCATGTCGGGAATCATCTTCTATCGCGCACGACCGCCAAGCCGGTCATGAGGAGCCCGTGTGCATATCGCTGACATGACCATGTTTCATGCCCCTTCCAGTGGTGGTGTTAGGACGTATCTGGAAGCCAAGCGACGACGACTGAGAACTCGGCCGGATATTCGCCACAGCCTACTGGTACCGGGCGAGTCCAGCAGCGTCAGCGACGACCTGTATAACGTGCCGGCACCACCGATTCCGTTCGGTAATGGCTATCGCTTTCCACTGCGACGCACTGGCTGGGTCAGCACCCTGCTGGCGTTATCACCCGACATCATCGAAGCGGGCGATCCCTATGTCACAGCGTGGGCAGCATTGGACGCCGGGCGCAAGCTGGACGTACCTGTCTTGGGCTTCTACCACTCTGACTTGCCACGCTTGATCACCAATCGTCTCGGCGAGTGGTCAGGTCACAATGTCGATCGCTATGTTCAACGTCTCTATCGTCACTTCGATCGAGTGCTTGCTCCTAGTCAGGTGATGGCTGAACGTCTTGATCGTCTAGGGATTGGTAATGTGCATATCCAGCCACTAGGTGTCGATCTCACCACCTTTCATCCAGATCGCTGCGACATGCAACTGCGGCAAAAACTTGGGTTGCCTGATCATGTGCGACTACTCGCTTTTGCTGGCCGTGGCTCGCGCGAGAAGAACCTCGATGAATTGCTCGCTGTTGCACGTCTGCTCGGTCCTGATTACCACCTGCTCTTGATTGGCTCAGGCATGCCGCGTCATCTGCCGGATAACGTCAGCGTGACGGGGCATTTCTGTAGCGGTGACGAGGTGGCACGCATGGTGGCATCGGTTGATGTGTTATTACATGCCGGCACTCAGGAGACCTTCGGGCTGGTCGTGCTTGAAGCCATGGCCTGCGGTACTCCTGTCGTGGCAGCACGTGCCGGGGCATTGGCCGAAAATGTGCCACTGGGTTGTGGGCAGCTGTGTGAGCCACACTCGCCACGCGACATGGTGCGCGCAGTACAGGAAGTATTTGCCAATGATCCTTCCGCACTAGGGCGTCAGGCTCGCCGTCATGTCGAAAAAAATCACGACTGGGACCACGTGGTGAATGGCCTGATGGGCCACTACCGCGCCGTGACCGGTACCCGATTGCATCCCCTGCTGGAGGAAGTGACGCATGGTTGAACAACCCGATTCCTCGCGCCATTTCCTGCTGGTACTGCACGATGTCGCCCCTGAAACCTGGCCCGACTATCGCGACTTCGTGACCGAGCTGGACGCGCTCTGCCAATCACATCTGGATCGTCCCTGCCCTATTACCTGGCTAGTCGTGCCTGACTTCCATCATCGTAGCGCGCTGGAGGACTCCCCTGAATTCATCACGTGCCTGGAAGCGCGCCGTCAACAGGGCGATGAGCTAGCGTTGCATGGCTTTCATCATTGCGATGACGCCCCACCACCACGCACGCCACGTGATTACCTGATGCGACGCGTACTGACTTGGGAAGGTGAGTTCTATCCGCTCAACGAGCAAGAGGCCAACCGACGTTTGACCGCTGGTGCGGCAATTTTCACACGCCTTGGCTGGCCACTTGATGGTTTCATCGCGCCGGCATGGCTGATGAGCGAAGGCACGCGGCGTGCCCTGAAGTCGCTCGACTTTCGCTATACCAGTGACACCCAACACCTTTACCGCCTGCCAGACTTCAATGTCATCGATGCGCCAGGACTGGTGTGGAGCGCGCGCTCGGCACCGCGCCGCCTGATGTCACGCTGGGTCAGTGAACGCAAGCTGGCGCGCGCGCAAGATGCTCCGGTGCTCCGATTGGGCCTGCATCCGGTTGATATGCGGCATGCAAGCTCGCGAGGCTATTGGTTACAGCTCGTCGCGCGCCTGCTCGATGATGGCCGCCTACCGATGACCAAGATTGACTGGCTGACGCAACAAGGCCTGTTGAATGTTCCCGTCAATCATCAACATTCTGGCCATCAACCTACTGGTAAAACGGCCTGACATGTCCCTTCTCCGCTTCTCTCATCGATGTGCGACTGCCCTGTGGAGCCCTGAATGAATCGTGCAGCATGGATGCTGGCCGCTGGCCTGATACTCGTTATCGCGATTCCGTTGACGCTGGGGGGCAGCGGACTAGGTGCTCAGCTGCGCCAGTTCCCGCTCGATACCTTCTTGTTGATGCTGGGCATGATTGTGGTGTGCTGGAACCTGAATGCGGGACGCTTACGTCTGCTACTGGCCGGTCGCGGTGGCCATCTCGGTCAACGCCGAGCATTGGGCATGGTGATGGCGACTGAATTCGCGATCAGCGCTACGCCCGGTGGCAGCGGCGGCCCACTGACGCTGATGGGACTCCTGTCACGCCAGGGAGTACGCCCAGCACAGGCGACAGCCGTCTTCGCGGTCGATCAGATCACTGACATGCTGTTCTTTCTTTCTGCGCTGGCCAGCATCGGCCTGTATACGCTCTCTCACACCATCGATCTACGCCTCGGCTGGATGCTTGCCGTGCCCGCGCTACTGTTGATCATCGGCTTCGGATTGCTGATCGCCCTCGGGCAGCACCATCGTGGACTGCTCAGATCGAGTGGCCACCTACTGCGCTGGCTTAAAGTCCACCACCGTTCACGCATCAGGCTGACGCGAGCCGTTATTCACTTCCGTCACGCGTTGGTCGAGACATTGGCCCTGCCGCGTCTGACCCTGAGCCTGATATTTCTACTCTGCTGTGCGCACTGGCTGCTACGCTACTCGATTCTTTATCTGGCGGTCTCCGGGCTAGGTCGCGATATTGATTGGAGCTGGACCTTCATCGTACAGATGCTGTCACTGGCTGCCGGTCAGCTGACGCTATTGCCGGGAGGAGCAGGCGGTGCCGAACTATCATCTACCGCCCTGCTTACGCCGATGATTGGTGCCTCCAGTGCAGCGGCAGCCGTCGTCATCTGGCGTGCCGTCACCTTCTATTTCTACTTGATCGCTGGCGCACCGGTATTCTTCATCATGGCGGGAGGCAGCATGCTCGATCTCCTACTGAACCGCCGCGCAAAGGTCTCTTGACGACTCCAGAACGTCTGAGGGCCTAACCACATCATGAATCTCTATTCGTTATCGCCACATGGATAAGGATTTGTTATGGTCATGCAC
The DNA here is from genome assembly GCF_002213105.1 of Cobetia sp. QF-1. Taxonomy (NCBI): domain Bacteria; kingdom Pseudomonadati; phylum Pseudomonadota; class Gammaproteobacteria; order Oceanospirillales; family Halomonadaceae; genus Cobetia; species Cobetia sp. QF-1. Next base: position 77,545 of record NZ_NBVS01000003.1, read on the forward strand.
AGTTATTGAACACCCATACAATAAACCACTACTCAAGGTGACCTCGTATGTCAGACTTTTCTCCTTCACGCGTCATCCGTCCACTTCACGTCATGGGGGTTGTGGGTACACTACTCACTGCCACGACGGCTTCAGCTTTCGCCGATGACGCTGCACTGCGCAGCGTCGATCCCAGTCACGGGACTGACAGGGTCGTCGTGGCTCACCGCGGTGCATCGGGCTACCTGCCAGAACACACTCTCGCGGCCAAATCGATGGCCTACGCCCAGGGTGCTGACTTTCTCGAACAAGATGTCGTGATGACTAAAGACGACAAGCTGGTCGTGTTGCACGATCGCTTTCTGGATCGTGTGACCGATGTCGCCGACGTCTTCCCGGAACGCGCACGCGAGGATGGCCGTTACTATGCCATCGACTTCACGCTGGAAGAGCTGCGCAAGCTGTCCTTCAGCGAAGGGTTCACTGTCGATGATGGCAAGAAAGTGGCTGACTATCCTGAGCGCTTCCCGCTCGGCAAGTCGCACTTCGGGCTGCATACCTTGAGTGAAGAGATCGAGATGATTCAGGGCCTGAACCACTCCACGGGGCGTAATGTCGGCCTGTATGTTGAGGTCAAGGCGCCCTGGTTCCACCAGTCAGAAGGCAAGGAAGTCTCCAAGGCCGTTCTCGAGACACTCAAGCATTACGGCTACGTCGATCATGACGACAACGCCATCGTGCAGGTCTTTGACCCGCGCGGCCTGAAGCGTATTCATGATGAGCTGCAGCCAGAATTGGGCATGGACCTGCGCCTGGTACAGCTGATGGGTGAGACGAGTTGGGACATGACTTTCCAACCGGGCACTGACGGCAAGCTTGAGCCCTACAGCTACGACTGGATGTACCAGAAAGGCGCGATGGAGCGTATCGCAGGCTATGCAGATGGCGTCGGCCCGTGGAAGCCGATGGTAATCGAAGATAGCTCCACCAAGGGCAATATCAAGGTCACTGAGCTGGTCGACAAGGCCCATGATGCCGGGCTTGTCGTGATGCCCTATACCTTCCGTCTTGATGAAGGTCGCATCCCTGCCTGGGCCAATGACTATGACGACATGCTGCGCGTGTTCTTTGAAGAAGCCGGTGTCGATGGCATCTTCACTGACTATCCGGACCGTGCGGTACAGTGGCTGAAGCAGAACGGCGACGCGCTGTAAGCCAAGCTCACGTTATTGATTAAATGGCGATGAACAAAAGCCGGGCTCCTCAGGGAGCCCGGCTTTTTGATTATATCGAAGCAACTTGTTCAGTTTTGAATACAGCGGTTGTCACTGCCCAGCCGCTTCAGCGGCCAATCCCTTGAGCAAGCCCGCAATCTTGTCCAGCGGCAGGCTGCAATCCTTGGACCCATGGCGATCGGCCATGTATTGCGGATCGTTCCATTCGATCACGCTGCCACCCTCTACCGCACGAATCAGCATTTTCTGAGGCAGATCCAGCGCCGCAGACCCATTGCACTGCATCAACAGCGTACCCACCTTGGGATTGCCAAAGATGACGGTATGCGTTGCCGGTAGCTCAAGCCCTACCTTTTGCGCGCCTGCTTCATGGTCAATCACGGTGAACAGAGTCAGTCCTTTGGCAGACAGCGCCTTCTCCAGACGCGCCTGCACGGCAGACACATCATCACGACTGGTCAATGACTCGATTCCCTTGGAGGAAACCTGCATGTCAGCAGCCGCCTCAGGTGCAGAGGCAGCTGCCGCACCGGAATCAGCATTGGCTGACAGGGACATGCCCGCCATCAGAGGCAGAGACAACAGTGCCAGCATTCGAGCAGAGCGTGATACAGCCGGGAACGTCTTGAGCATGGAACATCCTTATCAGTGATTCGTGGGGCAGTACAAACGCATCGCTTATTCAGGTGTCACAAGTACATCATCAGATTAGCAAGTAGCTGAAGCAAGCGCACCTGTCGTCTGGCCGAGTCGCCAGAAACAAAAGACAAAAAAAGGGCAGGCCCTATGGGCCTGCCCTTTTGGTGACATGCTGCACGCCTCAAAGGCTTGCGGCTGTCAGGAGATCACGGCTTACCAGCCAGTGACTTCCTTGATGGCATCGCCGATCTGCGCGAGTGAACGCACAGTCTTGACGCCAGCAGCTTCCAGTGCCGCGAACTTCTCGTCAGCAGTACCCTTGCCGCCAGAGATGATGGCGCCAGCATGGCCCATGCGCTTGCCCGGAGGCGCAGTCACACCAGCGATGTAGGACACGACCGGCTTGGTGACGTTCGCCTTGATATAGGCAGCTGCTTCTTCTTCAGCAGAACCGCCGATCTCGCCGATCATGACGATGGCTTCGGTCTTCGGGTCCTTCTCGAACATCTCGAGGATGTCGATGAAGTTGGAACCCGGTATCGGGTCGCCACCGATACCGACACAGCTGGACTGGCCGAAACCGTGATCAGTAGTCTGCTTGACGGCTTCATAGGTCAGGGTGCCAGAACGCGACACGATACCGACCTTGCCCGGCAGGTGGATGTGGCCCGGCATGATACCGATCTTGCACTCACCCGGAGTGATGACACCCGGGCAGTTCGGACCAATGACGCGCACGCCCAGCTCGTCGCACTTGACCTTGACGTCCAGCATGTCGAGAGTTGGCACGCCTTCAGTGATGCAGACGATCAGCTTGATACCTGCATTGGCCGCTTCAAGGATGGAATCCTTGCAGAACGGTGCTGGCACGTAGATGACGGACGCTTCAGCGCCAGTTTCAGCCACGGCTTCAGCCACGGTGTTGAACACCGGCAGACCCAGGTGAGTCTGGCCACCCTTGCCCGGCGTTACACCACCGACCATCTTCGTACCATAGGCGATGGCTTGCTCAGAGTGGAAAGTCCCCTGGCCGCCGGTGAAGCCCTGGCAGATCACCTTGGTGTTCTTGTCGATCAAAATGCTCATTACTTGCCCTCCGCAGCTTTGACAACCTGCTGCGCCGCGTCAGTCAGGCTGGTAGCAGCGATGATATTCAGACCGCTTTCGGCCAGCTTCTTGGCGCCGAGTTCAGCGTTGTTACCTTCCAGACGCACCACGACCGGCACGTTGACACCGACCTGCTCGACGGCACCGATAATGCCCTCGGCGATCATGTCGCAACGTACGATACCGCCGAAGATGTTCACGAGAACAGCTTTGACGTTATGGTCAGAGAGAATGATCTTGAATGCTTCAGCAACGCGTTCTTTGGTAGCACCGCCACCCACGTCGAGGAAGTTGGCCGGCTTGCCGCCGTTCAGGTTGACGATGTCCATGGTGCCCATCGCCAAGCCTGCGCCGTTGACCATGCAGCCGATGTTGCCGTCGAGGGCAACGTAGTTCAGTTCGAACTTGGCAGCATGCGCTTCACGCTCGTCTTCCTGAGACGGATCGTGCATCGCCTGCAGGTCCGGGTGACGGTAGACGGCGTTGGCATCAATGTTGATCTTGCCGTCGAGGCAGTGGAGATTGCCTTCTTCGGTGATGACCAGCGGGTTGATTTCCAGCAGCGCGAAATCCTTGTCAGCGAACATCTTCGCCAGACCGAGGAAGATCTTGGTGAACTGCTTGATCTGGACTGCGTTCAGACCCAGCTTGAAGGCCAGTTCACGCGCCTGGTACGGCTGAGCGCCGACCAGCGGATCGATCTCTGCTTTCAGGATCTTTTCCGGAGTCTCTTCAGCAACCTGCTCGATTTCCACGCCACCTTCAGTCGATGCCATGAAGACGATACGACGAGTGGTGCGGTCAACGACAGCGCCGAGGTACAGCTCTTCGGCGATGTCGGTGCAGTTCTCGACCAAGATCTTGGTGACCGGCTGACCATCTGCATCAGTCTGGTAAGTCACCAGGTTCTTGCCGAGCCACTGGGTCGCAAAATCAGCAGCAGCTTGGGCGCTTTCGATCAGCTTGACGCCACCAGCCTTACCGCGGCCACCAGCGTGGACCTGTGCCTTGACGACCCACTTATCGCCGCCAATCTTCTTGCACGCTTCAGCAGCGTCTTCCGGGGTGTCAACGGCAAAGCCCTTGGACACCGGCAGGCCATAGTCGGCAAACAGTTGTTTTGCCTGATATTCATGAAGGTTCATCGTGTCATGCCATTGGTTGCATTAGACTCGAACGACAGCCACAGGTGTGGCTGCCACCGTTCGCCCCGGCCTGGCCGGGGCGAGGCGCCTCTTGTTCGGAAGGACGCTTACTTGCGCTTCTTGCGGTTTGCGATATGAATCGCATGCCCGTCAACGGCCAGCGCGGCTTCGTGTACGGCTTCCGACAGCGTCGGGTGAGCCGTGCAGATCAGCGCGAGGTCTTCGGCGCTTGCACCGAATTCGAGGGCGGTCACGCCCTGGGCAATCAGCTCACCGGCGTGTTGGCCGATGATGTGGACACCCAGTACGCGATCGGTCTCAGCGTCGGCAATGATCTTGGCTAGACCTTCAGTCGCATTGTTAGCCATGGCACGACCGCTTGCCGCGAACGGGAAGCTGCCGGTCTTGACTTCGATGCCTTCGGCCTTGGCCTGCTGCTCGGTCTTGCCGACCCAAGCCACCTCCGGGAAGGTGTAGATGATGCTCGGGATGGCGTCGTAGTTCATCTCGGCCTTATGGCCAGCGATGATATCAGCCACCATCACGCCCTCTTCGGAGGCCTTGTGAGCCAGCATCGGGCCACGCACCACGTCACCAATGGCGTAAACGCCCGGCACGCTAGTGCTGCAATGGTCATCAACATAGATGAAGCCACGCTCGTCCAACTTCACGCCGGCGTCGTCATCCAGAAGGCTCTGGGTGTACGGACGACGGCCGACAGCGACGATAATCTTGTCGAAAGTCTGTTCTTGCTCGCCGTTGGCGTCGGTATACTTGACGACAACTTCGTTTTCCTTGATATCGGAACCCGTCACGCGTGCACCGAGCTTGATGTCCATGCCCTGCTTCTTGAGCAGTTTCTGAGCTTCCTTGGCGACGGCAGCGTCCACCATCGGCAAGAAGCTATCAACGGCTTCCAGCACGGTCACTTCAGAGCCGCAACGGCTCCATACGCTACCCAGTTCCAGACCGATGACACCGGCACCAATCACGCCCAGACGCTTCGGCGCCTCACTGAACTCGAGCGCGCCAGTGGAATCGACGATCAGACCTTCGGTCAGCGGCGTCGGCGGAATCTCGACCGGCACGGAGCCAGACGCGATGACGATGTTCTCGGCGTCGTAGGTCGCCTTCTCGCCGTCGTGACCGGTGACTTCGACCTGCTTGTTGGGCAGCACCTTGCCGGTACCTTCCAGCGCGGTCACGCCATTGGCCTTGAACAGACCAGAAATGCCGCCGGTCAGGTTCTTGACGATCTCGGCCTTGCGCTCGACCATCTTGGCCACGTCGATCTCGACACCGTCGGCCTTGATACCCAGCTCAGCGAAGTGGTCACGCGCTTCAACATACTTGTGCGACGTTTCCAGTAGCGCCTTGGACGGGATACAGCCAACGTTCAGGCAGGTGCCGCCGTGAACTACCTTGCCTTCCTTGTTCACCCACTTCTCGACGCAGGCGGTCTTCAGACCCAGCTGAGCAGCGCGGATAGCGGCAACATAGCCACCAGGGCCAGCGCCAATGACGATTACATCAAATTTATCGGCCATGTCTCTTCCTGTTGGTGCAGTTCGATTCGGGTTGGCGGCGCCAGCGGAGGGTGATGCTTTCCACTGGCGCCGCTCACGCCTCCAAAAGTGTCAGAGGCGTAAGGCGTTACAGTCTCAGACGTCGAGCAGGAAGCGTGCTGGATCTTCCAGCAGGTCCTTGATGGCGACGAGGAACTGGACTGCATCCTTGCCGTCGATCATGCGGTGGTCGTAGGACAGTGCCAGATACATCATCGGACGGATGACAACCTGACCGTTCACGGCCATCGGACGTTCCTGAATCTTGTGCATGCCCAGGATAGCGGTCTGCGGCGGATTCAGGATCGGCGTGGACATCAGAGAACCGAAGGTACCGCCATTGGTAATGGTGAAGGTACCGCCCTGCATCTCATCGATACCCAGCTTGCCGGCGCGTGCACGCTGGCCGTAGCCAACGATGGTCTTTTCGACATCGGCGAGCTTCATGCTGTCGGTATCACGCAGCACCGGCACGACCAGGCCACGGTCAGAGGAGACGGCGATGCCGATATCCTGGTAACCGTGATAGACGATGTCGGTGCCGTCGATGGAGGCATTGACGTCCGGGAAACGCTTGAGCGCTTCGGTACATGCCTTGACGAAGAAGCCCATGAAGCCAAGCTTGGTGTCGTGCACCTTCTGGAAGGTGTCCTTGTACTGCTTGCGCAGCTCCATGACAGCCGTCATGTCCACTTCGTTATACGTGGTCAGCATCGCAGCGGTCTGCTGAGCCGTGACCAGACGCTTGGCGATGGTCTGACGCATGCGGCTCATCGGCACACGCTTCTCGGGACGCTCGCCTTCAAAGGCTGGAGCAGCCTTCGGTGCAGCGGCCTTCGGTGCGGCAGCAGGCTTGGCAGCAGACTTGGCTGCAGTGCCTTCCTTGACCGCCTTGGCCACGTCTTCTTTCGAGACACGACCGCCCTTGCCAGTACCGACCAGCTTGTTGATGTCCAGATCGTGCTCGGCAACCATCTTGCGAGCGGCCGGCGCGAGGATCTTGTCACCGACCTTCTCGTCCTTGCCTTCATCAGACGCGGAGTCGTTGTCACTGCTGTCAGTTTCCGGAGCAGCGGCACCGGAAGCACCAGCGCTGAACAGTGCCAGCACAGCTTCTGATTCGCAGGTATCGCCTTCCTGAACCTTGATCTCGCTCAGGGTGCCAGCAGCCGGAGCCACGACTTCCAGCACGACCTTGTCAGTCTCGATCTCGACGATCAACTCGTCGCGCTCGCAGGCTTCACCGACCTTCTTGTGCCAGGTCGCCACGGTGCCTTCAGCAACAGATTCCGGGAAGCTCGGCGCCTTGACTTCAAGCGTCTCGCCTTTACCACCAGCGGCCGGCTTGCTTTCGGCCTTGCTGTCAGCGGTAGGCTTGCTCTCGGACTTGCTGTCAGCGGCAGGCGCTTCCTTGCTGTCTTTCTTGCTCTCGGAAGATGCAGCGGCATCACCGATGGAGCCCAGCACCTGTTCAGATTCGCAGGTATCGCCTTCCTGAACCTTGATCTCGCCCAAGGTACCGGCCTGCGGTGCCACGACTTCCAGCACGACCTTGTCAGTTTCGATCTCGACGATCAGCTCGTCACGCTCGACGCTGTCGCCGGGCTGCTTGTGCCAGGTCGCCACAGTGCCTTCGGCGACAGATTCCGGAAAAGACGGCGCTTTGATATCGATAGCCATTGGAGTTCCTTAACTCAATTCTCTCTCGGTGCCCTTGCGGGTCGAATGCCTTACTTGTTGAAGGCGTCGTCGACCAGCTGGCGCTGCTGCTCGTTATGAACGGACATGTAGCCCGCGGCAGGTGCCGCAGAGGCCGGGCGTCCGGCAAAGGCCAGGCTCATGCCGAGCCCCTGATGATGCTGGTCAGCGACCTGACGCATGTGGTGCTGACTCTGATACCAAGCGCCCTGGTTAAGCGGTTCTTCCTGACACCACATCACCTGCTCGAGATTTTCATAGTCGGCGATGGCGGCCTGTAGCTCTTCCTTCGGGAAGGGATACAGCTGCTCAACGCGGATGACGGCGACATCTTCACGGCCCTGCTCGGCACGGTAGCCAGCCAGGTCGTAATAGACCTTGCCTGCACACAGTACGACGCGCTTGACCTTGGAAGCTTCAAGATTGCCCTTGTCGGCCAGTACCATTTCGAAGCGGCCACCGGCCAGCTCGTCAAGGGTAGAGGTCGCTTCTTTATGACGCAGTAGCGACTTGGGTGTCAGCACGACCAGCGGCTTGCGCAGCGGGCGAATCACCTGACGACGTAGCAGATGATAGATCTGCGCCGGTGTGGTCGGCATGCAGACCTGCATGTTGTGCTCAGCGCACAACTGGAGGTAGCGCTCGAGACGTGCGGAGCTGTGCTCCGGTCCCTGACCTTCATAGCCATGCGGCAGCAGCATCGTCAGACCGCACAGGCGGCCCCACTTGCTCTCACCGGAGGAGATGAATTGGTCCATCACCACCTGTGCGCCGTTGGCGAAGTCACCGAACTGGGCTTCCCAGATCACCAGTGCCGTCGGCATGGTGGTGGAGTAGCCATATTCGAAGGCCAGCACCGCTTCCTCGGAGAGGTAGGAGTCATGGATGGTGAATGTCGCCTGACCATCCTTGATGTGCTGCAGCGGAACCCAGATGTTGCCATCTTTCTGGTTGTGAATGACGGCATGACGGTGTGAGAAGGTACCGCGTCCCACATCCTGACCCGTAATCCGTACCGGGTTATCGCCATCGACCAGCGTCGCGTAGGACAGTGTTTCAGCAAAGCCCCAGTTGATCGGCATTCCACCGGCAGCCATCTTGCGGCGGTCTTCGTAGATCTTGTTGACCTGACGCTGAACCGAAATACCATCTGGCACTTCACACATCTTCTGTGCAAGCGCCTGCAGGTGCTTCATGTCCATCGAGGTATCAGCATCGCCGGTCCATTCGTGGCCAAGATACGGTGCCCAGTCAACAAACAGCCCTGTGTTCGGCTGCTTCACCAGCGCATTGGCAACGTGATTGCCTGCATCAAGATCAGCACGATACTGATCAACCAGATGCTGAGTCTCTTCCGCCGTCAACACGCCTTCTTCTACCAGCCGTGCAGCATACAGCTCGCGGGCAGTCTTCTGGGTCTTGATCTTGGCGTACATCAGCGGCTGAGTGCCGGAGGGCTCATCAGCTTCGTTGTGGCCACGCTTGCGGTAGCAGACGAGATCAAGCACGACATCGCGCTTGAACTGCTGACGGTAGTCGATAGCGACCTGAGCCGCATGCAGCACCGCGTCCGGATCATCACCATTGACGTGAATAATCGGCGCTTGAACCATCTTGGCGATGTCAGTGCAGTATTCGCTGGAGCGCGCATCATCTTCACGCGAGGTGGTGAAGCCCACCTGGTTGTTGATGACGAGATGTAGCGTTCCGCCTGTCTTGTAGGCGCGAGTCTGAGACATCTGGAAGGTTTCCATCACCACGCCCTGGCCCGCAAACGCTGCGTCACCGTGGATGGAAATCGGCAATACGGTATCGCCTTCGGTGTCTTCACGACGATCCTGACGCGCCCGCACGGAACCTTCGACCACCGGAGAGACGATCTCCAGGTGAGACGGGTTGAATGCCAGCGCCAGGTGGACTTCGCCGCCCGGTGTCATGACATTCGAGCTGAAGCCCTGGTGATACTTGACGTCGCCGGAGCCCTTGGCAATCTGCTTCTTGCCGTCGAATTCCTCGATCAGCTCGGACGGGCTCTTGCCCAGCAGGTTGATCAAGAGATTGAGGCGACCGCGGTGGGCCATGCCAATCACGACTTCCTTGGTACCGTACTTGCCACTGCGCTGGATCAGCTCATCCATCATCGGAATGAAGGACTCACCCCCTTCCAGACCAAAGCGCTTGGTACCCGGATACTTGCTCGCCAAATAGGTCTCGAGGCCTTCTGCTGCTGTCAGACGCTCAAGGACATGGTGACGGACATCGCGTGAGAAGTTCGGCTTGGAGCGCACGGATTCGAAACGCTGTTGCAGCCAACGCTTCTCTTCCGTGTTGACGATGTGCATGAATTCGGCGCCGATGCTGCGGCAGTATGTCTGCTCCAGCGCGGCGTGAATTTCCTTGAGCGGTGCGACTTCCTTGCCCAGAAACAGCGAACCGGTCTGGAACTCGACATCCATGTCAGCTGCGGACAGCTGATGGAAGGAAAGCTCAAGATCGGGGATCGGTGCCGGCTTACGTAGACCAAGGGGATCGATATCCGCCTTCTGATGGCCACGGAAACGGTAGGCATTGATCAGCTGGAGAACACGAACCTGTTTCTTGTTCTCATTGCTTTCGCCCGCCGCGACAGTCGCCGGGCGGCGACTGGTGCGACCCATCTCGTAAAATTGCTCACGGATAGGCGCTAGCGGAACATCCTGGGAGGGGCTGCCGTCATGACGCGGCAGAGTGTCAAAGTAGTTGCGCCACTCGTCGGTCACCGCATTGGGATCGACAAGATAACGCTCGTAGAGATCTTCTACGTAGTGGACATTCCCCCCGCTCATATGGGAAGTGCGCCACATCAACTCCATTGTGCCTTCTTGCATCTCTCGGTCACCCTGACTGATGGGGTGGGGTAGGCGCCTGACATACGCTGTCGGCGTCACTCGATTATGCCCTGTATGACGAAGCCATCGTGGCCTTCACCATCTGAGTCTTCTTTTATCGTCAAAAGCCGGTGCACAAGGCACCGGCTCCAGCAAGCTGTGCGCCATGACAAGGTGTGACACCTCGCCGCAGCTGACGTGCAATCATAACAAGCTAACGCTCAGCTTTTAAGTGGCGTTTGCCAGCAAAAGCTCACGAATCTTGCCGATGGCACGTGTCGGGTTCAGTCCTTTCGGGCAAACCGCGACACAGTTCATGATTCCACGGCAACGGAATACGGAGAACGGATCGTCAAGTTCCGATAGACGCTCCTCTGTCGCCGTGTCACGAGAGTCGGCCAGGAAGCGATAGGCCTGCAACAAACCACTCGGCCCCACGAACTTGTCCGGATTCCACCAGAAAGACGGGCAGGCAGTCGAGCAGCATGCACACAGAATGCACTCGTAAAGACCGTCGAGCTTGTCACGGTCTTCCGGAGACTGCAGACGCTCAATGGCTGGCGCCGGCGTATCATTGAGCAGGTACGGCTGAATACGCTCGTACTGCTTGTAGAACAGGCTCATATCAACGACGAGGTCACGCACGACCGGCAGACCCGGCAACGGGCGTAGCACCAGCTTGTTGTCCTTGACCACTTCAGACAATGCGGTGACACAGGTCAGACCGTTCTTGCCATTCATGTTCATACCGTCAGAACCGCAGACGCCTTCACGGCAGCTGCGACGATAGGCCAGCGAGCTGTCCTGTTCCTTGAGCATTTCCATCACATTCAACACCATCAGGTCACGACCTTGGGTGTCTACCTGAAACTCCTGCATGTACGGCGCAGAATCGGTTTCAGGGTTGTAGCGGTATATGGATACCTGAAGCATGGTTTCCCCTCCGGGCAAACTGTATCGGTACGGGCATTAGCCGGTACGTACCTGATGAACACGAACTCAGCAGGCACTGAACTCAGTAGGTACGAATCTTCGGCTCGAAACGCTCGACGGTCTTCGGTGCGAAGTTCACGTCACGCTTGCCGACGCGCTTATCACGCGGGAAGAACATGGAGTGCTTCAGCCAGTTCACGTCATCACGATCCGGGAAGTCATAACGGGAGTGAGCACCACGACTTTCCTTGCGGGCCAGGGCCGCAATCGCAGTGGCTTCGGCCACTTCCATCAGGTTGTCCAGTTCCAGTGCTTCGATACGCGCGGTATTGAAGACCTGAGACTTGTCGGACAGGCCTGCCTTGGCGATACGTTCACGTAGCTCAGACAGCTGCTGGACGCCTTCTTCCATCTTGTCTTCCTGACGGAAGACGCCGAAGGAGTTCTGCATGATCTGCTGCAGTTCACGCTTGAGTTCCGGCACGGACTCGCCACTGTCAGACTCATTCCAGCGGTTCAGACGCACCAGCGCAGTATCGATGTCAGCCTGAGTCGGCTCGAGATACTCGATGCCTTCGTTCAGGGCGCTTTCGATGTACTTGCCTGCTGCGCGACCGAAGACCACCAGATCCAACAGCGAGTTGCCACCCAGACGGTTAGCACCGTGAACGGACACACAGGCCACTTCGCCGACGGCATAAAGGCCGTTGACGATGTGATCATTGCCGCTGTCATCCTGCGCGATGGCCTGACCATGCACGTTGGTGGCGATGCCACCCATCATGTAGTGGCAGGTCGGCACGACAGGAATCGGGGCGTTGGTCGGGTCGACGTGCGCGAAGGTCTTGGACAGCTCGGAGATACCCGGCAGGCGCTTGTTCAGCACTTCCTCACCGAGGTGATCCAGCTTCAGGAAGACGTGATCGCCATTCTCACCACAACCACGGCCTTCAAGGATCTCAAGCACCATGGAGCGCGCGACGACGTCACGACCCGCAAGGTCCTTGGCATTCGGCGCGTAACGCTCCATGAAGCGCTCGCCATCCTTGTTGACCAGATAGCCGCCTTCACCACGACAGCCTTCAGTGACCAGCACGCCCGCACCGTGAATACCGGTCGGGTGGAACTGCCACATTTCCATGTCCTGAACCGGCAGGCCAGCACGCAGTGCCATGCCAATACCGTCACCAGTATTGATCAAGGCGTTGGTGGTGGAAGCGTAGATACGACCTGCGCCACCGGTGGCCAGTACAGTGGCCTTGGATTTGACGATCACGGTCTCGCCAGTCTCGATGCACAACGCAATCACGCCGACGACGTCATCGTTGGCATTCTTGACCAGATCGATGGCGTACCACTCGTCGAGGAAGACGGTGCCGTTTTTCAGGTTGGCCTGATACAGGGTGTGCAACAGTGCGTGACCGGTACGGTCAGCTGCAGCGCACGTCCGTGCTGCCTGGCCGCCCTTGCCGAAGTCCTTGGACTGGCCACCGAACGGACGCTGATAGATGCGGCCGTTGTCGAAACGGGAAAACGGCAGGCCCATGTGCTCAAGCTCGAAGACCGCTTTCGGGCCTTCGGTGCACATATATTCAGCGGCATCCTGGTCAGCGATATAATCGCCGCCCTTGACGGTGTCATACATGTGCCAGCGCCAATCATCGTTCGGATCAGCAGAGCCGATGGCACAGGTGATACCGCCCTGAGCAGAAACAGTGTGCGAGCGGGTCGGGAAGACCTTTGACAGCACGGCAGTCTTCTTGCCGGACTGGGAAAGTTCGAGACCGGCACGCAGGCCAGCGCCGCCGCCGCCGATGATGATCGCGTCGAATGTCAGGCTACGCATGGTGGACATGTATCAGGCTCCCCAAAGGACTTGAACGCCCCAGACCAAGAAGATAAACAGCGCAAGGATGACGAAAATCTGGAAACCAAGACGCAGTGCTGTCGGCTTCATGTAATCAGTCGCCACGGTCCACAGACCGATCCAGGCGTGTGCGGCAATCGCAATGAATGCCATCAGAGAGAAGACGCGCATTGCCGTATTCTCGAACAGACCACTCCAGGTGGTGTAGTCGAGGTTCGGGTGCAGCAATAGATAGCCGACCATGAACACGGAATAGACCGCCAGAATAACGGCGGATACGCGCTGCAGCACCCAGTCGGACAAGCCGCTGCGGCTGAAGTTAGTGATGTTGTTTACCATACCCAGACTCCCGCCAGGACCACGAGAACAGCACTGATCACGACAGTGACCTGCGCTTTGCGATTAGCACTTTCCAGTTCGACACCAATATCCATGTCCATCAGCAGATGCTTGATGCCTGCCACGAAGTGGAAACCAAGGGCGGACAGCAGGCCCCAAGCCACAATCTTGGCCAGGAAATTGGTTGCCAGGGTCTCGCGCACTGCCTCAAACCCTTGCGGGGAGGACAGCGAGGCATCAAGTGCCCACAGCGCGAACACCAGGCCGACAAACAGGATCACACCGGTAATACGGTGAGCGATCGAGGTAAGCGCAGGGAGAGGGAACTTTATCGTCGTCAGATCGAGATTTACGGGTCGTTTGCTATTCACGGCTCTTACACACTCTCTTGGCCCAACACGGACGCAAGCCCGTAGGGGCGGTGGTTTGAGGAAGGGTCTCGGGCGCAGGCCATCCACGGTACCGAGCCGAATATCCCGCCAGTCGCGCGACGGTAGATTATAGGGGTTGGTCATTGGCATGACAAATGACGCTGCGTCGCAGCACCGCAACTACGGATTGCGCAAAATGCAGTGATCAGGTCGCGACCTGTCGCCATGCAGTCGGTAAACGTCGGAAATCTGATGCACAGCGTAGCACCGCACGTCTCTACGCCGTGTGGTGAATTGACAATCTTTCGAGGGCTTCTATAGTGGGCGGGATTGATGCAAGCCCGGCATGGCAAGCAAGTCAAAGAGTTACGCGAAAAATGAGGAGGTCGGCATGACTGACAAGAAAGCACATTTGACAGTAGATGGCATAGACAAGGTCATCGAATTTCCGGTCTATTCCGGCACGCTCGGCCAGGACGTCATCGATGTCCGTAGCCTGACAGCCGAAGGCATGTTTACCTACGACCCGGGCTTCGTCTCTACAGCTGCCTGTGAATCATCCATCACGTTCATTGATGGACAGAATGGCATCCTGCTGCACCGCGGCTATCCCATCGACCAGCTGGCCGCCAGCTCCAACTATATCGAGCTGTGCTACCTGCTACTGTTCGGAGAGCTTCCGAATACGCAAGAATATGACAAGTTTGCTCAGCTGATCAGTAACCACACCATGGTGCACGAGCAGATCGTCAACTTCTTCAAGGGCTTCCGTCGTGACGCTCACCCGATGGCGATCCTGTGTGGTGTTGTCGGTGGCCTGGCCGCCTTCTATCACGACAACCTGAACATCAATAACGAGAAAGAACGTTACGTCAGCGCCGTGCGCTTGATCGCCAAGATGCCGACCCTTGCGGCCATGTGCCACAAGTACAACATCGGCCAACCATTCATGTACCCGCGCAATGATCTCTCCTACGGCGAGAACTTCCTGTACATGATGTTCGGCAATCCGTGCGAGGAGTACAAGATCAACCCGGTGTTCGCAGAAGCCATGGACACGATCTTCATGCTCCACGCCGATCACGAACAGAACGCCTCGACCTCGACCGTACGTCTGGCCGGTTCCACCGGCGCCAATCCGTTCGCCTGCATCAGCGCCGGTATCGCTGCACTGTGGGGCCCGGCACACGGTGGTGCCAATGAAGCCGTGCTGACCATGCTCGACGAGATCGGTGACGACTCCGAAGAGAACATCCAGCGCTTCATCGACAAGGCCAAGGACAAGGAAGACCCGTTCAAGCTGATGGGCTTCGGTCACCGCGTCTATCGCAACTTCGATCCGCGCGCCAAGGTCATGAAAGCAACCTGCGATCAGGTGCTAGAGCAACTGGGCATGGCGGATGATCCGCAACTCAAGATTGCCAAGCGCCTGGAGCAGATCGCACTGGAAGACGAGTACTTCATCAAGCGCAAGCTGTACCCGAACGTCGACTTCTATTCCGGCATCATCCTCAAGGCGATCGGCATCCCGACCAACATGTTCACGGTCATCTTCGCGATGTCCCGCACCATTGGCTGGATTTCGCATTGGAACGAGATGATTGCTGGCGGTCATCGCATCGGCCGTCCGCGCCAGCTCTATACCGGCCACCCGAAGCGCGACTATCCGACGAAGTAAGACCCGCGAGCGCCACTCCAGAAACCGTCTCTCACGAGGCGGTTTTTTTGTGCCTGATAATCGGGACCCGCCCCTCGCATTCGAGACCGATAGACTATCCATGAACACTGCGGGACGTGCTAGCGTAGCTCTACGTCATCGATTTTGGCCTTGCTTGTCATAGCTGTACTCACCCTAGCCTGGAGCCCTTTCACATGTCAGCTGATACAAAAACACCACACACAGCCGCCTTCATCGGTCTCGGCGTCATGGGCAACCCCATGGCCGGACACCTTGCCGCCGCAGGTCTCGACGTCCGTGTCTACAACCGTACTCGCGCCCGTGCCGAGCAGTGGTGCGAAACGCATGGCGGCAGCCATCACGCGACCCCACGGGAGGCTGCTCAGGGCGCTGACATCGTGCTGATGTGCGTAGGCAATGACGATGACGTGCGCAGCGTCACTCTCGGTGCTGATGGCGTACTGGCAGGCATGTCTGCCGGCAGCCTGCTGGTAGATCACACCACCGCCAGCGCTGATCTCGCCCGCGAGCTCGCCGTAGCGGCACGCGATCACTCGGTCGGCTTCGTGGACGCACCCGTCTCTGGTGGCCAGCAGGGCGCCATCAACGGCGTGCTGACCATCATGTGTGGCGGCGATCAGGACGATTACGCGAAAGCAGAGCCTGTGCTGGCGCATTACGGCCGCATGATAAAGCGCATCGGCGAAACCGGTGCTGGCCAGACCACCAAGATGGTCAATCAGATCTGTATCGCCGGACTGGTGCAGGCACTCTCCGAAGGTCTGCATTTTGCTGAACAGGCCGGACTGGATCGCGAAGCCGTCATCGAGGTGATATCCAAGGGTGCAGCAGGCTCCTGGCAGATGGATAATCGCCACGCCACCATGATCAAGGGTGAGTACGCGCACGGCTTTGCCGTCGACTGGATGCGCAAGGACCTGGGCATCTGCCTGGAAGAAGCACGTCGTATCGATGCCACTCTGCCTGTCACTGCACTGGTCGATCAGTTCTATGCCGATGTACAGAAGATGGAAGGCGGTCGCTGGGATACTTCTTCGCTACTCAAGCGCCTGGACAAGTGACTTGTGACTGATGCCCCACCTGCACTTCTAGCCACTTGAGTGCACCTCAATTTTATCGCTAAAGGCAGCAGCATCCACGGACGAAATTACAGACACAAAAAAACGCCCTGTCCAACGTCAAATTGACGGTCAGACAGGGCGTTTTTTTATGCGGCATTGCAACAACACTGATAGAAGCTGGACCCGTCATGTTTTTCCACACTATCTGTGGATAACCTCGTTGATAACCCTTAGACAATCACGCTAAACCTGCATGACAGCAGGCTTACCAACAGATTGCACAATTTTTAACCACCTCATAACTTGTTGATATAAAAGAAAATTTTGGCAACGCAACGTAAGTACAAGCCATGACGGCTGCACTTTGAAGAACAATGACAGAGGTTTTAACGCAACGCCCGAACAGTGGACAAGACACAAGGTCTGTCAAGGGCGACTTGGGGATAACATGCCTTTTCGCCCACACACCGAGTGTGTATAAGCGAGAATCAGGGACAAAAAAAACACACCCCGCAAGGTGTGCTTTTTTATTGACTTCACGAGACCAGAAAGGTGACTCGCAATGTCTGAAGAGTGGCGTCCCATAGGGGGTTCGAACCCCTGTTACCGCCGTGAAAGGGCGGTGTCCTAGACCACTAGACGAATGGGACGCAGTTGCTTGAGAAACTTGGTGGAGCCTAGCGGGATCGAACCGCTGACCTCAACACTGCCAGTGTTGCGCTCTCCCAGCTGAGCTAAGGCCCCGTCTCTCAAGAACGAGGCGTATCTTACTGACTAGCCTCGTTCTCGTCAATCGTTCTCGCCAATACTTTTATCGCACTACCCGCAGCCCGTGAATGAGCGATCCATCTCGATGGCGTGATGCATGATCACGCCTGTCCATTACAGGTCGCGATATTCCTTTTCGAAGCGCTTGGCCGCTTTCTTCGAGACACCACCCAGCACCGCCACGGCGTGACGCAGACGTGCACGCGTCATGTCAGAGCCCAGAATGACCATCGCATCCATGACTGAGGTAGAAGTCGCGGAGCCTGTCACGGCGACGAAGACCGGTGCCAGGAAGTCCTTCATCTTGAGCTCGAAGTGAGTCGATAGCAGCTTCACTTCCGCCAGCAGATGTTCCTTGTCCCAGGTGGACAGGTTCTCGAGCTTCCAAGTCAGGAACTGCATCTGACGCACGAGATCTTCACCTTCCAGCTTGGACTTGACGAAGTCTTGTGGCGTGATGGCCGGCAAGCCAGAGAAGAAGTGACCGGCCAATGGAATCGCCTCGGACAGCGTCTCGATACGCGGCTTCACTTCCGGCAGAATCTGCTTGACGTAACTCTCATTGAACGCCCACTGACGCAGTTCGCTCAGCAGCTCGTCTTCCGTGAGATCACGAATGTACAGACCGTTGAGCCAGCTGAGCTTCTCGACATCAAATACCGGGCCGCCAAGGGAGACACGCTGGATATCGAAGTGCTCCTGCATTTCGCTCAACGTGAACTTTTCGCGCTCATCCGGCATGGACCAGCCAAGACGACCGAGGTAGTTGATCACGGCTGCCGGCAGATACCCCATGCGACGGTAGTAAAGAATAGACGTCGGATTCTTGCGCTTGGACAGCTTGGTCTTGTCCGGATTACGCAGCAGCGGCATGTGACACAGTTCCGGCATCTGCCAACCGAAGTACTCATACAGCAGCTGATGCTTGGGGGCGGAGTTGATCCACTCCTCACCGCGCATCACGTGGGTGATCTCCATCAGGTGATCATCCACCACGTTGGCCAGGTGGTAGGTCGGCATGCCATCGGACTTGAGCAGAATCTGCGCATCCACCTGCGCCCATTCCACTTCAATCTCACCGCGCAGCATGTCCTTGACCACGCAGGTACCGGTTTCCGGCACATTCATGCGGATGACGAAGGGCGCGCCCGCCGCTTCACGTCGTGCGACCTCTTCTGCCGGCAAGGCGAGATCAGACGGCTTGAGCGCCATGTGCAGACCTTCGGCCTTGCGGGAGTCACGCAGCTCATCCAGCTCTTCGCTGGTGCGGTAACACTTGAAGGCGTGGCCGGCATCCAGTAGCTGCTGGCAATGCTTGGCATAGATATCGCCACGCTCGCTTTGACGGTACGGGCCATGCGGACCGCCGACATCGGGACCTTCAGACCACTCAATGCCCAACCAGCGCAAGGAGTCGAGAATCATCTGCTCGGATTCGCCGGTAGAGCGCGTTTGATCGGTATCTTCGATACGCAGGATGAACTCGCCGCCGTGCTGACGGGCGAAGCACTGGTTGAACAGGGCGATGTAGGCGGTGCCGACATGGGGATCGCCAGTCGGAGACGGCGCGATGCGCGTACGAACAGTCATGTGGAGTCCAGTAATTCGAGAAGAGTATCGGGAAGCGTTCCGGGATGATCAACGGTACTGCCGTAGGCAGTACGCACTGGGGCCATATTATACGCAAGGTGAAGATGTGCGACAGTGCGTCACCGTGTACCGCCACCCTCACGGCGGTAAGCTGAGGGTGCCTCAGCTGACACCTGGCTCATCAACACCGGTGACAGCCTGGTATCGTGCTCTCCCGATTCCCCTCTGCCCCTTTCCTCGGCAGGAGCCAGAATGACTCGATCCGCCGCTTCTCCTGACAACACCTTGAACCCTTCAGTCACGCCCACCTCGGACATGACTCAATCAGCCTCGACACTACGTCCACAGGTTGAAGTCCACCATCAAGCCACTACGCCTCCAGCAGACTTCGTTGCGCGCCGCTGGCTAGAAACGCTGGCCAAGGGCGGTGGTCGCTGGCCACAGCTCGCCATTCTGTGTGCGCTACTCTCGACGCTCGTGCTATTGGCACAGGCGTGGGCTATCGCGCATCTGGCGCAAGGTGTGGCTATCGACAAGGCCGGACTCGAAGCATTGTGGCCCGCGATTGGCGTACTCGTGGTCAGTCTTTCACTGCGCGGCGCACTGAGCGGCTTGCGTGGTTATGCCGGTACGCGCGCCAGCCAGAGCATTCGCCGACGCCTGCGTGAGCGTCTACTGGAGCGCTTCGCTGAGCTCGGCCCTCTCTGGGTGCGCCGTCAGCATCGTGCCAGCCTTGCCAATCGTGTCTGGGATCAAGTCGAATCCCTGCACAGCTATTACGCCGATTTCCGGCCGCAGACGCGCTTGGCAGGCCTGATACCGCTATTGCTGCTGCTGGTGGTCTTCCCGCTCAACTGGGCGGCAGGTCTGATTCTGGCCGTCACTGCCCCACTGGTGCCGATCTTCATGATTCTGGTCGGTATCGCGGCCCGCAAGCGCTCCGAGGAGCAATTTCAGGAGATGGACCGCATGGGTCGCCACTTCATGGATCTGCTCACCGGCCTCAAGACATTGAAGCTGTTCGGCGCCGCGCGGCGCGGCCCACAGGTCGAAGCGGTCAGCCACGCCTTCCGCAAGCGCACCATGCGGGTATTGCGCCTCGCCTTCCTGTCCTCGACGGTGTTGGAGTTCTTCACGGCGGTATCGATTGCGCTGCTGGCGGTCTATCTGGGCTTCCACTTCCTCGGCCACTTGCAGTTCGGCACCTGGGGCGATTCGCCGCTTGATCTGGAAACGGCGTTGTTCATTCTGGTGTTGGCCCCCGAGTTCTATCAGCCATTGCGCGAGCTTGGCGTGCACTATCACGCCAAGGCCGAGGCAGAAGCGGCGGCGACGGATCTCGCGCCCATCCTGGGCAACTCGCCACTCGCGGATCGGGAGAACACTGAGATCGACGGCACTGTCGCGGCAACCCATCAGGAGACGAGCGTCGCCTCAAGCCATCTTGGCCTGCAACACCTGACGCTGGAAGACATCGCCGTGCGCTACCCGAGCCAGTATCCTGATAGCACTCCCGCACTCGGCCCGCTGTCGCTGCACATCAACGCCGGAGAGCACATCGCCATTACCGGGGCTTCCGGCTCGGGAAAGTCGACGCTACTCAATCTGCTGCTGGGGTTCGTCAGCGCCAATGATGGCCTGCTGTATCTCAATGGCCATCCGCTCAGTCATGGCTTGCCTGCCGGCATGATCACCTGGGTCGGGCAGGACACCGTCATCCTGTCAGGGACGCTGGCTGACAATCTACGCATCGCGCATCCTCACGCCAATGACTGCGAGCTTGAAGACGCGCTAGGCAATGCTGATCTGCTGGAATGGCTGCACAGCCTGCCTGACGGGCTGGCGACACGATTGGGCGAAGGTGGCCAGCCACTGTCCGGTGGACAGGCACGCCGCCTTTCGCTGGCACGCGCCTTCCTCCATGACGCTCCGTTGGTGCTGCTGGACGAGCCAACGGCCAGTCTTGATGCCGAGAGTGAAGCGCGCGTCATCACAGCGCTGAAGCGTCTGGGCGAGAACCGCACCCTGCTACTGTTGACCCATCGACCAGAGCTATTGCCGCTGTGCCAACGCCTGCTCAGACTCGATGACGGTCGGCTGGTCGAAGACCGTCCGCTGGACGATACCGCGACACGAGGTGAGTCATGAAGCCCTCATCAGACTCCCTCCGTTCAGAACCTCATGCAGGGTCTCATGCGGGGCCTCAAGCAGTACCTCGCGTAGAAAAGCGCCCCGCCCTGCGTGAGCTGCGCCCCTACCTTGCACTGATGCGTGAGCACCGTGGCTGGCTAGGGGTTGGTGCCCTGCTGGCGCTGATCACCCTATTGGCGGCCACCGGACTACTTGCGCTCTCCGGCTGGTTCCTGTCGGCTACGGCCGTGGCCGGCTTGAGCGTTGCCGCGACTCAGGCATTCAACTTCTTCACGCCTGCCGCGGGTGTGCGTGGCTTGGCACTGGCACGCACCGCCGGGCGTTACGGTGAACGCCTCACCACACACGAAGGCACGCTACGTCTGCTGGCCAGTCTGCGTCGGCGCCTGTTCGAGGCCATCGAACCGCTATCACCGGCCGCGCTGCAACACGCTGGGCAAGGAGAGCTGATGACGCGTCTGGGTGCGGATGTCGATGCGCTCGACAGCCTCTATGTGCGCGTCTTGATCCCCTCGCTGGTCGCACTGTGTGCCGTATTGGCGGCGGGAACGCTGATTGGCATCTTTGCACCGCTACTGGCAGCGGTCGCGATCATCGGACTGACACTGACCGGCGGACTGGTGCCCTGGCTTGCCTGGTGGCGCGGCAGCGGTGACGCCATGCGCCATCAGGCGTCTGCCAGCCAGCTGCGAGCGCGCCTACTGGAACGCCTGCATGGCCTGGGTGAGCTGGTCATCTATGGCCGCTGGGCAAGTGAGCTGAGCGGACTAGCCGAGCAACAAGCCACGCGAGACCACATCGAGCTGGCGCAGGCACGACGTCAGGCATTCGCCAACTGGCTGAGCCACACACTGCTCGGCCTGACACTGGCCGCCATCGCGTTGCTCGGCGTGATGCAAATGTCTCCCTCAGCCAGTGCCGTGACAGCGGGTGAATCTGCCCTCGACGGACGCCTGCTGGCACTGTTTCTGCTCGCGGTGCTGGGCGCTTTCGAGGCGCTCGCTCCGTTGCCACTTGCCTGGCAAGGGCTGGGCCGCTGCCTGTCGGCGGCGTCGCGCCTCAATCGCGTGCAAGCCAATACGCCAGCGCCACAATTTCCTGTCGGGCAGAGCGTACAGACACCTGACGGGCATGACCTTGCACTCCAACAGCTCAGCGTTCGCCACGGCGAGACTACGGTACTCGACAGTGTCTCGCTGTCCCTCGCCTCAGGCGAGCATCTGGCGCTGCTCGGCCCCTCCGGCAGCGGCAAGAGCACCCTGCTGGATGTGCTGAGTCGTTTTCATGCCCCGGCATCCGGCAGCATCACACTCGGCGGCGTCCCGCTGGAATCGCTGGAAGAAAGCACCTTGCGCGCAAGCTTTGCCGTTTGCCCGCAGGACACGCATCTGTTCTGTGCCAGCTTCGCCGACAATCTACGCCTGGCCGATCCTACGGCCAGCGACGCCACCTTGATCGCGCTGCTCGAAAGCCTCGGCCTTGGGGAGTGGTTGGCTCGACAGCCGAAAGGTCTTGCCAGCTTCCCTGATGAAGGGGGGCGTTCGCTGTCCGGTGGGCAGCTCAGACGCTTTGGGGTAGCGCGTGCGCTGCTTTCTCCCGCCCCTATCGTGCTACTGGATGAGCCGTGCGAAGGACTGGACCGCGCCAGCGCCGAGCAAGTAATGACGGCGATTCTCGCCGCCTGTGATGGGCGCAGCCTGATCATGATTACCCATCAACCGCTGGGGCTTGAACGCTTTGCGCGTCTGGCACTGCTGGAAGAAGGCCACTTGAAAGAGGATGCCACGCCGACCACGTTGACGGCAGACTCTCGATTGGCGCGCCTGATGGCACGTGCCTAACCCCCTTCCTTGCGTCACAGGAGCCCAGGCATGGCGACGACAGAACTGGCGACAGCGTCAACAACAGACAACAGCGCGCGTGAAGACCAGCCGTTAGCACAGGATGTTTTCGCGCGTCTGCCTGCGGGCTTCAGCGCACTGGTGATCGGTGCCAGCGGCGGTATCGGGCAGGCGATGGTAGAGGAACTACTGGCGCACTCGCGTTGCGCGCGCGTGCTAGCGGTAGGCCGCGACACATCACGCCTGCCACGTCATCCTGCGCTGATGACATTGGACGTCGACCTCACCACCGATGACGGCATGGCGGCGCTTGGCAAGTGGTTGGCAGCAACGCTGGATGATGAGCAGCAACAGGGGCAGCCACCTGCCCTGACGCTCAATGCGATGGGCCTGCTACACGATGAAGAGAGCGAGCTGTGGCCAGAAAAGCGGCTGGAAGATCTCGACATGTCAGCGCTGATACGCGTGCATCAAGTCAATGCCTTCGTGCCAGCGCTGTTGTTGAGCCTGCTCGCACCACGCCTGCGCCGCCGGACGCCGCTGATCTTCGCATCGTTATCGGCCCGTGTCGGCTCGATTTCCGACAACCGCAGCGGTGGCTGGTATGCCTATCGCGCCAGCAAGGCCAGCCACAACATGCTGCTGCACACCGCTGCCATCGAGATCGCCCGGCGCAATCCCGAGGCCTTGTTGGTAGCGCTGCATCCGGGCACGACCGACACCGGACTTTCCGCGCCCTTTCAGGCACGCGTACCAGCCGGAAAGTTGTTCAGCGCAGGTTTCGTGGCACGGCGTCTACTGACGGTCGCCGGTGAGCTGTCGCCAGAGGTTAGTGGCGGTTTCCATGACTGGGCCGGCAAGCCAATCGCGTGGTAATTACACTGATGGGCCGCTTTGATGGGCCCCTTTAGCGCTAGAGCTGAAGATGCTCGCGGAACCAGTCAGTGATGAAATCGAGATAGATACGCGTCTTGTCAGGCAGGTACTTGCGCGAGCGAAACAGCACCACCATCGAGCCGTGCTCATTCCAGTAGGGCTGCAGCAGCGGTACCAGTTCGCCGCTCGCAACGGCAGAGCGAGCAGCAAAGGTCGGCAGATAAGCCAATCCGAAACCAGCCTTGGCGGCTTCCACCACGCCGAGCAGGTTGTTGATCACCAGCCGCGATTCCGGCTCGACATCGAAAGGCTGACCATTGAGCGTGAAACGCCAGTGCGCGCCCAGGTCATAGTTGCCGTAGAAGATGGTATCAAAGGCGCGAATGTCCTGCGGCTGTACCGGCGGTGCATTGACGCGCGCCAGATAATCCGGTGCGGCAAACAGTCCGTAGACCACCTTGCACAGCGGCCGCGACACCATCGAAGAATCCGGTAACGGCCCCATGCGAATCGCCAGATCAACCGATTCATCAATCGGCTCGAAACGCTGATCCTCGAGCAGAATCTCGACACTGACATCAGGATAGCGGCGCATGAAGGCCGTCGTTGGTTCGGCCAGATACATGAAGCCAAACGACACCTGCGCCGACACCTTCAGCTGACCCATCGGCTGCGAAGTGACTGACTGCACTCGCGCTTCAGCGGACTCCAGCTCCTCACGGATGCGCAGACCGTGCTCGTAATAAATCCGCCCCGCTTCGGTGAGGTGCAGCTTGCGAGTGGAGCGGTTGATCAGACTCACACCCAATTCCGCCTCCAGCGCCGCGACTCGCTTGGAGGCCAGCGACTTGGAAATCCCCAGTCGTCGTGCCGCCGCCGTAAAACTGGACACGCGCACTACCTCAACAAATACACGCAAGGCATCAAGAGTTGCCATTCAATCTCCATCACCGAATTCAGAATTATCATGGGCACTTAGCGAATGGGCGTGTCGCACGGACGTCAATGCCAAAAGTTTCCATATTGGAAACCCTAGTTTTCGATTGTACGCGCTTATTCTCCAAAGCGAAGACCTCTATAATGAGGCCTCGAACATGCGGGAGCAGGTATGTCGCGGCATCGATTACCTGCTTCCGGACTAAACCGTGGATGACCTGACCTGCGTGGCGCAGTCAGGTCGTTCAGGTTCGCGCTCAGGTAGTTGCACTGCTCATCCCACCGGGTCTCGGTGACTGGCCAGCATGGCGACGCCCCCACGCGCGGTTTCGCTGTCGGCCCATCCCGGGCCTCGGTGGCGATCTTCAGTGTTGTAATGCACGTTTATTGCGCGTCTGGCGGTCACTCGACTCCAGGCGCTTTTTTATACGCCACCGTTTTATGCGTCACCCTAGCCCATCGTGATCATCTTGTGCCTACAGCCACTTCTTCCACTTGAAGAACAGATAGGTCGACAGCGCAGACGCTGCCATCAAGACCAGCGCAAAAGGATAGCCCCAGTCTTTATCCAACTCCGGCATCCACTGGAAGTTCATCCCGTAAATACTGGCGATCAGTGTCGGCGGCATGAAGACGACGGCCGCGACCGAGAAGATCTTGATGATGCGACTCTGATCGAGATTGGTGAAACCGATCGAGGCATCGAGCAGGAAGTTGACCTTCTCGAAGATGAAGGTGGTGTGCGGATTGAGTGAGTCGATATCGCGCAGCATGTCGCGAATCTCCTGCCGACGACCCTTGTGGCGCGGTGAAGCTGGCAGATGGCGCGTCAGCTGACGCAGCAGACGCTGACTGTCGAGCAATGACTGGCGCACCTTGTCGTTATAGCGCTCCTGCAACAGGATGCCATGCAACGTGTCTTCCAGTGCTTGCGGCCGCACAGCCTGCTGACCCAGCACTTCCAGCGCACGGTAGATGTCCTCCACCTCATCCGCCAGGTAGTCGACCTTCATTGCCAGCAGCGCCAATAGCACTTCCCAACCATCTTCAGGACTCAAGCGCTGGCGACGCAGATGATTGCGGAACAACCGCAACAGGCCGATATCTTCATAGCGCATGCTGATCAGCTGGCGACCGTGTAAATGGAAGGCGATATTGACGGTCTTCGGCTCGCGCCCGCGACGATGCGGAAACAACGACACCAGATGAATTCCATCGCCAGCCAGATAGAAGCGCGATGAGGATTCAATCTCTTCAATCTCCTCAAGCTCAGGCAACGCAACGGTGAACTGCTCGCTTACCCAGGCTTGCTCCTGCTCATCAGGCTGACAGAGGTCAATCCACAGCACATCGCTGCGCACCAGTATTGGCGGTGCCAAGTCATCATTGAGCAACTGCGTCGCATGCAACTCACTGGCTTCTTCATGGCTATCAGCAAGCCGCGGGGCAGTGCTTACCTGCCCGGCCTCTCGCTCAGGCAGCACAATGTGCTCTCCCCGCAGGCGGCCATCGTCGTGGAGGCGATAAAGCGTAATCATGATGGCATCCTGTATAAAAAGCAGACGGAAATACCGAACTGGCATGAAAGCGTATCGACAGGCAGTCGCTGTCAGCTCACGCATACGATGAGGCCATTCTAAACGAGAAGTATGCGAATACGGATGCGCTGGACGAATGAACGTGGCGTGTGAAAAACGCACACGAAAAAGGCGACTCAAAGAGTCGCCCAAAGACCGTGACTAGCTTGATGAGGAGAAACCTGAACAGGGGCCTGACTCCGCTGTTCTGGCTACCGCATTCCATGGCGGGAAGCGATGAATTGAGAGTATGCCTTCCCTGCCGAGCCGTCAATACTAATGAGAAATATTTTCATTAGCATTGATGTAGCGTTTACCTGTTTACCAGCGCTGGCCTCTCTCGGCAGGCTGACGTATCATGCCGCCACAGAATATCAGGGTCGTGACTGGCCTGATGAGATACCCGCCACGGACCTGACATCCAACTTTGGCGGGGCACGAAGCATCACTCAGCAATGATGTCTTAACGCAGTACGAGACATTGTTGGTGGACGGTGCTTCCAGACGCCTCCTTCGCTTACGCGTGGGAGGCGTCTTTTTTATGTGCATAAAAAAACGGCCCCCAATGGGAGCCGCTAGCAAGGACCGTAAATAGTCTGATGAGAAGCCTCCCGGAAAGGGGCCTGACTCCGCTGACCGGGACACCGCTACCCATGGCGGGGAAGCGATGACCCCAGAGTAGGACGCGTCGCCACGTCCGTCAATACTAATGAGAAATATTTTCATTAGCATCAATGACGCAGATCAAGTCTTGCCCCTTTCAGATACTCAGGCGCTTATCACGCCGGTTCTCAGCCCTGCTTGTGCCATTCGAAGTTCTTGAACGGCGCATCGATCGGCGTATTGGCCAGGTGATTGGTGTAGTTGCTCATCACCTTCTGGGACAGACCCAGAATCACTTCCAACACATTGCGCTTGGTGTAGCCAGCATCGAGGAAGGTTTGCACGGTGGCATCTTCGACGAAGCCGCGTTCACGCACGACGGCCAATGTAAACGTCCGCAGGGCTTCCAGACGCTCGGTCGGCAGCGGAGTCTCGTTACGCAGCGCTTCAGTGATGGCGTCATCAACCTTCATGGCCTTGGCGATGCCGGTGTGTGCCGGTACGCAATAGTGGCAGTTGTGCTCGACGTTGATGGTCTGCCACACAACGGTGGTTTCTTCATCATCGAAGCTGCTGTCGAGGAATAGCTGATGCAGTACCTGATAGCCTTCCAGCAGGCCCGGCGCTTCAGCCATCACGGCGTGCAGACCCGGAATCATGCCGAATTCCTTGACGGAATTGTCGAGCAGCGGCTTGCTATCCTGCGGGGCGTTGTCAGCGGTATACAGTGTGAAATCAGTCATGGTGACTCCTTCTTATGTAAACAGTCGGCGCTATGCAGTTGGCAAATGCGCCACGGAATAATGCTGTCATGATCAGGTCACGCTTCAGCCATTCAAGCTTCAGTCGCTGAAAATTCAGTGCCTGCGGTGAGCAGAAATGTCATGTAAAACCGTACTCTCGACGTAGCAACCAGATGAATCGTCGATATATTTGAGCATTCACTCATTTTAATTGCTGAATTTGCCGCATCACCGTGTGGTCAAGGAGTACACTAACTGGATTTGAGCGCTCATTCAAGTTAAAATTGAGTATTCACTCAATACCTTCTCGAACGAGTAATGTACAGACCTCTCATCCACCAGCACGGTTGATGAGACACTCGCCGAGCCTAAACGTTCAGGACTGCCATGCCACGCGCCACCTTGCACAACCGTCAGGACTCTCTCGACCGAGCGCTGAATCTCTTCTGGCAGAAGGGCTTTCATGCCACCTCGCTGAAAGACATCGAGCGCACGCTGGATATGCGTCCCGGCAGCATCTACGCCGCGTTTGGCAGCAAGGATGGTCTCTTCCAGGAAGCGCTGGATTGTTATGCCACCCGTAGCCTGCGTGAGATGGAAATCATCATGGCCAGCCACGACTCGCCACTGGATGCCCTCGCGGCCTATATCCGTCAACTCGGCTGTCTGCGTGATAAAGAAGTGCCCTCGCGCGCCTGCATGCTCGCCAAGAGCCTGCTGGAACTCGGTGAGCGAGAACAGGCCGCACGCGACAAGGTCGAGACACTGCTCGCCGGCATGGAAGCCCGCTTCCGCCAGGCCTTCGCCGATGCCCGCGACGCCGGTGAACTCGTCGACCCCGAGCGCCCCGCTCACCAGCCGGAACGCCTCGGCCGCCGCCTGCAAGCTGAAGTCATGGGCCTGCGCGCCTACGCCCAGCGTGAAGGCGACAGTGAGATCGTGCATCAACTTGCCGAAGACATCGCCCAGGATATTGAAGCGCTACGCGTATCGTGACATCACCTTTTGCTCTATTGCTTGAGACGGCATCCCACCTCACAAGCTGCTAGAATCGCTGTCCTCTTTCATCCCCTGCTCCCTCAACAGCCGATATGACTGCCATGCCGATGACACCGATTGACCGCACCTTCTCCGTTGCGCCGATGATGGAATGGACGACCCGTGACTACCGCGCCTTCGCGCGCGTGTTGAGCCGTCGTACGCTGCTGTATACGGAGATGGTGACCACTGGCGCATTGCTGTTCAATCCAGACAGCGAGCGCTTTCTCGGCCATGACGAGACGGAGCATCCGCTGGCGTTGCAGCTGGGTGGCAGTGACCCGCAGGCGTTGGCGGAGTGCGCGGCGATGGCGGAGAGCTGGGGCTATGACGAGGTGAACCTGAATGTGGGCTGCCCGAGTGATCGCGTGCAGAACAACATGATCGGTGCTTGTCTGATGGAGCATCCAGAGCTGGTCGCCAAGTGCGTGAAGGAAATGCAGGCGCAGGTGAAGATTCCAGTGACGGTGAAGTGCCGCATCGGCATCGACGATCAGGATGAGGATGCCGATCTCGAGCGCTTTATCACTACCGTTGCCGATGCTGGCTGCGACACCTTCAGCGTGCATGCCCGCAAGGCATGGTTGCAGGGGCTGTCACCGAAGGAGAATCGTGATGTGCCGCCGCTGAACTATGGGCGCGTGCATCGTCTGAAGCAGGCGCATCCGTCACTGCATATCGGTATCAATGGCGGCCTGAAGTTGATGGGCGAGCTGCATGAGCAGCTTCAGCATGTTGATAGCGTGATGGTCGGTCGCGAGGCGTATCACAATCCCTGGCTGCTGGCGACGGTGGATAGCGAGCTGTACGGCGAGGCCAAGAACCCGCACACCAGCCGTCATGATGCGCTGCGGGCCTTCCGCCCCTATATCGAGAAGCGTCTCGCTGAGGGCGTGCGTCTCAACCACATCAGCCGTCACCTGTTGGGACTCTTCCAGGGGCAGCCGGGCGGACGCCAGTTCCGTCGTCATGTATCAGAGAATGCCCACAAGCCCGGTGCGGGTATTGAAGTGATTGACGCTGCCATGGCCCGCGTACCGGAGCACAGCGAGCAGACCGAAAAAGCGAGCGCCTGAGAGGCAAGACAACGTACCTCTTTCGCCATTCGTCATGCTCATCTTGGCAATAGGCAATATCCCGACACCCAGCCCCGTGCTGGGTGTCGGCGTTTTAACACGACGATATGCCGCCCTGCTTCAAGACCTCCTCTCTTTTCCCTTCCGCTGGCGAACGTGGCTTCCTCGTTAGACTTTTGAGCGATAACAGATATACGCAACACACCATTCGCACATCAACACCAGTAACTACTATTAAAACAAGGACATGCATGACTTTTGTGTGATTGTCTGACAAACGTAATCAAAGGCAAAATACTGAGCATCGCTCCATAACACGTCGATGTCGTCGTATCTGGCCCACGCAGTCCGCCAGTACGAGACTTGCCATACAACAACGCCATGACCGCCCAGCGTACTCTTGTACGCGGGTAAGTTGAGGCACGCTATTCCTGCTGACACTCCTCTGAGGTTCCATGTCCAAATCGTCATCTGCTGATGCCAACAGCCGCGAGCTGTTCGGGCATCCAGCCGGACTCTACCTGCTGTTTTCCACTGAATTGTGGGAACGCTTCTCTTACTACGCCATGCGCGCCCTGCTGGTGCTCTATCTCACGGATACCGTCACCAGTGGCGGACTCGGATGGAGCCAGGGCGAGGCCTTGCAGCTGTATGGCATCTTCACGGGACTGGTCTTCATCACGCCGATATTCGGTGGCGCGCTGGCTGACAACTGGCTGGGGGCACGCCGTGCAATCTTGATCGGCGACTGATCATGGCGGCAGGTCAATTCGTACTGGCCGTGCCGCCAGCCATGAGCGGACTCGACGCCGAAATGCTGCTCTATGTGGGTCTTGGGCTGCTGGTCATCGGCAATGGGCTGTTCAAGCCCAACATCTCGACGATGGTCGGCGGACTCTATCCACAGGGCGATCATCGCCGCGACGGCGCCTTCACCATCTTCTACATGGGCATCAATATCGGGGCACTGATTTCCGGTATCGTCGCGGGTTCGATGGCTGAGGGCTATGGCTGGAATGCTGGCTTCCTGGTCGCCGGTATCGGCATGCTGCTGGCGGTGGCGATTCAGCTTATCTTCGCACCACGTCATCTGGGCGATCTCGGCGTAGAGCCGATCGCCAGACGTGAAGCGCGCCTGAGCAAGGGCGCGACATCCAGGACACCGCTGACCCGAGAAGAGCGAGACCGCATCAAGGTCATCATGGTGCTGGGCTTGTTCACCATCCTGTTCTGGGCCGGTTTCGAGCAAGGCGGTGGCCTGATGGCACTCTACGCACAGGATTACACCGACCGCATGCTGATGGGCTTTGAAGTCCCGGCGGCCTGGTTCCAGTCGCTCAATCCGCTGTTCATCATCATCCTGTCGCCACTGCTTGCCGGGCTCTGGTCACGCATGAAAGACCGCGAGCCCAGCTCGCCGGTCAAGTTCGCCTTCGGATTGATCTTCCTGGGCGTCGGCTTCGTCTGCATGATCGGTGCTGTGCTGGAACAGCAGACCGCCGGCAGTGCCTCGATGATGTGGCTGGTGGGAGCCTTCTTCTTCCATACGCTGGGTGAGCTGTGTCTGTCACCGGTGGGCCTGTCGATGGTCACCAAGCTGTCACCGGTGCGCATGGGCGCGTTGATGATGGGTGCCTGGTTCGCCTTCATCGCACTGGCCAATTATCTGGCGGGGATGATCGGCTCATTGGTTGGCGAAGCCGGTGCCATGAGTGTCTTCGGCGGCATCGCCATCACAGGCGTGCTGGGCGGCCTGCTGCTGCTCATCTTCGCGGGCAAGCTGGTGGACTGGATGCATGGTGCCGAATCAAGGCATGCGCCCCTCAATACACAGCTCAACGAGGGCTGAGCACATCCTTGCACTACCAGAACGGCATGCCAGAAAGACAAAAGCCCCGCTCAGTGAGCGGGGCTTTTTATTTGCCACTGGGCCGTTAGATCGAATCAGGCACGAATAACTGCTGGAAATTATCCACTGCGTTCTCGGCGTCATCAATCGCATGGAAACGTGCCACGTGATAGAGCGCCTCACCCTCATTGGCCAGCGGCAGATTGGCCATACCGATGATAATACCGTCGGCGGGCGATAGCACTTCGCTCTCGCTGTTGCCGAAGGGGTCGGCCACAATCCCCAGCACCTGGCCCTTCTCGACACGGTCGCCCAGTCCCACGCGACTCTGCACGATGCCATCGGTAGAGGCACGTGCCCAGCTGGAACCGTTGGACATCTCTACCGCACGTTTGGTGGTGCTGCGATCACGGTCCTTGGCCAGCATGCCGATGGCGCGCATCACGCGCTTCACACCACTGACACCGGGCCGAATCGCCCACTCATCGAAGCGTAGCGCTTCGCCGGCCTCATAGGTGATGACAGGGACACCGCGCTCGCTGGCGTAGGCACGCAGGCTGCCCTCGCGCAGCTCGGCATTCAGCAGTACTGGTGCCCCGAAGGCATCCGCCATTTCACGTGTGGCGTCATTGCCCTTCATGGTGGCGCGAATCTGCGGCAGGTTGGTACGGTGAATCGCCCCCGTATGCAGATCGATGATGTGGGTGGCCTGATCGGCGATCTGCTCGCGAAATAGCGCTGCTACACGCGACCCCAGTGAACCGCTCTCGCTGCCGGGGAAGCAGCGATTTAGGTCACGGCGGTCTGGCAGATAACGGGTGTGCTGCACGAAGCCGAAGATATTGACGATGGGTACCGCAATCAGCGTGCCACGCAGTCGAGACAGGCTGGTGCTTCTCAGCAGACGGCGCACGATCTCGACGCCATTGATCTCATCACCGTGAATCGCGCCACACACCAGCAACACCGGGCCGGGCTGGCGACCATGCACCACCTCGACCGGAATATGCAGCGGTGCATGCGTGTATAGCTTGGCTACCGGCACATCGACCTGTGCCCGTGTCCCCGGTGCGATCCGGGCACCACTGATTTCAAACGGAGCGCGTGACATCGCCACCTCATGACCAGGCTCTTTGCAGAGCAAACGACAGGAAAATCATAACTACCCAACTACAGACTACCGATGCGGCGCTTGGAGCATCTCACCAAGCCGTGCAGCAGGCGTCAGGAATTACTGCCTATCATGCCTGCACGGCAGGCCAGGCGAAATGCCTACATCAGCATGCGCCTTTTAGCGCATTGATGCTGTCAGGGAAAGACTTCTTTGTGCTCAGCGGGGATGATGCGCGCCAGCTTTTGTTGAACAATACCTGACAGAAACAATGGACTGGCATCTGCTTCAGCCATATCCCCTCGACATTCAACCGCCTTTCTCCAACACGAGACGCCTGTGACCGATCTTCTCGATTCTCTGCTGAATCTGCCCGATTACTCCGCGATGGCGTGGGTACTTATCATTGCCGCCACCTATCTGACCGGTATTTCCAAGGGCGGTTTCGCCGGTGGGTTCGGCTCGTTATCGGTACCGCTGATGGCACTGGCGATCGGCCCGCTAGAGGCAGCGGGCCTGTTGCTGCCACTGCTGCTGGTGATGGATGCATTGAGCATCAAGGCGTGGTGGGGCAAGCAGCTGTGGTCGGAATTACGCCTGATCCTGCCCGGCGCAGCGATAGGCATCGCCTGCGGCACCCTGCTGTTCGGTGAGCTGAACGAGAACATGATTCGCGGCCTGTTGGGCATCATCTCGCTATTGTTTGCCGCCTACATGCTATTCAAGCCGACCACGCAACGCCCACTGCCGCAATGGCTGGCATTGCCAGCTGGCACCGCTGCCGGTTTCACCAGTTTCTTCGCACATGCCGGCGCACCGCCTTACAACCTGTACATGATTCCCCGTCAGCATCCCAAGGCAGCGTTCATCGCCACTACCGTAGTCGCCTTCGGCGGTATCAATTTGATGAAGCTGGGACCGTATCTGGCCCTCGGCGAGATCAACGTCACCAGCTTCTCGGCCTCACTGCTACTGGTACCCGTCGCCTGGGCCGGCGTGAAAAGCGGCCTGTGGTTGCAGTCACGCGTCAACGAGACACTGTTCTTCCGCCTGATCATCATTGCGATGGCCATTGTGGGCGTGCAGTTGCTCTACAAGGCGTGGGGCTAACCCGCTAGCCAGACGACTTGCCCAGACCTTTGTGAACACCTCGGAGTCTTGCCATGCCGCACCGCATCAGCTACTACCACGCCCATCTCTACTATGACGACGAGCAGGGGCTGGCCGCGGCTCAAGCACTTGCTGCCAAGGCTGAGCAACACTTCACGCTACGCGTCGGCCGCTTCCATGAGAAACCTGTCGGTCCGCACCCGCTGTGGAGCTGTCAGTTGTCGTTTGCCGCAGAAGACTTTGCCGATATCGTACCGTGGCTGGCGCTGAATCGCGGCGCGCTGGATATCTTCGTACATGTCGGCACCGACGATGATCTGTTCGACCACACCCAAGGCGTGATGTGGCTAGGCAATTCTCACCCCCTCAATCTGGCCACCTTCGACGCCGCCTGATAGATACGCATTCATGCGGGTGCCCACCACGCGGTAAGATGACTCGAACAAGAAGCTTCATCACCTGGCTGTCAAAGGATATGCACCATGACACGACTGCGCCGCACGAACTCACGCACTGTTTCACGCACAGCCTCACGCACTGCTCTGCTTGGTGTGATCGCCTCGGGACTGCTGCTGGCGGGCTGCGATGACAATGAGGTCGGTGATGTCTCGCTGGGCCTGTTCACCACCAAGGACATCAAGATCGAGAGCCTGATCGACCCCCAGGTACCGGG
Source organism: Cobetia sp. QF-1 (assembly GCF_002213105.1). Taxonomy (NCBI): domain Bacteria; kingdom Pseudomonadati; phylum Pseudomonadota; class Gammaproteobacteria; order Oceanospirillales; family Halomonadaceae; genus Cobetia; species Cobetia sp. QF-1. Next base: position 111,992 of record NZ_NBVS01000003.1, read on the forward strand.
CGTCACCTGCCACCTGAGCAATATCGAGGCGAACCTCGACTTCTCCGATCCTTCCGACATGAGTATCGCTTGCCGTCAGACCGGCCCGATCACCGCCGAGATGATCGCCGATATCGACACTTCCAAGAGTGGCGAAGAGGTCTACCGCAAGTCGAAGAGCATTCTGCTCAAGAGCCTCAAGATTCGCCGGATTCTCGATCGCAACTCCCAGAGCCTGCTCTATATCGCCTACAGCACCAAGGAAACCAGTGGCAGCTTCAAGCACGCTCTCAGCAGCGTTCCGCTGTGGGGCAGCAATGCCTGGCAGGCACCTGCTGCACGCTGAACGAAGGCAGGGAGGGATGATCAAGGCACATGCGACAGACCTTGAAGTTGTGACGCTCTGCTCCAAGGTCATGGGTAACGGCCGCTAGCCGGATTCTCATTCGAATAGCGCAAGGAGTGACCTACGATGTCGAGCCAAGAGCATAAGCAAAAGGTCTGGAAGCTGATCAAGGATGTGAAAGTCGGCATGCTGGTTACGCAGGATGATAGCGTGCCACGTGCCCGCCCGATGCATCTGGTGCAGGACGAATACGATGGCACCCTGTGGTTCTTCACGCGGGCCAGTGCCGAAAAAGTATTCGAAACCAAACAGGACAGCGAGGTTTGTCTGAGCTTCTCGGATCAGGGCAATGGCACTTACGTCTCACTGTCGGGCCATGCCAATCTGCACCGCGACCAAGGCTTGATCGACAAGTATTGGAATCCGTTTGTGGCGGCCTGGTTCCCCGAAGGCAAGGATGACCCTGATGTCACCCTGCTGGAGATCAAGGTTCAATTTGGCGAGTACTGGAAGGCCAAGGACAGCAAGGCGTACCAGCTTTACGAGATCGCGCGTGCCAACCTCGACAAGCACCACACGCCAGACATGGGCGAAAACGAGAAATTCGGTAACGGCTGAGCACTGCTCACTGATTGAGTATTCATATGCCAGCCAGATACGACAACGCCAGCCCTCGGGCTGGCGTTGTCGTATCTGGCTTATTCATGTCTGGCGGTAGGTTATGCCTTCATGTCGAGCACGATGCGCCCTTCAATCTTGCCCTCGATCATCTTGCCGAATATCTCGTTGATATCTTCAAGCTTGCCCGTCTGCACTGTCGCTGCGACCTTGCCTTCGGCGGCGAAATCGAGCGCCTCCTGCAGGTCTTGACGCGTCCCGACGATGGAGCCACGCACCGTGATGCCATTGAGTACGGTCGAGAAGATCGGCAGCGGGAAGTCGCCCGGCGGCAGGCCGTTGAGCACCAGGGTGCCGCCACGCCGCAGCATGTTCTGCGCCTGATCGAAGGCCTTGGGTGAGACCGCCGTGACCAGTGCACCGTGTGCGCCGCCAATTTCACGTTTGATGACGGTCGCGGGGTCTTCCTTCATCGCATTGACGGTGACGGTCGCGCCCAGGCGGCGTGCCAGCGCCAGCTTGCCATCATCGACATCGACCGCCGCCACGTTCAATCCCATGGCGCGTGCGTACTGCACCGCCATATGCCCTAGCCCACCGATACCGGAAATGACAACCCACTGCCCGGGGCGGGTATCGGTCATCTTCAAGCCCTTGTAGACCGTCACCCCGGCACACAGTATCGGCGCGATCTCGACGAAGCCGACACTATCTGGCAGGCGCCCGACATACCCCGCGTCCGCCAGCGTGTACTGCGCGAAGCCGCCGTTGACCGAATAACCGGTGTTCTGCTGGCTTTCACACAGCGTCTCCCAGCCGCCCAGGCAATGCTCGCAATGACCACATGCCGAATAGAGCCACGGCACTCCGACACGATCCCCTTCCTTGACGTGGGTGACACCTTCGCCGATGGCGGCAATGACCCCGACACCCTCATGACCGGGAATGAACGGCGGATTGGGCCGAACCGGCCAGTCGCCGTGGGCGGCGTGCAGATCGGTATGACAGACCCCAGAGGCCGCGACCTCAACCAGAATCTCGCCACGTCCAGGTCGTGGTACCGCCACTTCCTCGATGACCAGCGGTGCTCCGAATTCACGTACCACGGCGGCTTTCATGCTGCTATCCATGACGTACTCCTTTCTCTTTCAGGAAAACACGAATAAAGATCGATCAGAGATATCGAGACATGTTGCGTCAGACGACTCATTGAAACTGAATGCGATGCCTGCTGTTCTGCGCCAGATCATGAAAGCGACCTGCCGCCAGCATACGTCGTCTAGAAGAAACCGAGCGGATTGATGTCGTAGCTGATGAGCAGGTTCTTGGTCTGCTGATAGTGCTCCAGTGCCATCTTGTGGGTTTCGCGGCCGACACCGGACTTCTTGTAGCCACCGAAGGCAGCATGGGCGGGATATTGGTGATAACAGTTGGTCCAGACGCGACCGGCCTGAATGCCACGCCCCATGCGGAAGGCGACATTGATGTCGCGGCTCCATACGCCAGCCCCGAGACCAAACTCGGTATCATTGGCGATGGCCAGTGCCTCGGCCTCATCGCGGAAGGTGGTCACGGCCACGACCGGCCCGAAGATCTCTTCCTGGAAGACGCGCATCTTGTTGTGGCCCTTGAGCAGCGTCGGCTGGATGTAATAGCCGTTGGCCAGCTCGTTCTCCAGTGACTCGCTGCCACCACCGATCAGTACTTCAGCGCCCTCCTCGCGGGCGACATCCATGTAGGACATGATCTTGTCGTATTGCTCACGAGAGGCCTGCGCCCCGACCTGAACCTCGGTATCCAGTGGATTGCCACGCTTGATGGTCTTCACACGCTCCATCACGCGGGCCATGAAGGCGTCGTACATGCTTTCCTGAATCAGTGCCCGTGACGGACAGGTACAGACTTCGCCCTGATTGAAAAATGCCAGCACCAGGCCTTCAGCAGCCTTGTCGATGAAGGCAGGCTCGGCATTCATGATGTCGGCGAAGTAGATGTTGGGCGACTTGCCGCCCAGCTCGACCGTGGAGGGAATGATGTTCTCGGCGGCGCACTTGAGAATGTGCGAACCGACCGGCGTGGAGCCAGTAAAAGCGATCTTGGCGATACGCTTGCTGGAGGCCAGTGCCTGTCCGGCCTCGGCGCCATAGCCGTTGACGATGTTGAGCACGCCCGCCGGCAGCAGGTCATTGATCAGCTCTGCCAGTACCAGGATCGAGGCCGGGGTCTGCTCGGCAGGCTTGAGCACCACACAGTTGCCGGCCGCCAGCGCAGGCGCCAGCTTCCAGGTCGCCATCAGGATCGGGAAGTTCCACGGGATGATCTGCCCGACCACGCCCAGCGGCTCATGAAAGTGATAGGAAACAGTATTGGCATCGATATCGGCAGCTGTACCTTCCTGAGAGCGCAGGCAGCCCGCAAAGTAGCGGAAGTGATCAATCGCTAGGGGAATGTCGGCATTGAGCGTCTCGCGCACCGCCTTGCCGTTGTCCCATGTCTCGGCAACTGACAGCAATTCAAGGTTCTGCTCCATGCGATCCGCGATCTTGAGCAGTATATTGGAACGCTCCTGAGCAGAGGTCTTGCCCCAGGCAGCAGCGGCGGCGTGGGCGGCATCCAGCGCGAGATCAATATCTTCTGCACTTGAGCGTGGGATACGGCAGAACACCTCGCCCGTGACCGGGCTGATGTTGTCGAAGTACTGGCCTTTGACCGGCTCGACGAAGCGACCACCGATAAAGTTGCCGTAGGTATCCTTGAAGGTGACGAGCGCATCTGCGCTGCCCGGGGAGGCATAGATCATGGCTAACTCCTGTTGGCCGGATGCTCGCGATACGCTGTCGACTCTGGCGTGAGGCGATCAAGCGGCGAGATCAGCGACCTGTTGTTATGGGACTGACTCTGAATGCTTGGATGCAAGTGTTCGGCACGAGCCTTGAGGTGTGACAGCCAAGTGGAAAATGTTGATCTGTGCTGGTGCCTGCAAACATGCACATTCAGTGTTGTTCATGTGCAGCGATGACGACATGCTGCCATGGAGGGAGGAAACCTCATCCCTTGGGAGGAGGTAGCTGCCATTCGTGACCACAACGCATACCGCGAAGGCCGCAAGGCGCCTCCCGCGTCTTGACGTTAAGCTTCAGCACTGGGCCATCAGCGGTAATGAAGCCCCTCTCCACCGGTAAGGAGCCACCATGTACCGTCTGCTGATCGCGGATGACCATCCGCTGTTTCGTGATGCCATCAGCCGTACGCTGAGCGCACAGACGTCGCCATTGGCTGCGCAGAAAGAAGCCGTGCTTGCATGTGAACTACTGGAAGCCGCCAGCCTTGGTGAAGCGCTGGCAGTGATCGAAGCGAACGCCGACACTCTCGATCTGGTACTGCTGGATCTTGACCTTCCCGACAGTCATGGCCTGGACGGCCTGACTCGTCTGCGGGCCGAGGCAGACTGGCTGCCAGTAGCGATTCTCTCTGCCCATGAGGAGCGCGCCACGGTGCTGGAAGCGCTGACGCTTGGCGCGGTCGGCTATCTCTCCAAGTCCACCTCGGCGGAGGCGCTGCGTGAAGCATTGACACGCATGCTGGCGGGCGAGATTCATGTACCTGCCAGTCTGATGCGTACCAGCATGCCGCGCCCTCCCATGCGTGATGACGCTGCTGACTCGGCATCCAGGTCAGCAAGCCCCAGGCCAACAAGCCCCAGGCCAACAAGCCCACCTCTCATTCCCGCCATGAGCGACACGGACTTTCTGGTGCATTGGCAGGCACTGACCGGCAAGCAACGCGGCGTGCTGCAGCGCATGGTGCTGGGGGAATCCAACAAGATGATTGCCTGGCAGCTGGGCGTGGCGGAAACCACCGTCAAGACGCATGTGTCCGCCATCCTGCGCAAACTGGGCGTCTCCAGTCGCGTGCAAGCGATTCTGATCGCCAGTCGTGCATTGGGTTCAGCACCGCCTTCACCTTCTTCATCATGCAAAACGCCCCAACCGACTCCTCACGAGTGAGAAGCAGATTGGGGCGTTCGTGGGTGAGCCGCAGGGGCGTGAGCGGCCGACGCGACATGCGAGTTACAGCAACTCTCCCACCAGCACATAGCCGTTGAGCATGATGATGATGGCAGCGACCAGAATCCCCATTGCCGTCACCCAATGACGGTTGACCAGATCACCCATCAGCTTGCGATTGGCGGTGAACATCAACAGCGGCACCAGCGCGAAGGGAATCCCGAAACTCAGCACCACCTGACTGGCGACCAGCACCTGCTGTTCCGGCAGGCCAATCAGAATGATGGCAATCGCGGGGGCCATGGTGATCACACGACGCAGCCACATCGGGATACGGAAGTTGACGAAGCCCTGCATCACTACCTGCCCGGACAGCGTCCCGACGATGGACGATGACAGGCCCGCCAACAGCAACGTGAAGCCGAAAATCAGGCTGGCAGCGTCATGACCCATCAGCGGCGACAACAGCTTGTAACTCTCGGTGATGGAGGCCACGCCCGTTTCGCCGTTACCATGAAAGACCTTGGCCGCTAGCACCAGCATCGCCAGATTGATCAGCCCTGCCAACGCCATGCCAATGATGACATCGAGACGGTAGTAGCCCATCACACGACGACGCTCACCGCTGTCACGAACCCGAATACGATTCTGCGATAGGGCTGAATGCAGGTAGATCACGTGCGGCATCACGGTCGCGCCGAGAATGCCGGCAGCGAGAAAGATGGCATGACTGTCGGGGAAGCTGGGGGTCAGCAGGCCATAGATGATCGGCTCGACTGGCGGACGACTGAGAATGATCTCGAGCAGGAAACCCGCCGAGACAGCCAGAATCATCGCCCCGATGATCATCTCCATCATGCGGAAGCCGTAACGCTGCATCACCAGCACACCATAGGTGATGGCGCCGGTCAGCAGCGCGCCTTCCAGCATGCTGAGGCCGAACAATAGATTGAAGGCCAGCGCCGCGCCGAGAAACTCGGCCAGATCAGTGGCGATGGCAACGATTTCAGCTTGCACCCAGAAGGCCCACACCAGTGGCCGCGGAAAGCGCGCCCGAATCACTTCGGCCAGATTCTGACCGGTGGCAAGCCCCAGCCGTGCTGACAGCGTCTGGATCAACATCGCCATCAGGTTGGCCCACAGCACTACCCACAGCAGGGTATAGCCGTAGCGTGAACCCGCTTCGATATTGGTCGCGAAGTTACCGGGATCGATGTAGGCCACGGCGGCAATCATCGCCGGCCCCATGAAAGGCAAGGCGCGCCGGATGCGACCCGATGCCGGGCCAGACGTCCCGGGCCGAGATGAAGAGTCGGATGAAGACGCTTCACCTGCACTGCTCAGTGACAGGCTGGCGGCATGACGTACGGTACTATCAGACATGACATTAAACATGGGGGGATAAACCTGTCAGATCAATGGTCCGCAAGACAATACAAGAAACGATTCAATACGATATGCGGAAGGTTATGCCATGAGCATACACCCAAGATACGATCAATTCTCATTATAATTAAGCATGCTGCTCAATAGTCATCTGCTATGCCTGATCTTGACGCCCCGCCTTTCCGTTTTCCGTGTGGCCTAACTGATTCACCAACAGTTGGCGTAGCCGTAATGGTTTGACTGGCTTGAGCAGAAAACCAAAACCGAGTGCTCTGGCCTGCGCTTTCAGCGCTGCCGCATGATCAGCGCTGATCACCACCACGGGCAGCGTGGGACATCGCTCACACAACGCCTGCGCCTGCACAAGACCATCCGGCTGATCGTCACCCAGCTGATAGTCGACGATCAGGAGATCAGGTGATACCGCGTCCTGTTGCGCCAGCAATGCCTCACGCGACACCGCGCAGTGAACGCTCGCGCCCCAGCCCGCCAACAGTGACTGCATGCCGGCGAGCACATCGCGGTCATCGTCGATTACCCAGATAACGGTATTTTCAAGCGGCCGTGTCAGCGGGACTGACAGGTTCGCCGGTAAAGCGGACGACGCCATGACGTCAACACATGGCGATGCCACGATCGGTACGCGAATCGCAAAGGCCGCTCCGCGACCGGCAATCGAATCGAGCGACAGCGGATGCTCCAGCAGGCCCGTGATGCGCTTGACGATCGCCAGCCCCAATCCCAGCCCACGTTGCTCGGGATCATGACCGCGCGCCGCACGGCGGAATTCAAGGAAGATCGCCTCGCGCTGACAGTCCTCGACGCCGGGCCCGTTGTCAGCGACCGTGATTTCCAGCCAATCACCACGCCGCCGACATCCCAACAGCACCCGCCCGCCCTGGGCGCTATCACCCCGGTCCGATTCATCAGCATGTGATTCAGGGACATGTGCTTCAGGAACATAGCGCAGCGCATTGCTCAAGAAGTTGCGCACCACGCGCGCCAACAGCTGGAGATCAGAAGCCACCATGACCTCGCTTGCTACATAGTGAAGCTCAAGCCCACGCGCGGCCCCCAGCTGGCGATATTCCTCGGCCAGTACATCCAGCAGTTCACGGGCACGGAAGGTGGTGATATCTGGCGTGAGCACGCCGGCATCCAATCGCGAGATGTCCACCAGCGTACCGAGCAACCCTTCGACGTCATTCAATGAACGACTCAAGCGCTGGATCAACTCACGCGGTTCCGCATCGCTGGTGGAATGGCTTGCAGTGCCAGCAAGCGACAGCCGCTCCTCGAGCGCACTGGCAAACAGCCGCGCTGCATTCAGCGGCTGCAACAAGTCATGGCTGATGGCGGCCAGAAAGCGCGTCTTGGAATGATTGGCCGCTTCGGCTTCTGCCTTGGCGGCTGTCAGGCGGCGATTGAGTGCTCCCAGTTCATCCAGCGTGCGGTGCAAGGTATCAGTGCGTTCGCGCACCTGCTCCGCCAGCAATACCGCGTGCTCAAAGGCCGCGTAGGGTGCACTCGGCGACAGATTGCTCGACTCGACGCGCTCGATCAGCGCAGCGTTGATCTTCTCCAAGCGCTGATTGCGCACCTGCATCGCAGCCATTGCTTCATGGAGCGCCTCCGTCGAGTTATTCATCCCGCGTACCGTCGCCAGCGGGTGGCTGACCGATCACCACACCCGTGAAGGTCTGGTTGATGTGCATGCCGTGATGTTGTTCGCCGTAGGTATTGAAGCCGATCACGCGATGACGACGCAGCAGCTGCGAGGCTTCATCGCTGATGCCCAGTGCATCGATCTCCATGCGGCGCAGAAAACAATCACAGCCGATCGTGATCAGCGGTGCGCCTAGCCGCGCCTCGATCTCGGCCAGCTGATGCTCCAGCTGCGCAAGAATCGGCGTGGCTTGCATCGCGGTCAGTACGATGCCGGTCTCGACGGCGCAGTAGAAGGTCAGACTGGCATCGGCGTTCACGCGCTGGATGGAGCGCACGTAATGCGCTTCGCCAATGCGCACCGCGAGAGGACAACGCGCGAATACCGCCTCCTCCAGCGCATCAGACGTCACACCGGCCAGACGCGCATATTCCTCGGCGGCAGGCGCAGCATTCAGCTCCAATACACGGCGGGTATCGCGGTCCACCGCCGTCACCACCAACTTGTCTGCCAAGGGGGCCAGATGGTGCGTGCTGATGACTTCGAACGGCAGATGCGTGTTGATCAACACCACCACCGCCGCCTGATCATGAAAACGACCGTCGGCGTAGACGTAGGTATGCGCAAGGCGATTGTCGTCACCAGCCGAACCGCCAAAGCCGGGAATGCTGCCCAGAGCGGCGTCCAATGTCGCCAGCACCTGCTCTTCACTGCTCGACAGCCCGTCAAGCAGCGTCAACGCAAAGCTGTGGCCCGTCACGGGCGCGACCGCCTGGGCACGACAATGTGCCAAGAGATCGTCGGTCAGCGACTGGGCCCGCGGCAGATCAAAGCCGCACAGATCTTCGATCAACACCTGCGCGAGGGCAAAGTCACCACATGCAAAGCCGATGGCGACGATGGAGCCACGCGCATAGCCTTGCGGAGTGATCTCGCCTGCCGTGGTACAGCCACTCACGGTGACCGCCCCGAAGGTGGCGGCCAACGCCTGCCCCAGCTCCGCAAGCGGATAATCCGCCGAGCAGAAGAACAGCACGCCCCCGAGACGACCACGATCACCAAGCTGCTCATCAAGCTGAAGCGCCAGCTCCTCCACCGCTGTCACGGGGTCACTCTGATGGCTGAACGCCGTGGCCAATGGTGCCGCATGACGATCATCCCGCGCCTGTGCGTCCTGCCCTGGTCTGCTACGACATGTCATCTAGCCTCTCCGTGTTTGGATGCGCTCCTGCTGAAGGTACGTCTGCTGAAGGTACGTCTGCTGAAGGTACGTCTGCTGAAGGTACGTCTGCCGGAGCCAGTACGGCTTACAGCACCAGTCCACTGGCGCGCACCACGCGGCGCTCGATCGCCCCTTCCAGCGTCTCGCGGCGCGTGCCGGCCAGCGTGACTCGCGACTTGGCGCGCGTGATGCCGGTATAGACCAGCTCACGGGTCAGGATCGGATTGGCCCCCTCTGGTAGCACGAATAACACATGCCGGAACTCGGAACCCTGCGACTTGTGGACCGTCATCGCGAAGACCGTCTCCACCGCCTCGAGTCGCGAAGGCAATACCGCACGTACACCACGGTGGAAGCTGGGCACCTCCAACGCAGATGCCTCCCCTGCTGTCTCTTCCTCGATCGGGAAGAACACCCGCAGACGCCCGCCAGCGGCAGGATCAGGCAACGTGATGCCGACATCACCGTTGTAGAGGCCAAGCGCGCGGTCGTTGCGCGTGACCATCACCGGCCTGCCCGCATACCAGCCACGCTCATCACCGATCAGCCCGCGGCGCATCAGTACCCGCGCCACGCGTGCATTGAGGCCATCCACGCCATACGGCCCCTTGCGCAATGCGCACAGCAACTGGAACTCCAGCAGCAGGTCGATCACCTCACGTGCAGGCCGCCTGTCGCGCACGGCTTCCAACGCGGGCCGATAACCGTTCACGATCAACTGTTCCAGCGCACGATCTTCCGGGCCATTGAGACTCAACCAGGCGATGTCGCTGAAACCGGTTTTCCATGCCGCACGTAGCGCCTGACGATCACCGTCATTGCTGGCGCGCGCCAATGCACCAATGCCACTGTCAGCCGCGAAGCGATAACTCTTCTGCAACACGACGACATGATCGCCCAGTCGACCCTGAGCAGCCGCCGACTCGTCTTGCGAGGATTCGAGCGAAGACACAAGTGACGCGTCTGAATTCGCCATCACCGCCTGCAGAGACTCCCCCGTCAGGCGTGTCAGATCAGCGCACAGCGCCGGTGAATATCGCGGCGGCAAGGCATGCTCACAGAGATCTCCGAGCACTGCCCCCGCCTCCACCGAGGCCAGCTGGTCCTTGTCGCCGAGCAGAATCAGGCGCGCATGCGCTGGCAAGGCGCCCAGCAGCGCCGCCATCAGATCGAGATCGACCATCGAAACTTCATCAACCACCAGCAGATCGAGCGCGAGAGGATTGCCGGCATGATGGCGGAAGTGACGCGAGTCCGGTCGTGCGCCCAGCAGGCGATGCACGGTACTGGCCTCACGCGGGATGGCAGCACGAACGGTCTCTGACACGCCCAACTTGGCGACCGCACCGCGGATGGACTCTGACAATCGCGCCGCGGCCTTGCCGGTCGGGGCGACCAGCCGGATCTCCAGCGGTCGTCTCTCGCCTTGGTCAGCACTCTCACCCTTGTCGTCATCACCGCCGTGATGACTGGCACCGTCATTGTCATCAGCCCCCTCACCCAATGCCTGCGCCTGCAACAACGCCAGCAAGCGCGTCACGGTGGTGGTCTTGCCAGTGCCGGGGCCACCGGAAATCACCGTCAACCGCTGACGCAACGCCAACGCACAGGCCAGTTTCTGCCAGTCAGGTTCGCCGTGCGGATCTGGCTGGTTGGTGGCAAACAATTCACGCAAACGCGCGCCCAATGCGTCACTGACGACATGCTTGCCCTCTGGCGATGACTCTGATTCTGGCCCCATGCGGGCGCGCAGACCTGCTGCCACCGCACGCTCCGCCTGCCAGTAGCGACGCAGATAGAGTCGCTCACCAACCAATACCAGCGGTCGCAGCGGCAGATGGCCCGCGGGAGCATCCGCCTGCGCCAACACCGTGACCAGCGAGGAGGCCGCCAGTGCTTCGCCCCAACTCTCGACCGTCACGTCAGCCAGAAATGCCTCGGGCAGCGTCACGCTGGCCTCATTGATCTGCGCCTGGGTGTGTTCCAGTGGCGGCAGTGACAGCGTGGCGCGTGGTTCAGCCAGCGCACGCGAGAGCGAGAGGCACACATGGCCACGCCCCAGCTGATGGCTGGCCAGCGCTGCCGCCAGCAATACACTGGCCGGGGCATCAGCGACGTGCCGTGCCATGAAGCGCACCAGGTGGGCATCGACGCGCCGCAGCCAGCCCAGTTCGACCCAGAAGCCGAGCGTGGTGAGCAAGGCATCACGCGGTGTCATCGTCGATAGTCGTGTGTTGGCGTCAGACATCGAGCGCTCCCTGCAGGAAAGTGTCGCTTTCATCTGGTGCCAGCGGCGCACGGGCCGCAGCGTCCAGCAATGTGTCGAGTGCCGCGCTATCACCGCCCAGCCAGGCATCCAATGCCTCGATCAAGGCTTGCGAGGGTCTGCGCTGAAAGACGCCAGGCGTCGCTGCGTCGGGCGTCGTCAGGCCTTCGCGCGTAGCGCCACCGGCATCCAATCCACGCAGGAAGACATACAGCACGCCGCCCATGTCGCGTGCATAGTCGTATTCGCCGAGACGCGCCTTGAGCAGACGATGCAGCGCCAAGGTGTAGAGCACGTATTGCAGGTCGTAGCGATGTTCGACCATCGCGCGGGCCAACGACTCGCCCAGATAATCTTCCGGACGCTCGCCCAGATAGTTCGACTTCCAGTCCAGCACGTACCAACGACCACCCGACTGGAAGGTGAGATCGATGAAGCCCTTGAGCATGCCATGCATACGACGCGGTGCGAGTCTGGGCCGCGAGCGCGGCAGCGGCTCAAGCGCCGTGACCAGCGCATCTAGCGGCACGCTGCGCGCATGGACTGCCGGGAGCCAGAATTCCAGCTCCGGCTGCCAGGCCTCCAGCCGATTGAGCAGGATGGGCTCGCCCTCAAAGCCGCTCAGCGGACGCGTCAAGGCGTGTTCGAGCCAGTCGAGCAGCCGTGGCTGCCAGCTGGCATCGAAGCCGCCAAAGTGCAGGCGAGACCCCACCAGGTGTGCCAGCTCCGCGTGGTAGTCCTCATCGCCGAGACGATCGAGATCAACCGCTTCCAACAAACCATGCAGGAAGGTGCCGGGCCGTGGCCCGCGCGGGAAGTCATGCAGGTTTATCTCGCCGACCGTCATCGGCAGACCGCCCGACAGCAGCGGGCCCGACTGACCCACTACCTCACGGTCTGGCCGTGTCAGGCCGCGCTCACCCTCTTCCAGGGCAAGCTCGGTTGCCCCTTCGGGGGCACGCTCACTGTCGAGTCTCTGCTCGCTAGTCTCGGCGTGGGTCTTGTCATGGGCCTGGTCATGAAGTGCATCATCGACCGGCAGTGCAGTCACCTGGCGTGCATCCGTCAGCAACGCGGTATAGGAGGCGATCCACCAGTCATCCTCGATACCGCCCGCGAAGTGACGCGCCCCCGAGAAATGCTGGTCACGCTCAGCCGGCGCGCGATAGGTGTGACGTGGCACCTCGGGCAAGGCAGACAACTGCGCAAGCTCTACCCCTTGCTGATCACACCAGCCACGTAGCGCCGCTTCGACACCGCTGGCGTTGACCTCTGGCGTCTCGTTCAAGCCCAGCAGATAGCCGATGGCGGTGAATGGCAGACTGAGCTGCTTGCTGAAACCGCCCTTGCCGATCGGCGCCAGCCCCAGCCAGCAGGCAAATTTGGGACGCGTCAACGCCACATACAGCAGCCGGACGTCTTCCATCAAGCGTGCGTTGTCGGCAGCGGCAATGGCTTCCTTGGAAGGCTTCTTGACCAGAATGCTGTCGTCGAGCGCCTCGTCCTGATCCCGTCTCTGCGCTGCTGATGGCGGCTGATCATCATCGTCAGCACTAGTGCCTGACGGCGTCAGCCAGCGTTGCTTGAGGTTCAGCAGCCCGAAATTCCTGTCGGGCTCGGCTGCGCGGAAGCTGGCCATGAACGGCAGCATCACGATCGGGTACTCAAGTCCCTTGGACTTGTGGATGGTGACGACACGCACCAGCCCCTCGTCGCTTTCCAGCCGCTGACTGAGGCTGTCGCTATCGAGTGCTTCATGACCGGATTCCAGCGCCTGATGCCACCAGCGCAGCAGCGCCTGTTCACCATCAAGTCGCTGGGCGGCATTCTGCGCCAGCTCACCCAGATGCAGCACATCGGTCAGTGCACGCTCCCCGCCCGCTCGTGCGGCCAGTCGCTCGCCGACTCGAAAATCACGCATCACGCCACGCAACATCGGCAGCACCCCGCGCCGCTGCCAGTCACGGTGATAGCCGTCAAAGCGCTCGACCTCGCGCTCCCAGGCCAGCTCATCGACGGCGAGATGCTCGACCAATGACAGGTCATCTGCCAGCAGACGGGTCGCCAGTGCCGCGCGCAGACGGCGATCATCACGCGGATGCGCTACGGCCTCGAACAACTGCAGCAACTCGAAGGCTTCCGGCGTATCGAATACCGAGCTTTTCTCACTCAGATAGACGCTGCGGATACCGCCCTCGGCCAGTGCGCCACGAATGGCAGCGGCCTCGCGACCATTACGCACCAGCACGGCGATATCGCTGGCCGCCACGCCGCGTGGGGCATCACCCTGTCCATTGACGAACACCAGCCCCGGCTCCCCGCGCTCAAGGGAAGACGCACCTTCCAGCAATGCCTGAATCTGGGTGCGACAGGCGCGGCTCATGTCACGACGGTGATTCTCGGCACTGAGTCGCTCGCCACCGGCCCACCAGAGCGTGAGCGCACTGGCCGCGTCTTCACGGCCATCAGGGTGACGCATTACCAGTCGCGTGCGCGTGCCCTGGGCCTCGACCGACTGAAAGGGAATGTCCTCGCTGCCAAAGGGCGCGACATGCTGAGCGAACAGCGCATTGACCGCCGCCACCATCGCCGCACTGGAGCGGAAGTTGCGTGGCAGCGTGAAGCGCGAGGTCGTGGCCCGCCGCGCCGCCAGATAGGTATCGATATCGGCACCCCGGAAGGCGTAGATGGCCTGCTTGGGGTCCCCGATCATCATCAGGGTGCTTGGCGGCGTCTCGCTATCGCCCAAGCCCTTATCCAACCCCTCGCCCAAGCCCTCATCAGACTCGCTACCGGCGGCCTGCGGATAGATGCGACGGAAGATGCGGTACTGGACAGGGTCGGTGTCCTGGAACTCATCGATCATCGCCACCGGCAACTCCTGACGAATTTGACTGGCCAACCGCTGGCTGGCAGCGCCGTTGAGTGCGGGGTCCAACGCATGATCGAGATCATTGAGCAGGTCCGAGAACTCCCATAGCCCCAACCGTCGCTTCTCGCGTACCAGCGATTCCGCCACCCGATCACGTGCATGCACGGCGACCTGGTCCAACAGCATGGTGTCGGGCTCCGGCACCTCCGCCAGCACGTCGAGTGCAGTGAAGAAATCATGACGCGGTGTCTGGCAGCCTTTCTTGGTGCCCTTCTCCAGCTTGGCCTGGCTCAGCCAGCAGAGCTTCTTGCTGTCGAGCATCTCTTCATGAAAGTCCTGCTCACCACTGGCCAGCCAGGTCGCCGTCGCATCGATGCGCGCGTCAAGTTCGATGGCCTTGTAACTGTTGCCGTTCAGCGCCTTGTGGGCAAACGCCTGCTGCATGACGTCGCGGATGCTCTGCTCATCAAAACTGCCTTCAACCGCGCGACGGGCAGCCTGCTGTTGCTGACGCCAGCCTTCGGCACTGCCCAGCAGCTCGCTCAGTACGGCCGGTGCTTCCAGACGCTCGCCATCACGATAGAGCGGACGCGGCATGCCATCGCGCAACAGGCCACGCACTTCATCACCCAATGCTTCAGGGCCTGCCCAGCGACCCCGAATCAGCGCCTGCCATTCGCGCGCCAGCGGATAAAATTCGCAACGCCAGTAATCCTCGACGCAGCGTGCCAGCAGCGACTGGCCATCCTGCAATAGTTCAGCGCCGAAACGCCCACCGGCATCGAAGGCATGGCGGCTGAGCATGCGCTGGCAGAAGCCGTGAATCGTGAAGATGGCGGCTTCATCCATCAGACGTGCGGCCTGATCGAGACGACGAGCCGCACCCGCCCGAAGGCTGGCCACCTGATCAGGAGCAACATTCGCCAGCGGCGCCAGCAACTGCGCCAGAATCGGATCTGGACTCGCGCGCCCCAGCAACACTTCACGCGCCTGCTTGAGGCGGGCACGAATGCGGTCTCGCAGCTCAGCGGTGGCGGCCTCGGTAAAGGTCACCACCAGAATCTCCGCCGGTGTCAGCGCACGCGGATAGCTGACGCCGGCCTCTTGTCCGGGCAGCGGGCCAAGCACCAGCCGCACGTAAAGCGCGGCAAGTGTGAAGGTCTTGCCAGTACCGGCACTGGCCTCGATCAGATGCTGCCCCACCAGCGGTAGCGCAGGAATGTCGAGGGCCTGACCCTGTACTGCCTCCATGATGTTTCCCTTTCCGTTTAGCTGTTCGTTCATGGCGGCCCGTTCGACTGTTCGCTCGCTCATGACGACTCACCTTGTGTGCTGGCAGCAGCGTCTTGTGCCGAGAGGTCTACCGCGCGCTCGCCGAGTACTCCCTGGCGCGCCGAGATCATGGTCTCGATCAGTGGCTGATAGAGACGCAGGCTGCGCACCATGCCATCAGCGCGAGAAAAGTGGCTGAATTCAGGCCACAGTTCGCCAAGCGCGCCTTCCTGACGACGCAAGGCTTGCGGACCCTTGAAGGTATCTTCCATGAAGCGCGTTTCCATCGCGCGCTCAAGCGTGGTACCAAGCCACGGCTTGCCGATGGCCGCTGCCGCCTCTTCAAGGCGGACGTCAGCCTCAGGATCAGCGAACCTCAGCGCACTGAAGAGCGCTGTGCGGTCTTCGCCCTCCAGTACCTGCCACGCCGTTACCGCCAGCTCGAGGGCCGCCGCCTGGGGCGCCTGCCAGCCCTGGGCATAGCCACTGACCAGCTGACGCAGCACTGCTTCGGCCTGCTCGATACGTAGCGCAGGGAATAGCAGCCAACGGTCTTCAAAGACAGCCAGCCACTGATAGCCGCCACTGCGCGTGTCAGTCGCCTCGCTGATGGTCTTTCCAAGGCCGGGCCGTGCATTGGCCATCAGCCAGTCAAGATATCCGGACAGCAGTCGATGCGGCTTGCCGAGTCGCTTGTAACGGCCCTCCTTGCCTTCCTTGAGCGTGCCGA
This sequence comes from Cobetia sp. QF-1, assembly GCF_002213105.1. NCBI lineage: Bacteria > Pseudomonadati > Pseudomonadota > Gammaproteobacteria > Oceanospirillales > Halomonadaceae > Cobetia > Cobetia sp. QF-1. The sequence goes on from NZ_NBVS01000003.1 coordinate 128,356, forward strand.
AGTGGGTAGCCTCCAGCGTCGCCAGCAGATGGCTTTCACCGTCAGCATCATCCGGCAATTGCTGACAGCTGGTCAGACGCGTGGTCAGCGTCACGCGCTGGCGCACGCCGGCAGTATCGTGAACCACCAGCGGTACCTCGAGCGTACGCGGTGGCAGCGAGATGGCATCGCCCAGCTGATCACGCCAGCTGGTGAGCTGCTGCTCCAATCGCTTGAGACGCGGTTCAATCAGTGCATCTGCAAAGCCGAGTGCCGGCAGGCGGCCGGCACGACGCAGCCGCTCAGCCGCCAGCGGCAATGATTGACCGGCGAGCGCAGAATCAAGCAGCTCACGGGTCAGCGTGAAGTTTTCCAGCCCATCCGGAGTGAAGGGTTCATTATCTTCATCCGGCACTTCGGCATTCTTGAAGCGCACGCCGAGGCGGTCCAGCCCCAGCTGCCAAGGACGACGCAAGAAACGCGTTAGTGCATCAGCACCGAGCTTCACATGCTGATCAGCCGCCTGTTCAGCCAGCTGGGCCAGAGCCGAAGGCAGTGTAGAGACAGCGGCGGATGACGTATCTGTCGCTGATGGAGCTGACGGCGCTGATGGCTCTGATACCGATGCGGCATGCAGACTCGCCCAGCTGGATTCATAGGTAGACAAGCTAGCCGCGCCTGAACTGTCCGTACCAGGGCTGTCCACATCTGAACCGCCGTGGCCCTGACGGGATATGCCATCAGTGGTATTGAAGAAATAGCGCCGCGAGAATGGCTGCAGAGGATGCTCGGTCACCAGGCGTGCACGCAGTGTAACCTCGCGCGAGATATCCTGAGTGGCATTCTCCGGCGTCCAGCCCAGCTCTATATAGTCGAGCAGTTCACCGACCAGCACCGAGGGGGGCCGCTCGCCGTTGTCACGCTGGTCACGCCCGACCCATGACACTGACAACCGATCACGCGCTGACAGCAACGCCTCGAGGAACAGGTAGCGATCATCGTCACGCCGCGAGCGATCGCCCGGCTGCGGCCGACTGGCCATCAAGTCGAAATCCTGTGGCATGCGCACACGCGGATAGTCACCGTCGTTCATGCCCAGCAGGTGCACTTCCCGGAAGGGGATCGCGCGCATCGGCATCAGCGTGGCGAAGTTGACGCGCCCAGCCAGGAAACGCTGCGCCAGGCCGCCGTTGTCCAGTTCGCTCCGCAGTGCCTCACGCACGACCTTGAGTGATAGCGGCGCGTGGTAATCGGCTTGCTGCCATCCCTTGTCGAGACGCGATAACGCGGCCTGCAAGCGCGCGAGAATGTCGAATTCCTCGGCACTGTCAGCGCTCAGACTCTCGTCCCACAGTTGCTGCAGTGTGGTTGCCCATTCGGCAGGCGCACGCGCGGTATCAAGCAGCTGCCGCCAGTGGTCCAGACGCTCGATCAGCTCCGCCAGCTTGCCTGCCAGCTCTGCCTCAAGCCCTGCCACTTCATCAAAGGGCACGACGCCGTCAAAGCTCAGGCCATCCATATCCATAAGACCGTCGATCTGGCCGTCGATCTGCTCATCACCCAGCTCACCATAAGCCGGCCCGCCGGACGCCACCGCGCCCGTGGCGTAGCCCAGCAGCATGCGTTCCAGCCCGAAGCGCCAGCTGTTCTCGTCCAGTGGCATAAAGCCGAGACGCTCACGGTGCTCACCGGAAAGCCCCCAGCGCACACCACTGTCCGCCAGCCAACGACGCAGGCGCTCAAGCTCGCCTTCTTCGATGTCAAAACGGCGACGGAAGGCAGCGACATCGAGAGCATCCAACACCTCACTGACACCAAGACGGCGCTCGGGTAGCTCCAACAGCATCAATACCAAACCGAGTAACGGATTGGCCTGACTGGCGACGCGGTCGGCAATCGTGAAGGGTATATGACGCGGATTGCCCGGTGCCAGCTGGCCGAATACCGCCTCGATATAGGGTGCGTACTTATCGATATCCGGCACCATCACCAGGATGTCACGTGGGCGCAATAGCTCACCCTCTCCACGCTGCTGTGCCTCACGCGCTCGCTCAAAGGCCGCCAGTAGGCGGTCATGCAGAATCTCGACCTCGCGGAGCGCCGAGTGAGCGCTGACCAGACTGATGGAGTCATCATCACTATCGAGCAGGCGCGGCTCGCCTTCCTCCAGCGCTCGTTCACCGGGATGGACCAGCTCCAGAATCTCGTCCTGAATCTGATGCAGCAGCGGCGCATGCGAGGGCAACATGTCTTCTGCAATCCGCGGCACGAAGACATCCAGCTCAAGATCAAAGCCGCTGTCACGCCCCGACAGCGCACTCTCGAATTCATACAGGCTGACGATGAAGTCACGTCCTTGAGCGCCAAGGCCTGCCAGCAGCGGATTGGCCTTGAGGTGCAATTCTTCATCTGCCAGCCCGATCAACGCTGGCGCCTCGGGATGGCGTGCACGTTGCTGGGCGATGCGCTCGTTGTTCGCGTCGGCGCGCAGACTGCGGCGTACCGCCTCACGATCAGAGACGATATCGCCCCAGTAATGGCGACAGGGATTGGTGATCATCAGATAGATGTCCATCACCCCAGACAACGCATGGAGTGCATCCAACGTCTGGCCCGGCAGCGCCGAAATACCGAACACGAACAGCCGCGGTGGCAAGGGGTGGCGGCGCGTCGAGGGCAATGTCTCGAGCGCTCGCGCCGCTGCCACGAAACGACCATGCAACGAGGCACGGTGATGTTGGCGACTGCTCTGCGGGGCATCAGCCAGCACTGCTCGCCATAGCGCAGGCTGCCAGTGCTGGCTGGCGGGCAGATTGTCGGGCAGCAGACCAGCAGGCAACTGACCCGCCGCTTGCTGGCGTGCGAAAGCATCGCGGAAGCCGTCATCCTCCAGCCCGCTTTCCCAGCTGCGCACCCACTCGGGACGATAGTTGAGATATTGATCAAACAGATCAGCCAGCTGACAGGCCAGCTGCCACTGCTGACGCTCTGCCTCTGGCCCTTCGGGCAGCGCAGGCAACAGGTCTTCTCCTATCGCGGCGATCAGCTGGCCACGCTCGTCACGACAGAGATAATCCCGCAGTGGTGCGTAGCAATCGGCCTGGGCCTCATCAGCGAGCAGACTGGGCAGCAGTCTCAGCAATCGCCAGGCCAGTGGCCCCTTGTCGAAGGGCGATAACTCCGGAATATCGTCGCCAAGCACGCCACGATACGCACGCCAGACGAAGCTTGAGGGCAACGGAAAATCCACCGAAGCAGCGATGCCATCGGCCTCGGCCAACGACAGTCTGAGCCACTGCGCCATGCCATTGGACTGGACGAGAAAGGTTTCCGGCACCAGCGGTGGCTGGGGAGCGGCCTTGATCACCTTGAGTGCCAGGTCGCGCAGGTCTTCAAGATGATTGGCGTGGAGAACGGTAAACATGCGGGCATCCTGCTGGGAGAGACAACCCGGCCATCGTGGCCGTGGCAAGCCGCTGCGCGGAAATGAAAAAGGATGGATCTATCCTAGCGTCGCAGGCCCGACACCCCAAACGAAAACGCGCACCACCCGTGAAGGTGATGCGCGTTTTCAGGCAGAGAGGCCACTCTGCCTGAATCCTGAACCAGTGATGCGAGACACGTGATCTGGACGCCAGCGGCCTGATTCAGTAAAGCGTCTAGTGAGATACGTTCATCATCTCACGTCCGCGCGGATTGACCGCCAACCACAGCCCCAGCACGACACCCATCACCGACAATGCGCCCACATACCAGATAGGCGACAGCGGTGAACTCTCCATCATGGCTGCCACCATGATGGGTGTGAAGCCGCCGAAGATAGCGTAGGCAACGTTGTAGGAGAACGACAGGCCCGTGAAGCGCACCACCGGCGGGAAGCCACGAATCGCGATGCTAGGTACGACACCGACGATGCCAACACTGAAGCCAGTCAGGCAGTAAAGCGGGATCAGCAGACTCGGATCACTGTGCATCGTGGTCAAGAAGACCCAGTAGGTCACGCCGAGCAGCCCGCTCCACAACGCCATGGTCACACCGGCTCCGATGCGATCCACCATGTAACCGGAGATGACACAGCCGAAACAGACAGCCACGATCGCCAGGCTATTGGCCGACGCCACTGTCGCGCGACTCAGGCCTTCCAGCCCGCTGATCAGGTTGGGCGTCATCAGAATGACCACCACAATGGCGGCGGTCAGCACCCAGGTGGCCGCCATGGCCACCGCGATCGCCGGACGCTGCTCACGCAGGATCATCTTCATCGGCAGCTCGGCCGCCAGCGTCTTCTTCTGCTGCATCTCGGCGAAGACGGGAGTCTCGTGCAGCCAGCGGCGTAGATAGACCGACACTAGCCCCAGTACACCACCAACGATGAACGGGATCCGCCAGCCAAAGTCACTGATTTCCTCGACCGAATAGGCATGATTGATGGCGCTGGACATCAGCGACCCGAGCAAGATGCCGCCGACGAGTCCCATCGACAGCGTCCCGCAGGCCAGACCATTGTGGCGCGGTGCGACATGCTCGCTGACGAAGACCCAGGCACCTGGCACTTCGCCGCCGACCGCAGCGCCCTGGAAGATGCGCAGGATGACCAGCAGCAGCGGAGCCCACAGACCGATCACGGCATAGGTCGGCAACAGGCCCATCAACAGGGTCGGCAACGACATCAGGAAAATGGACAGCGTGAACATCTTCTTGCGGCCCAGGGTGTCACCAAAGTGAGCCATGATGATGCCGCCCAGCGGACGCGCCAGATATCCGGCGGCAAAAATGCCATAGGTCTGAACCTGACGCAGCCATTCGGGAATGTCCGGTGGAAAGAACAGCTGGCCGATGACACTCGCGAAGAACACGAAGATGACGAAGTCATAGAACTCCAGCGCGCCGCCGAGGGCAGACAGGCCGAGTACCTTGATGTCACCACGCTTGAGCGTGTTTTCGGGCGATGCAGAAGCACTGGCAGCAGACGGGGAAGACGCTGCGGGGACGGAATCGTTCATGGGTCTCTGATTGGCGGGGGCTGGTGTTCAGCGGTGATCAAGGATGATTCACGCGTCGTGCCTGTTGTTATATGGGCGTTCCTGCGGTCTGGCTAACGACGGAGACGCCAGAAAGCGAGCGAAAAGACCGAGGGGCTCTGATGTTGGCGACGACGATGGTGCGGAATCCTGCCTGCGTCTGGCGCACTACAATATTGCGTATAACGCAATACATGACAGTACAACCATGCGTTTCATGTAACGCCACCAGAGTAGCAAAGGCTGCCTGGGCTGGGTAGCACCCCCCTGTGCCAATTTCATATATTAATGAATCAAAATAGACAGATACAAGAACCCCGAAGCCCCTGATGAATGCTCGCGCCAACATGATTCATGCGAACTCATCAGGGACTTCGGGGCTCAGTAATATCAGGTCAACACAGTGATTCAACGACAGTGGTTCAACGACAGTGGTTCAACCACCGCCGCTCAGCAGCAGCGGAGCAACAATCGATGATCAACAACAGTACCCCCACCCCTCAAGGCGCTTGCGGATGTCTTCGACGCGCTGACGATTCTTGCCCAGGTCAGAATGCCCCATGCGCGAGACACTGCGCACGTGACAGACGCCTTCCTGCTCGTTGCAGACGATTTCCACATCATCGACAAAGCCCAGCAAGGGTGTATGGAACTCAGCGTGCAGGTATCCATCGTCTGCACTGATGATCTCGGCATGGCCGAGGGATTCGATGATGCCGTGCAGTTTCTCCATGGCACTGACACAGCAGTCCGTCGGCATGGGAAGTGGGGCAACGAAATGCTTGCTGTCGGTGGCCTGGGAACTGACCCCATTAGGGGTGCTGGGCGCAGGTGCCAGCAGACCATCGTGCAATCCGAGATTGTCGGGACGGGGTGAGGCAAAAAGTCCTGGGCGCATTGCGAATCCTTCCTGTCATCTCTGGGCCATGTACAACGTCTATCGCGCTGCTGGCCTGATTATTGATGAAACGCGGTGAGAGCTTCTCGTGAGGCCTCGTGCCAATGCACCTGCCAGTGCACGTTCGAGGATGACGACAAATTACAAAGGCCTCGACTTTCAGCGTAGCGACTTTTGTCGACTTTGCTCGTGATATGAACGGATAAAGCATGATCCACATCAACTGCCTGAAAATGCACACCGCATGAAGCACGTTCAGCGTGACAGCGCTTCGTCCTCACCGATGCAATCCGTACACTGATGACATTTCGCCTCGTTCCAAAGCTATCTACATAAGGACAGCGTCGTGAGCTTCCGCTTTCTGCACACCTCCGATTGGCATCTCGGTCAGAGCTTTCATGGCCAGAGCCGTCACGTCGAGCATGCGGCCTTCCTTGACTGGTTGCTCAGCCAGCTTGCGCAACACGCACCGGATGCCCTGCTGATCGCGGGGGATCTCTTCGACGTGGTCAACCCCAGCCTTGCCGCCCAGGAGCTGCTGTACGACTTCATCGTGCGGGCCCATGAGCAGGATGCCGCCCTCGAGATCGTGATGATTGCCGGCAATCATGACTCCGGCTCGCGCATCGAACTGCCAGCCGCCCTGCTCGCACGCCTCAAGACCCATGCCCTGGGCCGCGTACGCTGGGTAGATGAATCTTCACACGGTGGAGAGGCTCACACTCTCGATAGCCAACATCTTCTGGTGCCGCTACACGATCGTGACGGAACCCGCCGTGCCCTATGTTTGGCGGTGCCCTTCCTGCGTCCTGCCGAAGTCACCGGCTTGAGCGCTGCGCGTCACGATGAAGACGAAAGCAAGGCAGAGCGCACACGTAGCGAGTCCTATCGTGATGGCGTGGCACACGTGCACGAAGCGCTGGTACGCGCCGCCCGAGCAGAGCGACAGCCTGGCGAGGCATTGATCGCCATGGGCCATGCACACATGCGCGATGGCGAAGTGTCAGAGAACAGCGAGCGTCCGATTCTGATGGGCGGCGAAGAGGCGTTACCGACGAGCCTGTTTCCCACTGATATCGCTTATGTAGCGCTCGGCCATCTACATCGTCCGCAGCGGGTTGGCGGTGAGGAGCGCATCCGCTATTGCGGCACGCCGCTGGCGATGGATTTCTCTGAGGTCGATTACGGGCATCGCGTGCTGGAGGTGGTGCTCGAGGGTGAGCAGCTCGAGAAGGTGTACGAGCATCGCGTGCCTTGTCATGTCGAGCTTTTACGTCTCGGGCCGGCACCACTCGCCGCGATCACCGCGCAGCTCACTCAGACAGCAGCCAACGCTGACAAGCATCTCGAACAGGCACGTTGGCCGTGGCTTGAGGTGACCGTGGAGCTTGAGTCTCCGGTGATAGACCTGCGCGCGCGCATCGAGGAGCTGCTCGAAGAAGCGCCCCTGCGGTTGATCAAGCTGGCCACTCGCTACCCTCGACCGAGTGCGGAGCATCGCCAACCAGACAACGTGAAGCTCGATGAACTTGGCCCGCTGGGACTACTTGATCGCCACTACCGCGCGATCTATGACAGCCCACCTGATGCGACGCTGATCGAGGACTTTGCCCAGCTGCTCGAGGAAGTCGAGGCCGCGCGTGAGGCACGCCTCGAAGGTGAGCCAATGAAAGGCACATCGCTGGCCAACGACACTCTCCCGTCAGGAGACAAGGCATGAAGATTCTCGCATTGCGTCTTGAAAACCTGGCGTCGCTGGCAGGCCCACAGACAATCGACTTCGAGAGTGGTGCGCTCGCAGATGCCGGTCTGTTCGCCATCACCGGCCCGACGGGCGCCGGCAAGAGCACGTTGCTCGATGCCTTGTGCCTCGCGCTTTATGGCACCACGCCCCGCCTGCGTCAGACACCTGGCGGCGGCCAGCTGGACGATGTCAGTGATCAAAGCCTGACCCTCAAGGACCCGCGCAGTCTGTTGCGTCGTGGTTGTGGCGAAGGCATGGCAGAGGTGGACTTCATTGGCCGTGATGGCCTGCGCTACTGCGCCGGCTGGAGCGTCAGCCGTGCGCGCGGCAAGCCCGGTGGCCGTCTGCAACAGGCCAGGCAACATCTGCAGTTGTTACCTGCGCCCGGTGATGAGTCGTCAGCACAGACCCTCAATACCACCAGCAATGATGCGAAAGCGCTGATCATCGACAAGCTCGGCCTCAACTTCGATCAGTTCACGCGCGCGGTATTGCTGGCCCAGAGCGAATTCAGCGCCTTTCTGCGCGCCCACGACAAGGAACGCTCGGAGCTGCTCGAGAAGCTCACCGATACCGGTCACTATTCCGAGATATCCAAGGCAGCCTACGAGCGCGAACGCCGTGCGCGCGAGGCAGTCAACGAGATAGAGCGCACGCTGGAGGGGCAGCTTCCGGCAAGCCCGGAAGCACGCGCAGCCCTCGAGAATGAGGTCAGTCAGCGCCAGTCTGCCCTGTCACGGCTCAGCGAGCAGCACGATGCGCTGACGGCATACCATCAGTGGACTACCACGGCCCTGGCACTCAAGCAGTCATTGAGCCAAGCCCAGCAGGGACAACGCGATGCCCACGCAGCCAGTGATGCACTGGCCAGTGAGCGCGAGCAACTCAGTGCACTGGAAGCCATCGCACCGGTTCGCCCTGCTCTGCTACGCCTCAGGACGATTGGTCCTCAGCACACACAACTGGCTACGCAGCTGACGCAGGTTCAACAGCAACTCAGTCTCCTGACACCACAGCGTGAGCAGGCCCATGTCGACAAGAAGACCGCCGATGAAAAGATGGCACGCTGCGAGGGCTGGCGCACCGAGCAATTGCCACAGCGCGACGAAGCGCAACGCGTAGCCTCACGATTGGAGCAGCAGCGCGAAGCACATGCCAGTAAGCTGAGCGAGTTTGGGCAATTCCGCGAAATACTGAACCGACATCAGCATGACCTAGAGGTACAGAATCGACAGCGCCAGCAACTCGATCAGCAACTCCAGCAGCTGCAGGCGGCGCTGGTCGACGAGTCAGGTCAACCGCTTGAGGATGCAGAAAGCTATCGCGATCATCTGCAACGTCAGCGCGATGCGCTCCTCCAGCTGACCCCCTTGCTACGCGAGCAGATTAGCTGTCTGGCGCGTCACGATGAGGTCCACAAGCGTCTGGTCGAGCTTGAACAGCTGCTACCACGACAGCAGCAAGCGCTGAACGATGTCACAAGCCAGAAGCAGCGCGCACAACAGGCGCGCGAGCAGGCACTGAACGAAGAAGAGGCCAAGCGTCGCCAGCAAGAACGTGAGCGACTGGCACGCAGTGACAACGTGATGGCACTGCGCCGTGGGCTGGTGACTGGAGAAGAATGCCCGGTATGTGGCGGTCATGATCACCCCGCCGCTGGCAAGGCAGCACCGGCTGAGGCGCTGATCGCGCAGCTGGAGCAACAGGCAGATGAGCGTCTTGAGCTACGCCGCCAGGCGACAGCCTCCGCCCAGCAAGCCGTGGATGCTGCCAATCATGAGCATACTCGTCTCGAACAGCAGCTTGGCTATCAAGGCCAGGAACAGACACAGCTGCAATCGGAGCTGTGCGCCTTGCAGCAACAGGCACAGCAGACCCAAGCGAATATCGCTCAGGCAAACAGCGCTCCCGCGTTGGCCCAGCAAGCGTTGGCCGAGTCGCTGACGCAGCTGCCAGCAGCTGATGCCCTGACAGTAGTCGAACAACGTCTTGAAGCCCTGGAAGCCCGCCAGACCCAGCTAGTCGCGACTCTGCGCCAGCTGACACCATTGCACGAGCAACAGCAGGCTTTGACAACGCAACATGCGACGCTGGTGACGCAGTGTCAGCATGGCGAAACGCAGATTCAACAGCATGAGACGCAGCTCGCAGCGCTATCGAAGGAGATCGACCAGCTGAGCAACACGCTGGCCCAGCAGCTGAACGCAGACTCCAGGCGACAGCATGCAAGCGTGAGTGACTGGTCAGCATGGATCGAGAAGCACACGGCCAATACTCGCAATGCGCAGGACACGGCGCGCCAGACACTGCAGGAACTCAACGACCAGCATCAGCAACTGACACAGCAACAGGCCAATCTGGCGCAACGCCAGACTGAGTTGAGCGAGGAGCAAGCCGCTCTCACGGCAGAGCGTGCGCGCTGGCAGGCAGCGAATCCGACACTGGATGATGCTCGCATCAATGCCCTTCTCGCCGTCGAGGATCATGATCTGCAGGCACTGCGACACCAGCTGCGAAGTGTTCATGAGCGTGTCGCTCGTGCGGACACCTTGTGCGAGGAGCGCCACGCTCGTCATCAGCACCACTGGCAAGCCGCACAGACACCCGCATGGCAAGCAGTACTCGAGCGCCTGGCAATGCCGGTAAAGGAAGAGACTGAAATCGTGGTGGGTGAAGAGGTGGCCAGCAGCGATGTTGCCATTCGCACACAGGCCGAGCAGGCACTGACATGGACGCTGAGACTGGCGCTGACATCAGGCTCTCAGTCTGCGGCGATATCCGACAAGGAGGGAGCTTCCACGCATGAGCTTGTCGATCATCAAAATGCTCACTGCAGCGATCATCACGACAGCCTGAGCGAGCTTGCTGCGGTGCTAGTCAGCCTGAGCGACGTGCTGAAGACACCACTTGCTCGTATACGCGAGATGTATCAAGCGGCTCAGGCTGCGGTACTCAATGACGACCAGCGCCGCACGGGAAGCGATGCGTTACGTGACTCTCTCGAGGCCGCCCGCGCGCAACATGAACGCTGGGGCGCACTGTCAGAGCTGATTGGCAGTGCCAGTGGCGCCAAATTCCGTGGTATCGCCCAGGCCTTCAATCTGGAGCGCCTGATCGAACATGCCAATCTGCATCTGGCCAATCTGGTGCGCCGCTATCGTCTGGCACGTGGCGCCAGCCCGCTGGGGTTGGTGGTGGTGGATACCGAGATGGGCGACGAGCTGCGCAGCGTACATTCACTGTCCGGCGGCGAGACCTTCCTCGTCTCGCTGGCATTGGCATTAGGGCTCGCAGGCATGGCGTCTGGCGAACTGAAGATCGAATCGCTGTTCATCGACGAAGGCTTCGGCAGCCTCGACCCAGATTCACTGGCACTGGCGATGGAGGCGCTGGATGGCCTGCAGGCCAGTGGTCGCCGTGTCGGTGTCATCTCGCATGTCGCCGAGATGCATGAACGCATTCCGGTGCGCATCGCCGTCAAGCCGGCCGGCAATGGCCAGAGTCGACTGGAGATCGAGAGCTGACACGAGGAATGTCCACCATTCGAGAAACGCTCTTCAGCTCCGTTCAGCGCAGCTGCTTGAGGCGTCGACTCGCAAGCTGATCCGCCAGCCGCGTGGGCTCTGGCAGCTTGGTCTTGCCCAGGCAGTGCCGCGTCAGCGCCAACGCGGTCTCGAGATCCATGCGATGGCCCGGTGAGACGAATACCGGTTTGACGTTGATGCGTGAGCGCAGCACGGCACCCAGTCGGCTGCGCTGCTCGCGCTTGGCACGTGTCGGATCATCGATCAAACCAAGTGCTGCATCAGGCTCGCGAACACGATCCATCAGTGCCACCCAGTCACCGCGCTCCTCTCCTGGCTCATCATGCTTGCCACACAGACGCTTCTTGGCGACGCCAAGTGCTGGCAGATCGCACCATAGCCCCAGGTGTGCTGCCACGCCTAGGCGGCGTGGATGCGCGATACCGTGACCATCGACCATCAGGCACTCGGGTGGCTGCTGAAGCAATTCCAGTGCGGCGATGGCAGCCGGCAGTTCTCGAAAGGACAGTAGACCAGGAATGTACGCCATGCGCGTTGGCTGGCGTACCAGCCGCTGCTCGAGTGGCTCCAGCGTGGCCAGGTCCAGCGTCACCACGGCGGCACGCGTGATCGCCCCCTCTTCCTCGAAGCCAATATCGACACCGGTGATGGTGGCAGGCCATGCGTCTGGCGATGTCCAACCGGCTGGAGGTATCAGGCTCAGCCGAGTGGCCAGTTCACGCTGTAGCGCTACGGCAACCGTCGGCGTGAGGCTCCAATCATGCAGTGCGGACATCATGCCTCCTACTTGTCGGATTCACCTTCCAGCTGCTTGCCGAGCGAGCGCAGCACGTCAGCCGCCTGATCGCGGAAGCTATCCAGTCCATTTTCCACCTCCCCCATACTGCGCTCCAGCTGACGCGAGAGTCGGCTGGAGAGCGGCTGGTCCGCGCGGGCCGTCAGCTGTTCAGGCGTCATGTCCAATACCAGTCGATAACGTATATCTCCCGGCGCCTGTGCCTGGGTCGGGTCGCTCACAGCCTCACGCGTGAAGCGCGCGAAGTCGATGCTAGCTGCCATCTGCTTATCTTCAGGATGAATCAACAGGCGATGAATCTGGCCATTTGCATCGCTCAATACATCCTCGACCTGCCCTAACGGGCTGCCATCCGGCATCACCACCGGCGCCAGACGCAATGACTCCAGTGAAATCAGCGAAATCGTGATTTCTGGCGTGGCGCTGCTTGCCACTCCTTGCGCGTTAACCGGTGTCCCGATCAATAACAGGGGAGTTGCCAGCATCGCGCACAGTAATAGGCGACCAGCAGTCGATACCTGCCAACGGGGTGAGTGACCGTCAAGTGCGAGCGTCATGTAAAAATCCTCGTGAAGATGGGGAATGGCATGATTCAGACGTGGCATAACCAAAGCGGCCAGCCCGCCATGACGACAGGATACCAGTCTGACCTACCCTGTCGTTCAGGCACAAAAAAACCGGCACCTCTTTTCGAGGTGCCGGTTCTATCAGCACTATCACTCCGTGAGCGACAGGCTCATGCCTTATCAGGCGCGACGACGGTCGTCGCCACCTTCACGGCGCTGCGGACGTGCGCCACCAGCGGCAGCACCATCTTCGGCCAGTTCCAGCGGGCGACCAGCGACGCGAGCACGCGCCATCTTGGACACGACGCTGGTCGGCAGACCACTCGGCAATTCCACGACACTGTGCGTGTTGCGAATGTCGATGCGACCGATGCGTGCACCTTCGATGCCGCCTTCGTTGGCAAGTGCGCCAACCAGCTGACCCGGCTTGACGCCGTCACGGTGACCAACAGCCACACGATAGAGCTTCATGCCTTCACGGGCGACCGGGGCAGAAGTGCGACGCTCGCCACGTTCTGCACGCTCACCGCCACGTTCCGGACGCTCATTGCGCTGCTCAGGACGACGTGCACCCGGCTTCGGCAGAGACTGAATCGGCGTTTCTTCAGCACGTGCCATCTTGACGAAGACAGCAGCCAGTTCGACCGGATCGTGACCTTCGTCGACCAGGCTCTGCACCAGGGCGCGATGGCCGTTGGAGCTGCTACCCAGTGCTTCGACGACGCGTGAACGGAACGCAGCGTCACGGTGACCGCGGATTTCTTCTTCGCTCGGCAGCTGGCGTTCGGTGATGCGCTGGCCCAAGGCCTGCTCGATCCAACGAACCTTGCGCATTTCACGACCGCTGACGAAGGTAATGGCGCGACCTTCACGACCGGCACGGCCAGTACGACCAGTACGGTGCACGAAGGATTCGCTGTCACCCGGCAGGTCATAGTTGAAGACGTGGGTGATACGCGCCACATCCAGACCACGAGCGGCGACATCGGTAGCGACCAGCACGTCGACCTTGCCACGCTTGAGGCGTGTCACGGTACGCTCGCGCAGGGACTGATCCAGATCACCGGACAGGGCCGCCGCGGAGATACCGCGTGCGATCAGCTGCTCGACAACAGTGGTACAGGCAGCACGGGTCCGCACGAAGACGATAGCAGCATCGACTGTCTCGACTTCCAGCAGACGAGACAACGCTTCCAGCTTGGCACCGCCTTCGACACGCACCATCATCTGCTCGATGGTAGATGCCATGCCGGATTCGGACTTGATGGCGACCTTGACCGGATCAACCAGGTAACGGTTGACGATACGCTCGATTTCGGTCGGCAGAGTCGCGGAGAAGAAGACGCGCTGCGCTTCCTTCGGTGTATCAGCCACGACGCGCTTGACGTCATCGATGAAGCCCATACGCAGCATTTCATCGGCTTCATCAAGCACAAGGGCTTTCAGGCCGTTGAGGTTGAGGCTCTTGCGATCCAGGTGATCGATGACACGACCCGGGGTACCAACGACGACGTGGGCGCCGCTCTTCAGGCTGCGCATCTGCTCGCGGTAATCCTGACCACCGCACAGAGTCGCCACTTCCAGGCCACGCATGAACTGACCGTAACGAGTGAAGTTGACAGCGACCTGCTGAGCCAGCTCGCGGGTCGGAGCCAGCACGAGAACCTGCGGCTCACGGCGGTCAAGATCAAGACGGGTCAACAGCGGCAAAGCAAAGGCAGCGGTCTTGCCGGTACCGGTCTGCGCCTGGCCGATCATGTCACGCCCTTCAAGCAGACTCGGGATGGTCTGAGCTTGAATGGGGGACGGAGTTTCGTAGCCCAGCTTCTCGAGAGAGGTCAGGACGGCAGGCAGCAGGGCAAGATCGCTAAAGCGATCGACGACGGAAGTCGTGGTCATGTATATCTCACACCTAAATGGCCACAAGTAAAGCTTGCGGCTGAAGAATGGGTCGGCTTGAACCGACACGAAGCGTAAGGGCTCCGTCTGGCGATGCCGTCAGGCACAAGGCACTGGCATCATCAGAAAAAACGTACGAATACGTACTTGGACGTCTTGGCATGGACGGGCCCGGGTTGCACTGAAGGCGGACGCAATTCCACTTTCAGGCACAACGCTGCGGCGACCGTACAGCAACCAGAGGCTCTTTCTACATACGAGTCTCGGGACGCTCCATCATGCACACTGTGGACAGGGACGGGTCTTGCATCGTGGCGGCCGGACGTCGAAAATTCGAGGGGTCACGGATGGCTCGGGCAAGCTACGCCACGCGGTCCGGGAGGCACGAAATACCGGCTGATGGCCATATATAAAAGGCGATCGCGTCGGGTTCGGCTACTCAGGATGGTGGGTCACTACATGCGAGGAACTGGCATTCTAGCAGCCCCTCACGCATTCTGCATCTTTTCTTTTGACCTTGGTCGCAGACTGCCTGACATTCTGGCCTTCACAATCCCTCTGGGAGCTACCTGCATGACCGACACCATATCGCCGTCTGAACATGTCACGACAGCGCCTTCTGAACACCAAACAACACTGTGGGTGGATGCTGATGCCTGCCCGCGTGCCGCACGCGATATTCTGGTACGGGCAGCGGAGCGCACTGCCACGCCGACCTGGTTCGTGGCCAATCATCAGGTGCCGCTGCCGCGCTCCGTTCATGTCAAGGCGCTATCGGTGCCTGCGGGGGCTGATGCCGCTGACCAGCTGATCGTCGAGCGCGCTCATCCGGGGGACATGGTGATCACTTCTGACCTTCCGCTGGCACTGGAAGCTATCGAGAAAGGCGCCCACGTCATGACCACCCGTGGTGAGATTCTGGATGCAGACAATATCCGTGCGCGCGTGCAGATGCGCGACTTCATGGAAAGCATGCGCTCCAGCGGCGAGCATACCGGCGGCCCCTCGGCTTATGGCCAGCGCGAGCAACGCGACTTCGGCAATGCGCTGGATCGCTGGCTGGCGAAGGTCAGACGCCCCAGATCAGGCGCCTGACTCAGGCCGGATGCAACGACAGTGAGATAAAACCCTCTTGTCAGGCGTGGCGGCGGATGCCCTGCCCTTTCAGACGCTCGCGATCATGGGACGCCTCAAGGTCCAGCGCCGGGCCAATGGGGACGATGCCGGTCGGATTCACGGCAAGCTGGCTGCCGTAGTAGTGAGTCTTGATGTGATCGAAATGGCAGGTCTCGGCGATGCCCGGCCACTGGTACAGCTCGCGCAGGTAGTTCGAAAGATTGGGATAGTCGGTGATGCGGCGCTGATTGCACTTGAAATGGCCGTGATAGACGACATCGAAGCGCACCAGGCTAGTGAAGAGTCGGATATCCGCTTCGGTCAACCATTCACCGGCAAGGTAGCGTGAGCTGGCCAGACGGCTTTCCAGCGAGTCCAGACATTCGAACAAGGCTGTGAAATGGCGCTCGTAGGCTTCCTGACTCGTGGCAAAACCAGTCTTGTAGACGCCATTGTTGACCTTGTCGTAGACCTCGGCATTGATGGCGTCGATCTCGCCGTGCAGGCCTGGCGGATAGAAATCCAGATCATTGCCGGCCAGCGGATCGAAAGCATCATTGAAGATGCGCACCAGGTCGGCAGACTCGTTGTTGACGATACGCCCAGCTTGGCGATCCCAGAGTGCTGGCACGGTGACGCGGCCGGTGTAATCGGCATCGGTCATCGTGTAGAGCTGATGGTGGTAGCGCACGCCGTTGATTGGATCACCACTGGAGCCTTCTTCCTCGAGATAGCTCCAGCCATGCTCCAGCATGTAGGGGCTGGTGAAGGACATGCCCACGACCGATGTCAGTCCCTTGAGAGAACGCATCACCAGCGCACGGTGGGCCCACGGACAGGCCAGCGAGACATAGAGATGATAGCGCCCGTCTTCGGCGGGAACCGCCGCCTGCCCGTCAGGGCCCTGCTCGGTCGCACCGGGGGGCACGACCCAGTCACGCAGGCTGGCGCTCTCGCGCTTGAATTCTCCACCGGCACCCTTGGTGTCGTATCCGCGGTCCTGCCAGCATCCCTCGACCAGTAATCCCATGCTGTTTGCTCCTGTTGATGATCAACGACGGCTGCTGTCAAAAATGGCAGCCAACACGTTGAAGCTACATTGCTGACATCTTCGTCAGACCGGCTGCGACGCGCAGATGTTCCACCATCGCCTGAATGGCAGGGCCGGCACGGTCTTCATCTGGCAGATAGAGCACCAATGTGGCGTCACGCTCACTGCCATTCGCCAGCGATAGTCGTTTGAGACGCCCTGCAGCCAGTGAAGCTTCAATCCGCGTCTGGGGTAGCCAGGCAAAGCCCAGCCCGCGCTCGATAAGATCAACCGAGGTTGCCACATGACTAACAGTCCAGCGCGCCTCGGCCTTGAGCCACCCTGCATCCATGTCGGAGGTGGCCGCGCTATCACGCAATACCAGCTGGCGGTGCTGAACCAGATCTCTTAGATCCAGCGGGCGCTGCAATTGATGTAACGGGTGCTCAGGAGCCGCCACCGCGACAAAGGGCACGCGCACCAGAGGTACGCCGAGATGATCTCTCATAGCCAGACCGCTGATCAGGAGATCAACCTGCTTGCTATCGAACAGCTCACATCCTCCCGTCAGTACCGTCTCGTGCAACTGGACACGTACCTGAGGATAAGCAGCGGAAAAGGCTTCCAGCGCTCGCGCCAGCACGTCGGGAGGAAACAACTGATCCACGGCAAGCGTGATTTCGCTCTCCAGTCCGGCAGACAATGAGTCAGCCACCTCTTCCAGTGCCTGGGCGTTCTCTATCAACTGACGTGCGCGCCTGAGCAACAACTCTCCCGCTTCAGTCAGACGAACATTACGCCCAGCCGGCTCAAGCACCTTGACGCCAAGCAATGACTCCAACCGATGAACAGCATGATTGAGTGTTGAAGGACTCTTGTGAATGGCCTCGGCTGCACGGGCAAAGCTGCCGTGATCGATCACGGCGGCCAACATTTGCCACTGAGCCAGTGTCACGCGTGACGACATCGAGGGAACTCTCCAGAACGCGTGCGGTAATACACGTGAGTCAATCCTGACATGACGAAGATAAAAAATCAGACAACATATGCTGGGCACCATCGTGAATGACAGGACATCCAGCATTCACTGCTTGACGGCAACTGGTAGCAATCATCTTCCATCAGGTTGCCATCCTCTCAATGTGAGCGGGCAATTGCGGCCTTTTACTGCATTGTTACAAAATTTAACACCCAGCAGGATTTACTACTTGAACAGTGTTTCTTAAGCAAAAATGGCGCTATTTTCGTCCGACCTCATGCTACAGACACCTCTATTCGCACTAGCCATGATAAAAATAAGGTTGAATTACTCATACTGGATATGTGTCCACCCTATCGGTGGTGAAAATCCTTGGTTAAGGTTCGAATGCTAAATTTGTTGTCATCTTTTCACTTCACTTATTCATTATTGGTCACCTTAATGCTGCGAATCCTCCATTCGCTCCCACGCGTGCACAAGTATCTTCTTTTACCTGTTGCGACAATGGTCACCGTGCTGGGCGCTCACAAGCTTATCGAAACTCTTGATACTCAAGATGTTTCACCTATCTCGAAAAGCATTGCCATCGACCTGGCTGGCGCAGATATGCGCGCTACAGGCTCAATGACGATGCCTACTCCTGGCACCGACACCGCGCAAGCTCCTCTGTCTTCTGCCAGCCGGTCTGCTGCCAGCCTGGATGCCGAACAGCAGGCCATTCTAGCCACCGGTGATATTCCACTGGCCGCACTCAAGCCCAGCGAAATCGTCGATATCAATTTCGACATGCCCACGTTGCTGACAGATGAAACCTATCATCCCAAAGCAGACGCGGCCGGCCCTGTCGTGGCTCTGGCACCGGTTGCGGTGAAGACAGCCGAAGCGGTTATCGGGACAGCGACTGACGAGCAAGCGGGTGGCACCTCTTACGATGACCTGTCGGTTGATCCGGTCGAGCTGGGGGAGAGCCCTACGCTTCAAACCGAGCTGGCAGCCAAGGAAGTCTACGTTCCCGAGTGGCAGACCTATACCGTTCAGGCGGGTGATACCTTTGCCGTGATGGCTGAGCGCTCTCTAGGCCTGGGGTATAGCGAGACGACACGTATCATAAAGTCCCTGCCGGACAAGCGCGTGCTGACCCACTGGCGAATTGGCGACAGCTTCGACTACAAGCTGGACGAAGAGGGTAATCTGCTGGCACTGCGCATCATGAAAGATGCTCGTCGCGGCTTCATGGTCAAGCGTAATGCCGATGATACTGCCTTCAATGTCGCCAAGATTGAGAAAGCGACTCAAGCCACTCAGCGCATGTTCGCTGGCGAAGTGAGCGGCAGCTTCTCGCTGTCTGCCGAGTCCACTGGTCTTGGCGTCGCTGATGTCACCCAGCTGACACAGGTATTGGGCAAGAAGATCGATTTCCGTCGTGATACCCGCAAGGGCGACAAGTTCCAGGTATTGGTCGAGTCTGACATGATCGAAGGTACCAGTACCGATTCGCGCATTCTGGCCGCCCGCTATGAAGGTGCACGCAAGTCGTTGACGGTAGTGCGCAACAGTAGCGATGGCCGCTACTACACCCCAGATGGCAAGGGGCTTGATCCCGCATTCAATCGCTATCCACTGGCACACAAGGCGCGTATCAGTTCGCCATTCAACCTGAGCCGCCGTCACCCCGTCACCGGTCGTATCAGCCCGCATAAAGGCACCGATTTCGCAGTACGTGTCGGCACGCCGGTACTATCGACTGCTGATGGTGTGGTCGAACTGGTCGGCAATCACCCGCTTGCCGGACGCTATCTGGTACTGCGCATGGATAACGGCTACAAGACACGCTATCTGCACCTCTCCCAGCCGCTCGTCAAGAAAGGTGAGCGTGTAACGATGGGGGAGAAGATTGCACTATCTGGCAATACCGGGCGTTCCACTGGCCCACACTTGCACTATGAAGTGATGGTCAACAATCGTCAGGTCAATGCGATGCGCGTTCAGTTGCCAAACAACAATTCACTGTCTGGCAAGGCGCTGGCCTCCTTCAAGCGTGAATCTCAAAACATGCTGGCCAAGCTTGAAGCCGCTGACAACACCGGTGCCATCGCCAAGACTTCTACCGCATCACACGGCGACGAAAGCTAGCGATATGGCAGGTCGGCGAGTCGTTTGACTATCCTGTTCGCCCGCCCTGCATTGCATACCTTGTCCCACAAAAAAGCCCCGCCAAATGGCGGGGCTTTTTTGTGGGACAAGGTCAGTCAACCAAGGTGGCTGGCTAACCTCGGGGACAGATAGCGCCAAAAGGAGGCGTTACTTCTTCATACCTCTATTCGCTGCCTGCTCCAGCAGCTCTTCCGCCTCACTGCCTGCTCCCTCCTCTCGCATCTTTGCTACATCGGCATATAAGCAAACATAAGTACCACAGGACACACAGAAGACCTTGTCATCCGGATTGTGTACCTGCGAGACCCTTACACGCTGGCTGCCACAGCTGGGGCAAGGCTTGGGAATACGTAGTTCCTCGGAAATATCTGGCATGAAACGTTCTCCTGTACAGTGCCTGGACTACTCTGACAACACGACGACCATCGGCCTATCGCCAGTCATTGATCACCTGTCATTCATTGAACATCATGACGTCTGCCAAAGACATGGGGGCAGCCCATTGGCTTGCAACCCTTCAGCTCCTATCCCGTGACTTTACTCATAAGTTATGAGCGACATGGCTCACCCATCTCCATGACGCAAAGACCCCGGCACGTGTGCCGGGGTCTTTCAGAATGTTCCATCATTCCAGGGGAAGTACACCATCAGGCAGCACTGATACTTTCAGTAGATGAGTCGCTCGTCTGGTTCATGCATGGGCTGTTCATACTGGGCACACGTGTGGCTGGGCAATCCACCGCACGACGCTGTGCATGAGACCTGGCACCATCACGCGTGAGGCGAAACTCTTCCTGAAGCGCCATCTCACGTGCGGCGAGCCGAAAATCTCCCATCGAGCATAATGCATGCCCATTCGGACACTTCAAGATGTGCTCCTCGGGAAGATCACGAGCCGGCCAATCCAATGCTTCATTGCATTCCGGGCACTGGGGACCACTACGGGTCGGAACTGAAGGGGAAAACATGCGCGAACTCCTTTTCGGCGCAAGATATAACGATGTCATGACCAGATTCTCGACGCAGAAAACATGAAGGCATGGATCAGGTTGCGTGCGCATAATGGAGACACAAGGCCACAGACTCCATTGCACTTTATGTTAGATATTGCAGGTAATTGATAAATCGCCATATAAACACCTAATTACCGAAGCTCAAGACAGGCATGATATTGACAGCGCAATCTTACAATTAGATAACACTCCACCTAATGACAAGGATCAAACGGCAGCCAGATATCTCGCCGGAATTTCTGCTTTCCAGCACCACACCATGCGATAAGCCAAAAAAATCCCGACCACAAGGGACGGGAAAACACTCTCAGGCAGAGTGGGACCATAAACGGGAGCCAGTGCTCACCGCGGGTCAACCAGGACGCTGAACAGTCGTCAGCGGTATCACGAAGTTCTATCTGGGCCTTGGCATCTACCATCGTCAGTGCTCGCCTGAGCACCGAGCATCATGTTCTTCCTGCATAGCTCTATTTAGCATCCAGCTGCTTCATCACCTTGTCCGCCATCAGCGCAGGATCAATCATGGCACGTTTGCGAGCATTGGCCTCAAGGCGATCACGCAGCATGAACCACACGCCAAGAAACTCGCCACATTCCGCGCAACTTACGGTGTCGTCATCAGCGGGGCTATCGTCGAGGTGAACTCGGTTACTGCCACAGCGCGAACACTCCATGGGAACCTTGCGTAGTGTATTCATCTCGATGCCCTCCGTTGGATCCTTGATGAAACCCTTGATGACCATTACTGCTAAAGGCTTGTGCATCCCTGCCAGTGCCCTCACCAAGTGACATGGTGAGGAAAGTGCTTTTACATTGATGATAACGGCACTCCGACATCGACAAAGTTAGACACTTTCCCACTCATGTACAAGTTTTTGTGCGTTGCAGAACGTAACGACAGCGTCATGGTGCGCCCAATGACTCATCACGACATGCCTGTCGGTCACGCTCAGACCATGCCATGCAAGATCATCATCAGTATCGCTGCTGTTTAATCCTGTGTTTGCGTCGATAGGGATGCTTACCAGGGCGTGCCATCAGCGGCCTCATCACTGCCTTTTCTGCACCACTGCCGTATAACTTTTTTTGCCATCCCTTGAAACTTGTCGGCTACGACGGAATCTTAGTCTGCATGGTCGTGATTCATGGCGACCCACCCACGCCAGACAGAAAAGCGTCCGGCAAGGGAACACCGATTCACAAGTACGCAAGGAGTACGGCATGAGCAAGATGAACCGCAAACAGATACTGGGTGCGATCACCGCGACCACGCTGCTGTCCACTTCCGGCTTGGCCATGGCCAGCCCGCAGGGACTCTACTCCGCAGATGAGCTGATGGATGCAGAGGTCTATCTACAGAATGATGACAGCAAGATCATCGGGGAAGTCGAAGACATTCTGCTGGATGACAACATGCAGGTTGCAGCGCTGGTCGTCGAAAGCGATGAAGCGTTAGGCCTGAATGAGCAACAATACGTGGTACAAGCTGGCAAGTTCACGCTTCAAACAGAGCAGGGTGATAACCCCGAGACTCTGGAATATCGCATCCACGTCAGCATGGATGAGTCACAATTCAAAGAGCAGCCGCAGTACACGACGGACTGGTGGCAGGACACCCGAAAGAGCGCAGCCGCCGCGTGGGACGAGACCAAAAACACGGCCTCCAGCGCATGGCAGGATACTCGCGCAGCAACAGCCAATGCGCTGACTACTGCCGGTAACGCCATCAGTGGCTCAGCCAATGACGCTGAAGACAAGATGACCGACGATGCTCAGTAACCCACTTCATTCTTGAAATGAGCGTTTGCCGCCATACCAAGAAGCAGTGATTATCGAACGCCCCGACGCTTCTTGCGCGGGGCGTTTGTCATCGTACAGGTACAAAAAAAGCCGCCGTTGGCGACTTTTCTGGCTTATCGAGGTAAGCCGAAACACTTGGTGGGCCCAGCAGGACTTGAACCTGCGACCAATCGATTATGAGTCGAGTGCTCTAACCAACTGAGCTATGGGCCCGTACAGCGCGAATATGATAGCGAAAGCGAAAGCCTCAGGAAAGCCCGAAAACTCAACAACATAGCCAATTTCTTCATTAGGCCTCTTTTTTACCCTATCTCGATTTATCACTGTCTCTCACGAGACTGTCTGCCTCAGCCATTCCACAGGCCATCTTTCTGTCTCGTCTCTTGCACCACCCTCTACCCCGCCAATCACATGCGCCTTCCTTATCTATCTCGACACACCAAGGCCTTATCCATCCGCTTGATGCGCGAACCCTTGTCTTTCCTGCGTGTCCAATGTCTCAATGCGCACCTATGGGCTTTGCCCTCATCAGCGCTTGGCTATCAGGAGTCATCCATGTCATTTCCCTTTTCTCGTTGGACGTCATACTTCACCAAACGCCTTGCCCGACGTACGGCAGGGTTCTTCAGCATGAACGGTAATAGACATAGCAAGCTTAGCGCCCCCTTCAAGGCGGCCGCACTGGTCTTTGCCATGAGCAGTATCGGCATCAGCCTGCCAAGTCAGGCCGCCTGGCAACTAGTCCCTGCCACCAGCGGCGCCACCGCCACGCTGACTGAACAAGGCGCGCAAGGGAATGTGGAGCACATTCATCATCTGCGAGGCCTTAGTGGCACCGTGGGTGATGACGGAAAATTGACTATTCCGCTCAGTGTCAGCCAGACAGATCTGCTCGATAAGGTCGGTGAACTACCGCCGTGGCTATCGGGCGTCAGTCAAATGCGTCTAGCGACGCTTACCTTGAACCTCGACCCTGTGGCACTGGCTGCTCTTGAGACGGGTGAGTCGAACCGCATGCAAGTGCCTTTCACCGCCACCGATGGCAATCGCACCCATCGCGATACTCTACCGCTCGATGTGACGCGAATGGATGCGACTCACTTGAGCTTCGAGAATGCCGAGCCGCTGGCACTGGACAGTTCGGCGGTCGGCAAGAACCAGATTGGCAGCACTCTACTTGGGCTACTGGGCTACGGCACCTTGGTCGGTGATATCCCCGTCACTCTGCAGGGTGAAATGATTGATCAGTAAGCCTTGCTGTTGAAACACCTCTGATGGATATGCTGATAACGCACATTCATCACGCATCGAAAAGCCGCCCACAGGGCGGCTTTTTTCATAAAAACAAAAATAATTCTCATTCATGGTTCAGAAAGCGGCTGATCGTTCGTCTACCCACAGGAGCGAAGACCAAACAAGAAGCATTCGCATAAACGTCATTCACGATGGAACATCACACCTCATGACAAATTCCGCTGCGCGATATCCACATCGGTCTCCCTTGCTCTCTCTGCCTCGGCACCCGCTGACACTAGCGATTGCGCTGAGCCTACCTCTGGCAGGACAGGCCGTGGCAGCCGACCACCGAGATGCTCAGGATGAGCAGCTGGATACCATGACGGTCACCACCACGGCGGCGACCAAGACGGATACCAGCTATCTGGAAACGCCGCAGGCCGTCTCCACCATCACACGTGAAGACATGGACAAGCGCGCCGCCGAGACGGTGCAGCGTGCCGCTGACTATACGCCGGGCGTGTTCACCAATCAGATCGGTGCTTCCAACCGCTATGACTATCTGGTCCTGCGCGGCTTCTCCGATGGCAGTGTCAGCAACACCTTCCTGGATGGTCTGAAGCTGATGGGTGACTCGGGCTCCTACAGCTCGATGACCATCGACCCCTACTTCCTCGACAGCATCGAAGTCGTCAAGGGACCGTCCTCCGTCCTCTACGGCCGCTCCTCCCCGGGGGGGCTGGTCGCGATGCAGTCCAAGCGCCCCGAGTTCCAGGACTCCGGCCAGGTACGCTTCACCGTCGGTGACGACAACGAGCGCAGCGCCGCCTTTGACCTCACCGGCCCGCTGGATGACGAGAAGCGCATCGCCTATCGCCTGACCGGCCTTGCCAGCGCCGAAGACACCCAGGTCGACTCCGTCAGCGAAGAGCGTTATGCCTTCTCGCCGCAGATCACCATGGATGTCACCGACGACACCACCGTCACCCTGATGGGCTACTTCCAGAAGGACCCGGAAGGCGGCTACCACTCAGGCCTCCCCTACGAAGGCACGGTGGTGAGCCACGACGGCATCAAGCTCGGCAACGACTTCTACGAAGGCGACGAGGACTACGAGGAATTCGATCGCACCGAACGCATGCTCGGATATGACTTCGAGCACCGCTTCAATGACGATGTCACCGCGCGCCAGAAATTCCGCTACCTGAGATCCGACGTGGATCTCGAGCAGGTCTACGCCTACGGCTGGGCCTCGGATACCGAGCTGACCCGCTACTACTCCGGTGGCGAGGAAAGCCTGCGTGCCTGGACAGTCGACAACCAGCTGGAGTCCCGCTTCTCCACCGGCGACATCGATCACACCCTGCTGTTCGGTGCCGATTATCAGACCCGTACCAACGACGTGGACTGGGAATACGGGACCGCCAGCTCGCTGGATGTCACTAGCAGCAGTGATGCCGATGTCTCCATCTATGCCACCGAGAACCAGAAGCGTGAACTGGATCAGACCGGTGTCTACCTGCAGGATCAGCTCAGCTGGGGCCGCTGGAACCTGGCCGCCGGTCTGCGTCAGGACTGGGTCAACATCAAGAATACCGATCGCGACTACAACACCACCAGTGAGCTGAACGACAACGAGATGAGTGGCCGTATCGGCTTGATCTACGGCTTCGACAACGGCATCTCGCCCTACATCAGCTACTCCACCTCCTTCTCGCCGAACTCCTACGCCGACGAAGACGGTGACCTGCTCGACCCGACCACCGGCAAGCAGGTGGAAGTCGGCATGAAGTACCAGCCCAACGGCACGCGCGATCAGTACAGCGTCTCGCTGTTCCGCATCAACCAGGAGAATGTGGCCTCCAAGGACCCGGAAGACGACTACTACACGTCCTACGGTGAAATCGAGTCCCAGGGTCTCGAACTGGAAGCCCGCACCCAGCTGACCCGCAACTTCGCGCTGCAGGCCGGTTACAGCTACACCGACGTGACCTACGCCAAGGCCGAAGATGGCACCGAAGGCAACGATGCCAACCAGGTACCGAAGCATCAGGTCAGCGTCTGGGGTGACTACGCCTTCAACGAAGGCCCACTGACCGGCCTGAATGCGGGTCTCGGCGTTCGCTACTACGCCGACATGTGGGCGGATTCCGAAAATACCGAAAAGGTACCGGACTACGCGCTGGTCGATGCCGTGCTCGGCTATGACCTGAGTCAGGTCGGCTGGACCGGCACCAGCGTACAACTCAATGTCAGTAATCTACTCGACAAGGAATATATCGCTTCCTGCTACAACACCGACTTCTGCTACTACGGTGCCGAGCGCAGCGTGACCGCGACCCTGACCTATGATTTCTGATTCCGACACGTCCGCAGTCCGTCGATTCTGAATCGACCCGCACGACCCGCCGGCGGCAAGGATGTCGCCGGCACCATCGCCCTGAATCACTCATCGTCTGATACCTCTGGCGTGTACCGCACATGACACCGAGATTGCCCGACACAGGGGCGCTCGGTGACGACTCACTCTCTGCCGATGCCCACGGCAGGCGTGACTGACCGCGCCAACCGCTTTATCAACTGCTTTATCAACAACAATGACCGCATCACGCGGCACTTGATGAATGTCCTGACTGGTCCTCGCACCTGTGCCACCTGCCCTGGCTGGCTGCGAGTCTCTTCCAAGTCTTTATCTGCGAACATTCGCATAAGGTTATGTAATGCACAGCCTTCATGATTCCGCCGCCACCTATGGCGCGGCTGCAGGATCCCCCGCGTCTGGCCCCCAGGCCGCTGCCGCCGCGAGCTCCCTGTCCCGCTCACCCAGCGCCGCCCTGTTCTCACCTGCCAACATGGATGCTTGGCAGGCCGGCATGCAACGCATCAGCAGTCTGGTCGCCGAACAGCTCGAGAACGTTCAGCAACCCTTCAGCGGCATCACCCCGGAAGCCCTGCGCCCGGCCTTTGCCGAGCTGGATCTCGAGACGCCCCTCGAGAATCTGGAAGCGGGCCTGGAGGAGCTCCAGTCGCTCTACCTGAAGGATGCCGTCTATTTCCATCACCCGCGCTACATCGCACACCTCAACTGCCCGGTCGTGCTGCCGGGTGTCTGGGCGGAAAGCCTGCTCGGCGCGATCAATTCCTCCCTCGATACCTGGGATCAGAGCGCCGGCGGCACCCTGATCGAGCAGCGTCTGATCGACTGGACCACCGAACGTCTGGGCCTGGGTCCGACCGCCGACGGCATCTTCACCAGCGGCGGCACCCAATCCAACCTGATGGCGCTGCTGCTGGCGCGTGACGCGGTCTGCGAGAAGCTGCCCAACCACCCCGGCAACCAGACCCACGGCCTGCCGCCGGAAGCCGGGCGCCTGCGCGTCTTCGCCTCCGGCATCAGCCATTTCAGCCTGCAGAAGGCCTGTGCCCTGCTCGGCCTCGGCCACAACGCCGTCGTGCCGGTCGCCGTGGATGAGCGTCGCCGCATGGACCCGATAGCCCTGCGTGAGGCACTGGACAAGGCGCGCGCGGAAGGCCTGATTCCAATGGCCGTGGTCGGGACAGCCGGTACCACCGACTTCGGCAGCATCGACCCGCTGCAGGCCATCGGCCGTGAATGTCATGCACGTGGCATCTGGTTCCACGTCGATGGCGCCTACGGCGGCGGTCTGATCACCTCGCGTCGCCACGGTCACTGGCTCAAGGGCGTCGAGATGGCGGACTCCGTCACCATCGATTACCACAAGACCTTCTTCCAGCCGGTCAGCTGCAGTGCCTGTGTGGTGCGTGATCGCACCCAGCTGCGCCATGTCACCTACCACGCCGACTACCTCAACCCGGAGCTTCAGGCCCGCGAAGGCACGCCGGATCAGGTCAACAAGAGCCTGCAGACCACGCGCCGCTTCGATGCGCTCAAGCTGTGGCTGACACTGCGCCTGATGGGCGCCGATGCCCTCGGCGACATGCTCGATTGCGTGATCGACCTCACTCGCGAGGGCCATCAGCTGCTCGCGGCGGCACCGGACATCGATGTCGTTCAGGCCCCGGAGCTCAGCACCCTGGTGTTCCGCTTCCATGACGCCAACGAAGACACCCTCAGCGATGCACAGTGGGACGCCCTGAATCGCGAGATCCGCAAGCGCCTGTCGCGCAGCGGGGAAGCCATCGTCGCCGCCACCAAGGTCTCCGGCCGTCAGTATCTGAAGTTCACGCTGCTCAACCCGGACACCACCCGCGACGACATCGCCGCGGTAGTCGAGCTGATCCGCCAGCATGGTCAGGCCTTGGTCAAGGCGCATCACCTCGCCGTCAGCACTACCGCCCAAGCAGGCCATGGCGCACCACTGGCCGACATTCCGGCCGCCAGCCGTCGCAGCCACACCACAGAAGCAAAGGAAAGCCGTCATGCATGACACCTCGACTCCTCACGTCACCGACACAGCTGAAACGCGCAATGAGGTGCTCGACTTCGTCGCCATCGGCATCGGCCCCTTCAACCTGAGCCTCGCCTGTCTGAGCGAGCCGCTGGAGGACGTGAACGGTGTCTTCCTGGAGCGCAAGGCCGAATTCGACTGGCACCCGGGCATGCTGCTGGAAGACGCCAGCATGCAGACGCCCTTCATGGCGGACATGGTCTCGCTGGCCGACCCGACCAGCCACTTCAGCTTCCTCAATTACCTGAAGCTGCATGACAAGCTCTACAACTTCTACATCCGCGAAGACTTCTTCCTGCTGCGCCGCGAGTACAACCAGTACTGCCAGTGGGCGGCGCGCGAGCTGACCAGCCTGCGCTTCGATCACGACGTCCAGGACATCCAGCATGTCGGCGACATCTACGTGGTACGCGGCATTCGCCCCAGCACCCAGGAAGCCTTCGTCTATCGTGCTCGCAAGCTGGTGCTGGGCACCGGCACCCAGCCGTATCTGCCCAGCGCTGCCGATGCGGTACACAGCGAGGTGCCGGTGACGGGCAGTCGCGTGTGCCACAACGCCCACTACCTGGCGCGCAAGGACGAACTGACGTCTCAGCCGGCCATCACCATCATCGGCTCCGGTCAGAGCGCCGCCGAGATCTATCTCGACCTGCTGCGCGAGATCGACCAGCACGCCTACCAGCTCAACTGGATCACGCGCTCGCCGCGCTTCTTCCCGCTGGAATACGGCAAGCTGACGCTGGAGATGACGTCACCGGATTACATCGACTACTTCCATGCCCTGCCGCGCGAACAGCGCAACACCCTGCTGGCGACCCAGAAGGGCCTCTACAAGGGTATCAATCTCGAGCTGATCGACGAGATCTACAACACCCTCTACGCCAAGCAGCTGCAAGGCGTGGTGCCCACCACCCTGATGACCAACACCGAGCTGACCTCGCTGACTCGCGAGAGCGCCGATGGCGACTTCAGCCTGGGGCTCTATCAGCGCGAACAGCAGCAAGCCTGGCGTCATGACACCAGCACCGTGGTACTGGCCACCGGCTACCACTACGTCGCCCCGCCCTTCTTGAAGAGCATCGAATCACGCATCCGTCGTGACGCCGAAGGCCGCTACGCCGTCGGGCGCTTCTACGCCGTCGACGCGCAGAGCACCGCAGACGCCGAAGGCAATGAAGGTGACCAGTCGCCCTTTGCCGGCGAGATCTTCGTCCAGAACGCCGAGCTGCATACCCACTCGCTGGCCGCCCCGGACCTGGGCATGGCCTGCTATCGCAACAGCTGCATCCTGCGCGCCATCACCGGTCGTGAGGTGTATGCCATCGAACGTCGCATCGCCTTCCAGAGTTTCGGCGCACCCGGCAGCGGCAATGGCTTTACGCCGCTTTCAGCGTCACATCTGCCCTATGGCGAGACGGACCTCCAAACCGCCACCTCCGTTCCTGATTCTTCTGACACATCCGCTTCCACTGCCTCCATCACTGCTGGAAGCACCGCCGCACCGCAGCACCGGGAGACCACCGCATGAACATGCCTGTTGATATCACCACGACTCGTGGCACGACTTCCCATAGCGCGGCAGAACCGGCTCAGCAGATTTTCGGCGCGCATGCGTCGGTCACGCCTCCCCATATTGATCTGCTGATGCCTGCCGCGACGACCTGCTTTTCACGCCGCTCGGTGGAGCTCGAACAGGCCCAGGCGCGCCTGCGCAAGCCGCAGGATGACAGCACGCCGGAGCGAGCGGAATTCGCGCTGCGCCCACTGAATCTCGCCGACGACATGGCGCTGGTGGATGAATGGACCAGCGGCGCACGTGCCAGCTTCTGGGGCATGAGTGATGACCTGCTGACCACCAAGCATGACTTCTATCAAGATCTTGAGAACAGCGCCCACGCACAGGGCTGGATGGGCTATTACAACGATCAACCGGCATTTCTGGTCGAGCTGTATGATCCGGCACATGACCCGCTCGGCAAGCATTACGCCGTGCAACCCGGTGACTTCGGCATGCACTTCCTCGTCGCACCGCGTAACGATGACCAACCCGCCATCAGTGGCTTTTCACGTGCGGTGATCGAATCGATCATGGCGATGATCTTCGCCGGCCAGTTCCGTGACGAGCACGCCGCGGATACCGGTGAGGCAGTCCGCCCGGTCACTCGCGTGGCGGTCGAACCCGACAGCCGCAATACCGCCATTCATCCGCTGAATGCCGCAGTCGGCTTTGTCGATCACGGCCCGCTGGATCTCGATGGCAAGCCGGCACGTCTGTGCTTCTGCACCGCAGAAGATTTCCGCGCGGCACTGGCTAGCCGTAGCCCGCGACTGGACGTCACTCTGGCGGCACGCCCCACTGCCGCCAGTAGCCACCTGGCTAGCGACGACTGGCAGCATGCCAATCGCCTGCTGGTGCGCAAGGCGCTGGCCGAATTCAGCCACGAGCGGCTGATTCATCCGCAGTGTGCCGATGATGGCAGTTCTCGCAACGCTTCACGCACTACCGACGGCTGGCATCACTTCCGCCTGCCGATCGCCGTGGAGCAAGGAAAGACTCCCGTCAGCCGTCGCGCCGTGGAATATCGCTTCGTGGCACGTCGCTTTCAGCTCGATCATTGGCTGATCGATGCCGCCTCGATCCAACGTCTGGATGCTGAAGGCGAATCATTGCCACTGGATGCCCGTGAACTGATTCTGGAGCTCAACGAGGTGCTGGAGATTCCGCCGCGTCTGCTGCCGGTCTATCTCGAAGAAGTCAGTGCGACGCTGTCCTCCAGCGCCTGGAAGCGTGATCGCGCTCGTCGCGAGAATCAGTCAGCACGTGTGCTGGCCGGTGCCTCCTTCCAGACACTCGAATCCGCAATGAGCGAAGGCCATCCGTGCTTCGTGGCCAACAATGGCCGCATGGGCTTCGATGCCCTCGACTACCGCGCTTACGCGCCGGAAGCCGCCCAACCGCTGTCACTGGTCTGGCTGGCCGTACATCGCGATAACGCGCATTACTCCGCCATCGACGACCTCGACCCGCGTCGCCTGCTGGAAGAAGAGTTGGGTGCAGCAGAGCTAGCGCGTATGGAAGGACTACTAAGCGCTCAGGGACTGGCGGCCGAAGATTACCTGCTGATGCCGGTACATCCGTGGCAGTGGAGCCACAAGCTAGCCATCACCTTCGCCAGTGAGCTCGCCAGCCAGCGCATTGTCTGTCTGGGGCTTGGCGAAGACCGCTATCAGGCTCAGCAATCGATTCGCACGCTCTACAACCGCAACCAGCCGAGCCGCCGCTACGTGAAGGTCGCGCTGTCGATTCTCAACATGGGCTTCATGCGTGGCCTGTCGCCGTATTACATGCGCGCTACGCCGGTCATCAATCAGTGGTTACAGGGGCTGGTCGATGCTGACCCGGCCTTTGAACGCTGGGGCTTCCGCCTGATGCGTGAAGTCGCCGCCATCGGTTATCGGGATGATGTACTGGAAGATGCTGATCCTGCCGCCGTGGGCTATCGCAAGATGCTGGCCAGCCTGTGGCGCGAAAGTCCGGAAGATGTCAGGGAAGACGGCGAGCGCCTGATGACCATGGCCGCGCTGCTGCATGTCGACAACGACGAGAAGGCACTGCTGCCAGCACTGATCGAGCGTTCCGGCATCGGTGCCGACGCATGGATAGACGCTTGGCTTACGGCCTACATGACGCCGCTGCTGCACTGCTACTTCACGCATGATCTGGTGTTCATGCCGCATGGTGAGAACCTGATTCTACGCCTGCGCAATGGTGTGCCCTGTGGTGCGCTGATGAAGGATATCGCGGAAGAAGCTGCGCTGTTCGCCACTGACGAGACTCGTGCGCTGGAATTGCCAGCAGGCGTCGAGCGCCTGATCGTCGAGGTGCCGGAAGACATCCGCATCCTGTCGCTGCTCACCGATGTCTTCGACTGCATCTTCCGTTTTGCGGTGCCGCTATTGGTCCGTGAGCAGGTGATGACGGAAGACGCCTTCTGGTCACGCGTGGCAGCCTGCATCCATGACTACCAGGATGCGCACCCGGAGATGGCCGACAAGTTCGCCCGCCACGACATGTTCGCGCCGCGCTTCACGCTGTCATGCCTCAATCGTCTCCAGCTGCGCAACAACCAGCAGATGGTTGACCTCACCGATCCGTCGGGCGCGCTGCAGCTCAAGGGTGAACTGGACAATCCCATCGCGGCTTTCGCTCGCCGCTAGACAGTGACGCGATGCGCTAAATAGTGACGTGCCTGCGGCTGACCGCGATATCTGCCTCGATATCGCGGTCAGCAGAGCACGGCCTTCACCTTCCAACACACCTTTGACCGCCCCTGTCTCGCATGGGGGCGGTCAAAGGTGTGCCTGACATCTACATATTGATAATGATTCGCAACATCAATACTATTATGGCCCCGTCACGATAGTTCTCATTGCGAGTCGTGGATGTTCCCTTCCCCGCCAATTCAAGAATTCTGGCCTCAAGATCGGCCTCAAGAGCGATCTCTCGACCAGCTGTTCTCCGAGCATCGCCAGGAGCTTATCGGCTTTCTGACGCGCCAACTGGCGTCGCGTGAATTGGCGGAAGACCTCTGTCAGGACATCTACTTGCGTCTGCGCGCCACGCGTGACTGGCCAGCAAGCCCACGTGCGTGGCTATACCGTATTGCGCGCAATCTGATCATCGATCATCACCGACGCCAGTCGCGTGCGCCCGTCTTCGAGGAGCTTGATATCGAAGGAGAACCCGTGGCGGCAGCACATCTTGACCCAGAGGACTGTCTCGAACACCGCCAGCAGCTGCAAGTCATCAACGGGGCGCTGGCCGAGTTGCCTGTGCATGTTCGGCAGGCACTGACCTGGTACCGGATAGACGGCATGACCCAGCGCGAGATCAGCGAGCGCCTGTCAGTGTCAGAGCGCATGGCCGGCCGCTATGTACAGCAAGCACAGCAACACTGTGCAACACGACTGGCCGCCGCCAGCATCTATCACAGTGAATGGCCGGAGCGTACCTGATGCGCGATACCACCGACTCAGTCACTGGCCAGCTCATGGTATTTACCTTCAAGCACTGCCTCGGATACGGACGACGGACGCCCTAATGTTCACTCTCGATCACCTCCGCTTTGCACTCGGCCAACGCTGCCTGCTGGAGACCCAAGCACTCGACTTCATTCCGGGACAGGTTCACGGGCTGATCGGCCACAATGGCTCCGGCAAGTCGACGCTGCTCAAACTGCTGGCCCGCCAGATGACGCCGACCTCCGGCAGCCTGTCACTGGATGATCGTCCACTGGCGGACTTTGGCAATCGTGAATTTGCCCGCACCGTGGCCTATCTACCACAGCACCTTCCGGCTGCTGACACACTGACAGGTCGTGAGTTGGTCGGCTTCGGGCGCTACCCGTGGCATGGCCTGCTCGGCCGTCCGGGCGCAGAGGATGAAGCCGCCATTGACCGCGCCATTGCGCTGACCCATACCGAAGCCTTCGCTGATCAGCAGGTCGATACCCTGTCTGGCGGCGAGCGCCAGCGCGTATGGCTGGCGATGCTGCTGGCGCAGGGCAGTCGCTATCTGCTGTTGGATGAACCGCTCGCCGCACTGGATATCGCGCATCAGATCGAGGTAATGGAATTGGTCTCACATCTGAGCCATACGCTCGGGCTGGGCATCGTCATCGTACTGCACGATATCAATCTGGCGGCCCGCTACTGCGACAGACTGGTGGCCCTGCATGGCGGACGCGTACTGGCAGAGGGGCCACCCAGCGAGATGATGAATCCCACCACGCTCAAGGCCATCTATGGCGTCGAGATGCAGATCATCGCGCCACCGCAAAGTGCCCACCAGATTGCGGTGCCGATATGATGCAGCGTTGGCTTTCACCGCTGAAAGTGTTCCGGCCCTTGATGACAAGCCTGCTCACGAGCCTGGTGGCCTTGAGCCTATTGGGCGTGGCAGGCACCGCTACGGCAACGGCCACGGAAGCAATGGCGGCGACACCTCTCACTCCGACGCCAGAAGGCTTCGTCGATCGTCCTGTCGTGGTACTGGACTGGACGCTGGCCGAAACGCTCACTGGCCTTGGTGTACGCGCCATCGGCGTCGGTCAGGTAGAGACCTACCGCAGCTGGGTCGATCAACCCGAGCTGCCCACCGGCACACGTGATCTGGGCCTGCGTACCCAGCCGAATCTGGAGCAACTCGCGCGCCTTGCACCCGACGACATCCTGATCAGCCCGATGCTCGCAAGTCTGACTCCACGCCTGTCATCCATCGCGCCCGTCACCAGCATTCCTCTCTACACGCCCGACACCGACACCTGGCAGACGCTGGTGGAGGCGACCCGCCAGCTAGGCAAGATGACCCATCGTGAGTCACAGGCCGAACAGCTGATTCGCGCCAGCGAGACTTACATGGCTGGCGTGAATGCGGCGCTGCATCAGCAGGCTGCCCAGAATCAACAGGCTCAGATGCCACTCTTGATGGTGCAATTCATGGATGATCGCCACGTGCGCGTCTTTGGCAACAATAGCCTGTTTCAGGCCGTCACTGAGCGACTGGGCATCGCCAATGCCTGGCAAGGTGATACCAATGCCTGGGGCTTTGCCACCGTCAGCCTCGAGAAGCTGGTGACACTCAAGGGCCGCATGGTCGTGGTCGAACCGCTGCCGCCCGGTGGGCGTGAAGGCTTGGCGCGCAATGATCTCTGGCAGGCACTGCCCGGCGTACGTGAAAACAGTGGCGCGTCTGCCCCACTATTTTTGCCGCCCGTGTGGAGCTTCGGTGCCCTGCCCTCGGCCAGTCGCTTTGCCCATATGCTGGCTGAGCGCCTCCTGACCCGCCCTGATACCGCGATCACTCAAGGACAGACAGATGGCGATCACTGATCACGCGACGAACGGCTCTCCCTCTGATCACACCGCCCTCACTCACGCGAGTGCGCGCCGCCTGACTCCTGGGGTCGCGTGCAGCCTGCTGGGCCTGGCCCTGCTGATACTGGGCAGCCATGCGCTGACCCGCGATGGCTTGAGCCTGTTGCAGGGACTGACTGCACTGTGGTCTGCCCCTCAGTTTGACCAGACCGCCAACCTCTCTCAGGCGAACAGCGCCCTGCTTTCCGCTCAGCTGGTGGCACATGTCAGCTGGTGGCCACGCATGATCTGCGCGCTGTTGGCAGGCGGTGCGCTAGGCATGGCGGGCGTCTTGATGCAGCAGGTGTTGCGTAATCCGCTTGCCGCGCCGACCACACTGGGGGTGGCCAGCGGTGCAAGCCTTGCGATGATGCTGGCGACGCTGTTTGCGCCAGCACTGATGACCGGTACCGGCGTGGCTGAGAACGGAATGACAGACGGCGGCTTCCAGCTGGGCCGTGAATGGGTTGCGCTGATCGGCGGCATGGTCGCGATGGGACTGGTATTCGCACTGGCCTGGGCGCGCGGCATGACGCCGACGATAGTCGTGCTGGCGGGACTGGTCATCAATCTCTATATCGGCGCGCTGGGCATGGTGCTGTTGCTGTTCAATCAGGAAGCACTGCACGGCACCCTGGTATGGGGCGCAGGCTCATTGGCACAGAACAGCTGGGACGGCGTCATTACGCTGGTCACTCGGCTGGTGCCGGGCATGCTGCTCGCACTGCTGCTGATGCGCCCGCTGGCAGTGCTGGATCTCGACGAGGCCAACGCCAGAAGCCTGGGCGTCTCGCTGCGCAAGCTGCGTCTGATGAGCCTGGGGCTGGCGGTGTTCCTGAGCGCCTGCGTGGTCAGCGTGCTGGGCATCATTGGCTTCATAGGTCTGGCCGCCCCGGCCTGTGTGCGCCTGATGGGCGCGCGACGTCTTGGTCAGCGCCTGTTGTGGGCACCGTTGTTTGGGGCACTGCTATTGGCCGTGACCGATCTGGTTGTCGCCAGTCTCGATGGCCTGCTGCCGAACCTGATTCCGACCGGTGCGATGACCGCGGCGCTCGGCGCACCGCTGCTGCTGTGGTTGATTCCGCGATTGAAGATGACGCAGGGGGCAGGGCCAATCAGTGGAGGACTATCGCTTGTCCGACGTCATCCGCAGCCCACCAGACTGCACGCCTTGCTGGCTATCGGGGTGCTACTGGCGTTGTTGCTGGCACTGATCAGTGGCAATACGGCGGAGGGCTGGACACTCGACGGTGCCTGGTTGCACGGGAATGTGTCGATACTCGACTGGCGCCTGCCCCGCGTACTGGCGGCCGCAGGGGCGGGAATATTGCTGGCACTGTCCGGCACGCTACTGCAGCGCCTGACCAACAACCCGATGGCCAGTCCCGAGATTCTCGGCATCAGCGGCGGCACCGCCATCGCACTGATGCTGACGCTGTTACTGGTACCAGGTGCCAGCCAGCTGACGCTGCTGGGCGCGGGCGTCGGCGGCGCGGCATTGTGTCTGATACTGCTGGTGCTGCTCAATCACAGGAGTGGTTTCATCCCAGAGCGCGTACTGCTGTGTGGCGTAGCGATCACCGCGCTTTATGAGGCAGTACGCGGCATCATCCTCGCTGACGGTGATCCGCGCGGGCAACAGATTCTGGCCTGGCTATCTGGCTCTACTTACTACGTGGGGCTATCTGCCGCCGTCACGGTACTGGCACTGGCCATCATCAGCGTACTGATGCTGC
Organism: Cobetia sp. QF-1; assembly: GCF_002213105.1. Classification (NCBI taxonomy): domain Bacteria; kingdom Pseudomonadati; phylum Pseudomonadota; class Gammaproteobacteria; order Oceanospirillales; family Halomonadaceae; genus Cobetia; species Cobetia sp. QF-1. The sequence continues at coordinate 165,213 of NZ_NBVS01000003.1, forward strand.
GTCCGCTGGCGCGCTGGCTCGACATCCTGCCGCTAGGGGCTGCCAGCGCCAGTGCGCTGGGCATCGGTGTCTTGCGGGCACGCCTGAGCCTGCTGGGTATCGTGGCCTTGCTGACGGCACTCGCGACATTGATCGTCGGCCCACTGTCCTTCGTCGGCCTGTTGGCGCCGCATCTGGCGCGACTACTGGGGCTTAGCCGTGCACGTGATCACATGCTGGGTGCGGTACTCTGCGGCGCACTATTGATGGTGCTGGCCGATTGGCTAGGACGTCAGCTGCTGTTCCCGTATGAAATTCCGGCTGGCTTGATGGCCTCGCTGATCGGCGGGAGTTACTTCCTGTGGAGTCTGAGAAAGCCCAGCTGATAGCGCTACGCTACGAACAAGCACTCTGACACACGAAAGCCCGCGACCTCATGGTCGCGGGCTTTCGTGTGTCAGAGTGAACGGTCCAACGGCAAGACGCTCAATTTCCGTCTTTCAGTTACCGCTCTCAATTGCCGAACACCACCGTGCGCCTGTCATGCAGGAAGACACGGCGCTCCAGGTGATAACGCACGCCTCGTGACAGCGTCAGACACTCGATATCACGGCCCTTGGCGATCAGGTCTTCCGGATAATGAGCATGATCTACCGTCTCGACCCCCTGGGTGATGATCGGCCCTTCATCGAGGTCGTCATTGATATAGTGAGCCGTCGCACCGACCAGCTTCACACCCTTGTCGTAGGCCTGATGGTAGGGCCGTGCGCCCTTGAAGCCCGGTAGCAGCGAGTGATGGATGTTGATCGCACGACCCGAGAGCTTCTCACACATGTCGCTGGAGAGTACCTGCATGTAACGCGCCAGAATCACCAGTTCTGCGCCCGTCTCCTGCACCACCTGCCATATCTGCGCTTCTTGCTCAGCCTTGGTATCCGGCGTGATCGGGAAGTGGTGATACGGCAGGCCGTGCCATTCGGCCAGCGGCGCCATATCCGGGTGGTTGGAAACCACCGCCGTGATGTCCATCGGCAGCTGACCGATGCGATGGCGGTAGAGAAGATCATTCAGACAATGATCGGAACGCGACACCATGATGACGACCTTCATGCGCTCATCCGGCGCACTCAGGCTAACGTCCATATCAAAATCAGCAGCGCGCGTGATCAAGTTTTCCTCGAAGGCACTGGCATCAAAATCTTCGCTTAGCGCACCCTGCTCGGTTTGCGGACGAAACTCGGCGCGAATGAAGAAGCGCCCGGAGAGACGATCATCAAAGGAGCTTAGTTCGGTGATATAGCAGCCCTGCTCACGCAGGTAACGCGTCACCACATCGACGGTACCGATGCGACTCGGGCATTGAGCGGTCAGAATCCAGGTATCACGCATGCGCAGGCGCCTGTTGTCATCAGTGTTATTGGAGTGTCGTCAGTTCCAGGCCGTATCACGTTCCAGCGAAATGGTAGCTGAGATAGCAGCTGAAACAACAGCGTTACAGCTGACACGGAAAGTGACAAACCAGTATTCATGAGGCGGGCTTCAGTATTTCTGAAGCCCGCCTCATAGGTTGATCATGCGTGCATCTCACACCCGTGGTGGGCTTGGCATTCAGGCCTTGATACAGACCCCGAATTCTTCGCTGGCATCCAGCAACCAACGGCCGAGGTAATCAGCGAAGCTTCTGCGAATCACCAGCTCGAATTCACTCTCGCCCTCCTTCGCACTGACATGTCGGAGGATCAGAGTCGCCTTGGCGAACACTGCCGGCACACCACGTCCGACCGGGAAGGCACGCGGATGAACATCCGTCGGCGTCGACTTCATCAGCACCTGACGCGCCTGAGCACCGCTCAGCGAAACCACCGTCTGGCCACCACTGACATTGACGACCTGATAGCGGCCGGAAAGCTGCTCATGCAGCGCCTGCTCAAAAGCAAATGCCTCTTCTCCCGGTACAATGATCAGCCACTCATCCGGCGCCAACCACTGGATCGAAACACCGGCATCATTGAGGTTGAGCGTTGACGACGTGAGTGGCAGTGCCAGTCCCAGCGCTACCTCGACAGCCTCGGCGAAGCCTGACTGTGCGGGGTCACCGCGCAGCATCAGGTGGCCAAGAAAGGCCTTCTCTTCCAGTACGACACCCGCATTGGCATCAGCACGGGCTGTGAATAGATGCGCCAGCGGCGAGCGCGCGGTCTGTAAATGAACGTCCAACGCAGGACGCTGATCAATCACTGACGTCTGTGAGCGAGTAGCGGCATCGGCATCAGTGACCGCCTGAGGATCGAGTGTGGTGGCATCAGACATTCTGGCGCGCTCCCTTCTTGTCGTAGAACACAGGTGCGGTAATTTCAGCTTCCAGCGTGCTGCCATCCGCCTGCGGCAGGAACACCGTCTCACCGATACGTGCCGAACCGCCTTTCACCACTGCCAGTGCAAAGCCATGACCCAGCGTCGGGCTGTAATAGCTGGACGTGACATGGCCGACCATCGGCATCGGGATGGCGTGATCAGGATCAAAGACGATCTGCGCGCCTTCCTGCAGCACGATGCGCTCATCACCGGCCTTCTTGCGACGGGGAATGAGGCCAATCATCTGTTTACGATCATCACGACGCGTGTCCGGACGCGTCAGTGCGCGCTTGCCGATCCACGAGTACGGCTTGTTGTAGCCGACACACCACTGCATGCCCAGATCTTCCGGTGTCATCGAACCATCCGTGTCCTGGCCGACGATGATGAAGCCCTTCTCGGCACGCAGCACGTGCATGGTTTCAGTGCCGTAAGGCGTCAAACCGTACTTCTCGCCCTTGGCAAACAGCGTCTCCCACACGTACTGGCCATAGTTGGCCGGCACGTTGAGCTCGTAGGACAGCTCGCCAGTGAAGGAGATACGGAAGATACGGCCCGGAATATCAGCGATCATCCCTTCGCGAACTTCCATGAACTTGAAGTTGTCACGATCGAGATCGATGTCCGTCAGCTCACCAACCAGCGCACGTGCTTCAGGGCCCGTCACGGTCAGAGTCGCCCAGTGATCGGTGACACTGGTCATCTGCACGTCCAGCTCCGGCCATTCGGTCTGGTGCCACAACTCCATCCACTCGAGGATCGCGGCCGCACCACCGGTGGTGGTGGTCATCAGGAAGTGGTCTTCCGCCAGGCAGGTGGTAACCCCATCATCCATCACCATGCCGTCGTCGTGGCACATCAGGCCATAGCGCGCCTTGCCCACCGCTAGCTTGGCCCAGGCATTGGTGTAGATACGATTGAGGAACTCACGGGCATCACGACCCGTGATATCGATCTTGCCCAAGGTCGATGCATCCAGTACACCCACCTTCTCACGCACGGCCAGGCACTCACGCTCAACCGCAGCGTGCATGTCTTCGCTGCCCTGCGGGTAGTACCACGGGCGCTTCCACTGACCGACATCCTCGAATTTCGCGCCCTGTGCCACGTGCCACTCTTGCATGGCGGTGTAGCGCATCGGATCAAACAGCGCACCACAGTGACGGCCGACGATGGCGCCGAAAGTCACTGGCGTGTAGTTGGGACGGAACACGGTAGTGCCGGTATCAGGGATGGTTTGGCCGAGACAACGGGCAGCGACCGCCATGCCATTGACGTTACCCAGCTTGCCCTGATCGGTGCCGAAGCCCATCGCAGTGTAGCGCTTGACGTGCTCGATGGACTCGAACCCTTCTCGAGTCGCAAGTTCGATACCGGCCGCCGTGACATCGTTCTGCAGGTCAACAAACTGCTTGGGCGCACGTGCGGTCGGCTTGTCATGCGGCACCTGATACAACGGCAACATCGGCGCTTCGACCAATGCTGATACCGCCGGCACTATGGTGTCTGCCACGGGGTACTCACAGGCCTCTACCGCCGCGACACCACTGGCATAGGCCGCCACCAGCACGTCTTCGAGCGAAAAGCTGCCATTGGCTGCACCACAGGCATCAAAGCCCTTGAGCATCGGCGCGCCGAGTGCTGGCAGGAAGCCATGCACTTCGTCGCTCCACACCGGTCGTGCGCCGGTATGCGCCGCCAGGTGAACCACCGGGCTGTAGCCGCCGGAACTGGCGATGGTGTCACAGACCAACTCTTCCACTTCACCAGTGACCTTGAAACCATCGATATCGATGGCAGCCACACGGGCGCCAGTGACGCGACGATCCCCCTGGGCCTCAATCACTGCAGCACCTGTGATGATGCGAATCCCCGCCGCGCGTGCCGCCTCGACCAGAGCACCGCTCGGGGCAGAGCGTGCATCAGCGATGGCGACCACGTCACGACCAGCCGCCTTCCAAGCCAGCGCCGCGCGGTAGGCGTGGTCGTTGTTGACCGACAGCACCAGCTTGTCGCCCGCCGCCACACCGAAACGAGTGAGGTAGGTGGTGACAGCGCCGGCAATCATGTTGCCCGGCACATCGTTGTGGGAATAGACCAACGGCCGCTCATGCGCGCCGGTCGCCATGATGACGCGATGCGCACGTACACGGTGCAGACGCGAACGTGCCTGGCGTGCGCCGCGTGAATTGACGGGTGCGATATCAGCCTGATGCTCGGTACGGCGCTCGTGCAGCGTCACGAAGTTGTGATCGTGATAGCCATTGGCGGTGGTGCGCGGCAGTAGCAGTACGTCGTCACAGGCCGCAAGTTCCGCCAGCACGGCATCACGCCACTCGCTGGCCGGCTGGCCATCGAGTGTCTGATCGAGGCAGTCACCTGACATGGAGAGCAGCGAACCACCCAGCTCTTCCTGCTCATCACACAGAATGACGCGGGCGCCACTACGTGCAGCGACCAGCGCCGCCATCAGACCCGCCGGGCCGGAGCCAATCACCAGCACATCAGTATGCTGGTGCAGGTGATCATAGATGTCAGGATCATTCTCCAGCGGTGAACGTCCAAGGCCAGCGGCCTTGCGGATGTACTTCTCGTAGGTCATCCACAATGACGCGGGAGCCATGAAGGTCTTGTAATAAAAGCCTGGCGGCATGAACTTGCCACCCAACTTGCCAACCTGCGGCAGGAAGCGGCTCATCAGATCTTTCTGAGACTTGACCCAGCCACTGACAGCATGCGCTTCAAGCCCGTCATACAGCGCCTGCTGAGTGGCACGCACGTTAGGCACCTGGCCCGACTCCGTGCTACCCAGTTGCAGAATGGCATTGGGCTCTTCAGCACCGGCCGCGACCAGACCACGCGGGCGGGCATACTTGAAGCTGGCATTGAGTACATCGAGGCCATTGGCCATCAAGGCCGAGGCCAGCGTATCGCCTGCCAGACCCTGATAACGCTTGCCATTGAAGGTAAAGCTCAGCGACGTCTCACGATTGATGCGACCACCGGAGGAGGTGCGGCGTGAGGGTGTACGTGTCTCGGTCATGGCCGCGCGTCTCCTGTCTGTTGAGTCGTCGAGCTGGCAGCGGATGCTGCAGCTGACTGTGCTAGCTGCTCAGCGGCGAGTGTCTCGGCCGTAATGCCAGGCTGCTCGCCCATGCGATAGGTCTCGAGAATCTCGTAGGTCACGGTGTGGCGCGTAATGTTGAAATACTTGCGGCAGCCCACTGCGTGAATCCATAACTCATGGTGGATACCGCGCGGGTTGTTGCGGAAGAACAGATAATCGCCCCACTCGGCATCCGAACAGGCTTCCGGCTCTATCGGGCGCTCGATATGCGCCTGACCTTTGGCGTGGAATTCCTCTTCCTCGCGCAGCTCGCCGCAGTAGGGACAGAAGATATGCATCATGGTCGGTCGTCTCCTGACGGCAGGTTCAGTGCGCGACGCCAGCGGCGCCATGTTCATCGATCAGCTTGCCGCTATTGAAGCGGTCGTAGGCAAACGGCTCAGCCAACGGGTGAGCGCGGCCCTTGGCCAGTGTCCAGGCAAAGATGTTGCCGGACCCCGGCGTGGCCTTGAAGCCACCCGTCCCCCAACCGCAGTTGAAGAACAGTCCCTTGACCGGTGTCTTGGAGATGATCGGACAAGCATCCGGACAGGTATCGACGATACCGCCCCACTGACGATTCATGCGCACGCGCGAGAAGATCGGGAACAACTCGATGATCGCCTGCACGGTATGCTCGATGGTCGGATAGCTACCACGCTGGCCGTAGCCTACATAGCCATCGATACCGGCCCCAATCACGAGATCGCCTTTATCAGACTGGCTGACATAGCCGTGCACGTGGTTGGACATCACCACGGTATCGAGAATCGGCTTGAGCGGTTCGGAGACCAACGCCTGTAACGGATGAGATTCCAGCGGCAAGCGGAAGCCCGCCTTTTCGGCCATCACACCAGAGTTACCGGCAGTGACGACGCCAACGCGCTTGGCACCAATGAAGCCACGCGAGGTTTCCACGCCAACGATGGCGCCATCCTGCTTGCGGAAGCCGGTGACTTCCGTCTGCTGGATCAGATCAACACCGAGGCTATCGGCACCACGTGCGAAGCCCCAGGCCACCGCGTCATGACGCGCGACACCACCACGCGGCTGCCATGAGGCACCGAGCACCGGATAGCGTGTGCTAGCGGAGCAATCCATTGCCGGCACCAGGTCCTGCACCTGCTGGGCATCCAGCACTTCGCCATCAATGCCCTGAAGGCGGTTAGCATTCACACGACGCTGGATGTCACGCATGTCTTGCAGGGTGTGGCCCAGATTGAGCACGCCGCGCTGGGAGAACATGACGTTGTAGTTCAGGTCCTGTGACAGGCCTTCCCATAGCTTCATGGAGTGTTCGTAGAGCGCTGCAGACTCGTCCCACAGATAGTTGGAACGCACGATGGTGGTATTACGCGCAGTATTACCGCCACCCAGCCATCCCTTCTCGATCACCGCAATGTTGGTGATGCCATGTTCCTTGGCTAGATAGTAAGCCGTGGCCAGGCCATGCCCACCGCCACCGACGATGATGACGTCGTATTCCTTCTTGGGTTCTGGGCTACGCCAGACTTTCTGCCAATGCTCATGGTGGCTGAGCGCATGCTTGACCAGCCCGAATCCCGAGTAACGCTGCATTTGCCACCCCTCCTGAAACTTTATATCGGCGCACGTGGTGATGATGGGTCACGTGCGCCGCTTGTCGTTTTTATAAATGACGGTATATCGCTATCAGGCCAGGGCGGCCGTTTCAGCCACAGATGCTCCGGAATAGACCGGGAAGCGTGCGCAGACGGCTTCGACCTTAGCGCGAACGTCGGCCTCGACCTTGTCGCTCTCGCCAGTCGACAGTGCATCCAGCAGGTCACAGATCCAGCCGGCCAGCGCCTCACATTCCTCTTCCCCGAAGCCACGCGTGGTCGCTGCCGGTGTGCCGATGCGCAGGCCGGAGGTGACGAACGGGCTCTGCGGATCATTCGGCACGCTGTTCTTGTTGACGGTGATATGCGCGCGACCTAGTGAGGCATCGGCATCCTTACCAGTCAGGCCCTGACGGATCAGAGAAACGAGGAACAGGTGGTCATCGGTGCCACCGGAGACGACGTCATAGCCGCGGTCCATGAAGACACCGGCCATCACGCGGGCGTTGTCGATCACGCGGGCCTGATAACTGACGAAGTCCTGGCTCATCGCTTCCTTGAAGGCCGCGGCCTTGGCGGCGATGACATGCATCAACGGACCACCCTGCTGGCCCGGGAAAACGGCGCTATTGAGCTTCTTGTACAGCGTCTCGTCGCCGTTGGCGGAGAGAATCAAGCCGCCACGTGGTCCGCGCAGCGTCTTGTGTGTCGTCGTGGTGACGACGTGGGCATGCGGGATCGGACTCGGGTAGTGACCCGCCGCGACCAGGCCGGCTACGTGCGCCATGTCGACCATCAGCCAGGCACCGATCTCATCCGCCATGTCGCGGAAACGACGCCAGTTGACGACGCGGGAATAGGCCGAGAAGCCCGCGATGATCATCTTCGGCTTGTGCTCGCGTGCCAGGCGTTCCATCTCCTCATAGTCCAGCTCGCCGCTCTCGGTGAGGCCATACTGGATGGCGTTGTAATGCTTGCCGGAGAAGTTGGGCGCCGCGCCATGAGTCAGGTGGCCGCCGTGGGCGAGACTCATGCCGAGAATGGTATCGCCCGGCGACACCAGCGCCATGAAGACAGCGGCGTTGGCCTGGGCGCCGGAGTGCGGCTGCACGTTGGCGTAATCACACCCGAACAAGGCACAGGCGCGATCGATGGCGAGCGTCTCGACCTTGTCGACGAACTCGCAACCACCGTAGTAGCGCTTGCCCGGATAGCCTTCGGCGTACTTGTTGGTCAACTGGCTGCCCTGGGCTTCCATCACCAGCGGACTTGCGTAGTTTTCGGAGGCGATGAGCTCGATATGCGCTTCCTGACGCGCGGTCTCTTCGAGAATGGCCTCGGCCAGTGCAGGGTCGAGTCTGGCCAGTCGGTCATCACGGGTGTAGCCATGTTGCTGAGACATTACGCGCCTCCGGTTATCGGGCGTTGTTGTTGGAATGCATGCTGTTGATCGCGATCTGTTGGATCATGAGCTTGCCCCGATACTAGCCCTGCCCACTCACCACTAACTGCTTGTCAGCGTCACGACGCAGTGCGAATGCGACATGCGTGCGCAGATGCGACATTGGCTCGCGCTGAAGCGTGTCCTCTGGCAGTCATGCGGGCCGTAGAGCGCTACACCCCGAGCCATGCACGCAGGTATGCTAGGACGGCATATGCGAAAATACGCAGGCGCGCGTGACGGCTGGCAGGGTCAGGCCAGATACCAAAATGGACGGGAGATGAGTTGATGCTGATGGAACTGCTAGCGGTGATGGCACCGGTGCTGTGTGGCGCAGCCATCGGTTTCTTCTGGGTGCGTCTAGGCCATGACTATCCGATGGCCTTCGTCACCAAGCTAGTGCTGTACATCGGTACCCCTGCGCTGATCCTGAATGCACTGGGCAGCGCAGAGATCGACAACACCAGCTTCCTGCGCACCGGACTGGCCACACTTGCCGTGATGGGACTATTGCTGGCGCTCAGCTGGCCCTTTGCGCGCCTGATCGGCAAGCCATGGAAGGTGGCTGTCGCCCCGCTACTGTTCTCCAACGTTGGCAATATGGGTCTGCCGGTCTCGTTGTATGCCTTCGGCGAGGCCGGCTTTGCCTACGCCATCACCATCATGGTCACCATGTCACTGCTGCAATTCAGTCTTGGGGCCTGGCTCGCCAGTACCGGAGGCAATCCGTTACGCAGCATTACTCGCTCGCCGACCATCTGGGCCAGTATCGTCGCTACCGTCATGCTGCTCAGCGATGTCCACATGCCACGCTTCATCGGCAACAGCCTGGAATTGATATCCGGCTTCACCGTACCGCTGATGCTGATCACCCTTGGCGTCTCGCTGGCCAATATCCGTGTCAGAAACCTGGCCGCTGGCGTGGGCTTCAGCCTACTGCGCATCCCCTTTGCTGCTGCCAGCGCCTGGGCCATCGGTAGCCTGATAGGGCTGCCGCCGCTAGCGCTGAACGTGCTGATCATGCAGATGGCCATGCCAGTCGCGGTCTACAACTACATGTTTGCGCAGAAGGCAGGCCGCGAGCCTGAATACGTCGCCACGCTGGTGTTTTGCTCAACACTCGCTGCGTTCATCTATCTGCCGGCGTTACTCGCTACGCTTGGTGCGATGGCCAACTGAATGGTGCTGACACACTGAATCACTGCCCACCAACACGCGCACATAAAAAAACCACGCAAGCTTGAGGCTTGCGTGGTCGTGGGACGTTTTCCTGCCAGAAACTACGGCGATGCAAGGGTGACGTGATGAAGCCGTTGTCACGCTTGAACAGCGCGGTACCTCCTGATATTGCAGATAGCCTTGTTATTGTCTGGCGTCGTCCCCCGGCCTGGAGATGACACACCGTTCCCTTGTCTTGATATCGCCCATTTCTGACAAATTCGGGCCTGTAGTGGCAGACCCTAACCTGACGAGGAAGTCCCTCGCTCTCAAGATGCAGCTGAGGGGTGTGCAGGTAGAAGACTTTCAGCCATGGCGCCGGATACTGGTACCCGTGCCGCTATTCGGGATCCCCCGAGGCGATCTCCTTCCCTGCACGTAGCCTTCCCTGTGGCAACACATGAAGCGTAGCCTTGAGACTACCGATCGCTCCACATGGTTTGCACCGTCATCTGGCGCGAGTTGATTCACCTATAGGCCTGAGCATAAAACACCATAATACTGATGCCACGCTGACCACATTCATCAGGCCTCAGGCCGCACAGGCGCCACGCCTCCTGCCTTCACCGACGCCTGATCTCTCAGCTGCTGAAGCGAAATGACAGCATGTCCCTTGTCAGCCCACTCGGCCCGCTCAGCATCATCGGCACGCAAAATGAAGCGTCCGAACAGGGTGTAAAGCAGACCCAGCAATGGCGACAGCCAGCAGGCAAACGCCAACGGGATATACAGCAGCCCTTCCAGACTGCCACCGCTGACCACCAATCCCAGCGAGCTGATCACCACTGCGCCACCCGCATTCCAGGGAATCAACGGCGAGATCAGCGTGCCGCCTTCCTCAAGAGAGCGCGACAGGTTGAGCGTCGAATAGCCCTCGCCACGGAAGACCGGCGCATACATGCGACCTGGTAAGGCGATGGAGAGATAGGGATCTCCCGCGATGACGTTGGTCAGTGCCGCCGTCGAGCTAGCCGCCAACTGCAAACCAAAGATGCCGCGCACCTTGACGAGTACCGCAGCACACAACGATTCAAGGCAGCCGATCACTTCCAGCAGGCCACCAAACGCCAGCGCGATCATCACCAACAGAATGACCCACGCCATCGACATGATGCCGCCACGATTGAGCAGGGTATCGATCTCGCTGACACCGGTAGTCAAGGTGTAGCCACTCTGCATATAGCCGAACAACGCCTTGACCGCCTCACCCTGCACGCCAAAGGCCACGACGGCACCCGCCGCGACTCCGACAAACAACGCTGGCAATGCCGGCATGCGTGCAATCGCCAGTCCCATCACCAGCAGCGGCGGCATCAGCACCCAGAAATTGAATTCAAAGTTACCGGCCAGGCCTTCGGTAATGGCCGTGATGCGCTCGAGATCAAGCGTCTGACCAGCGGCCAGCAGGTTGCCCGCCACCAGATAGATCACCAGCGCAATCAGCATCGCAGGAATGGTGGTTGGCATCATGTTGCGGATATGCGCAAACAGGTTAACGCCGGTGACGGCAGGCGCCAGATTGGTGGTATCAGATAACGGCGAGACCTTGTCACCGAAGAAGGCTCCGGAGACCACGGCACCGGCGGTCCACCACGGCGGAATGCCGAAACCTGCACCAATCCCCATCAGGGCGAGACCGACCGTACCGACCGTCCCCCAGCTGGTACCCAATGCCACGGAGACTACCGCGCACAACAGCATCGCCGCCGCGAGGAAGTACTCCGGTGAGATCAGTTTGAGGCCGTAGTAGATGATCATCGGCACACTGCCGGAGGCGATCCAGATACCCACCGTCATGCCGACAAGGATGAGGATGGCGATGGAAGGTAGTCCAACGCGCACGATGCGCATCATGCCCTCTTCCATCGCTGACCAGCCGTGTCCCAGCTTCCAACCGATGATTGCCGTCATTGCCACGCCACAGACCAGCGGTACATGAGGTGTGAATTCACCAAACACGAACAGCTGCAGTGCCAATACGGCTAGCGTGGCCACAATCGGTAGGCAGGCCATCACGAGGGACGGCCGCTGAGGGGTCATCAAATCCCGAGTCATTATGTTCTCCATCGGTGAGTTGTACTTGTTGTACGCCCACGCTATGTCGACTCGGGTATTGAAAAGTGATTGCCTGCGTCATTCAGCCGCCTGAATACGACACGCAAGGACAGTTCTGAGAATAAGAGCGCGAGCAGAGTCCGACACTCAATGCCATTAGTCTGATGTTGATCATCATTTGAGCTATCACCGAGCAGGGATAGCTCAGTAATCAATCACCACATCGCCATTGGGAACGCTGCAACAGGACAGGATAAAGCCTTCGGCGACGTCCTCATCCGTGATGCCACCGTTATGCTCCATCGCAACCTCACCGGAGATTTTCTGCACGCGACAGGTACCGCAGATACCCATGCCGCAGGCCTTGGGGATGTGCAGGCCGAGCTTGGCAGCCGCCGCGTGGACAGTTTCACCCGGTGCGATCTGCACCGACTTGCCGGTGGCGGAAAACTCGACGCGGGTCAGATCGGAGCGGTCCATCTCCTCAGCCAGCACCTCGGCCTGTTCCGCCTGCTCGATAGCGTCTTCTTCTACCTCGACCGGCGTCGCTCCGAAGGACTCTTCGTGATAGCGGCTCATGTCGAAGCCACGCTGGCGCAGCAGATTCTTGATCGCGTTCATGTAGGGCGTCGGGCCACAACAGAAGATTTCACGCTCCATGAAGTCTGGCGTGATCATCTCCAGCATCGGTTCGGTCAGATAGCCGCGATAGCCAGACCAGGTCTGGCCGGTCTCGAAGCGCTCGCAGATGATGTGCATGTTGAATTCCGGCACACGGGAATCCATGAACTCGAGTTGGCGCCAGAAGATGATGTCGCGCGGGCTGCGCGCACTGTGCACAAAGGAGATGTCGACATTGGCATTGGTATCGAAGTACCAGCGCGCCATCGACATCAGCGGCGTGATGCCGACCCCACCGGACAGCATCAGGAAGCGCTCGGCCGGATAGTCGATGCAGTTGAAGTTGCCGACCGGGCCATGTACTGCCAGCTCGTCGCCTTCATTGAGGTTGTCATGCAACCAGTTGGATACCAGACCGCCCGGCACACGCTTGATGGTGATCGAGAAACTGTAGGGCACCGAAGGTGAGCTTGAGATGGTGTAGGAGCGCATGATCTGCTGGGCGTCTATCTCCAGCTCCAGGGTCACGAACTGCCCTGGCTTGAAGAAGAACATCACCGGTTGTTCGGCCATGAAGCAGAAGGTACGGACGTCCCAGGTTTCCTGAATGACCTTCACGCAGCGTACACGGTGACGACCATTGCTCCAGGTCTGGGTCGTTACCGGATTGAAATTGCTAGGGATCACGCTCATGAAGGCCTCGCTTGTTCTTGGGCTTATCGATTCTTGAAGTAGTGCGCCGTACGCGCGGCCAACGGCGGGACATGCAGCAGATTGTCGAATCACGCCCGCCAGACCGTTTATCCCTCCACGACAAAAACATGCCTGTGGTCTCCGCTAGCGGCAGAAAAAACCCTCTTTATCGAATACCTCATCAATGCGTCGGAAATACGTCATTGAGAGTCGTCGGCAGGCATTGGACAAATGCCGCCCTCAGCCACACTCCACCAATGTGCGGCGAATCGTCCCAAAGACCCTGCGGCTGCCCCACAAACAACCAGTCTGCTCCAGACTCTTTCCTGACTTCTTGATGGCAGCGACACGTCGCCGCCTATCGACCGTGCGAGGACAACGCGATGAGCGATCTATTGGAACACGCTCAGGACCAGCAACAGCAGGCAGTACGTGAGGCCGCCGCGCGGTTGCTGAGTGAACGGCGAGCCGGCTTCAGCCTGCCGCAGCCCTTCTATAACGACGAACGGCTGTTCGCACTCGACATGAAAGAGATCTTCGCCAAGGAATGGCTGTTTGTCGGGGTCAGTAGTGAAATACCCGCCAAGGGCAGTTTCATGACGCTGGACGTGGCTGCCAATCCGATCATCATCGTGCGCGGTGATGGCGACAGTATTCATGCCTTCCACAACGTCTGCCGTCATCGTGGCTCACGCCTGTGTACCAGCGAGCGCGGCAAGGTGGCCAAGCTGGTCTGCGGCTACCATCAGTGGACCTATGAGCTGGACGGTCGCCTGCTGTTTGCCGGCTCCGATATGGGAACGGACTTCGACACCAAGGAGTTCGGTCTGCATCCGGTCCATGTGCGCTGTGCAGGTGGCATGCTGTTCATCAATCTCTCCCAGCAACCTGCCAATGCCGAGCCGTTCTTCAAGACACTCGAATTCTATTTGAAGCCTTATGACATGGAGAACACCAAGGTGGCGTGCACCTCCTCCATCGTCGAGGATGCCAACTGGAAGTTGGTCGTGGAAAACAACCGCGAGTGCTATCACTGCAATGGCGCGCACCCGGAGCTGCTGAACTCGCTACAGGAATTCGATGATACTGATGACCCGCGCGCCACTCTGGCCTACAAAGAGCTAGTCGCACGCAAGCAAGCCGACTGGGATGCCGAGAAGGTGCCATATCAGTTGGTACGCTTCGGTCGCCGTAACCGCATGACACGTACACCGCTGCTGGAAGGCACGTTCTCGATGACCCAGGATGGTCGCGTCGCCAGCCAGAAGCTGATGGGGCGTTTGCAGAGTGCTGACATGGGCTCGCTACGTATCCTCAATCTGCCCAACTCCTGGAATCACTTCATGGGCGATCACGCAGTAGTTTTCCGCGTCGAACCGATCAGCGCTCAGAAGACCCGCGTGACCACCAAGTGGCTGGTACATCGTGACGCTGTCGAAGGCGTGGATTACGACCTCGATACCCTGCGTAAGGTGTGGGATGCCACCAACGACCAGGATCGTCGTCTTGCAGAGGAGAACCAGCGCGGCATCAACTCTCAGGCCTATCAACCCGGCCCCTACTCCTCAACCTACGAGTTCGGTGTGGTGGACTTCGTGGACTGGTACTCCGAGCAGATAGAAGCGGCTCTGAGCGATGCACAGCCGCAACACCTGCAACTGGCGTGACGGCTGGCCTGACTTGGACACAAAAATAGCGACATAAAAAAGCCCGCCACCGGTTATCCGGTGGCGGGCTTTTTCGTACATCTATCACTGGATTATAACTGGGTATCCAGGCTCATCATCAGACTGAGTGCCATCACGATAATGATGGAAAATCCGAACAACTTGCGGGCCCAGGAAGCATCAGACTGCCCCTTGAGCCGCCACACTGCCAGATACAACCACCAACCACATGCGATGGTTACCACTACCAGGTACCACATGCCGGTATAGCCCCACAGTGTCAGCAGCAGCGACACTGGGAGAAAGCCGGCGATGTAGCCAATCACCACACGCTTGGCATACTCCATGCCACGCGCGACCGGCAGAACCGGAATATTGGCAGCCCGATAGTCATCGACACGAAACATGGCAATCGCATAGGAATGCGGCATCTGCCACATGCTGAAGATAATCAGCAACAGCAGCGCCCCCATGTCCACCTGGCCGGTAACAGCCAGGTAGCCGACCACTGGCGGCGCAGCGCCGGACAGTGAGCCGATGAGGGTGCCATACACCGAACCACGCTTCAGCCACATGCTGTAGGCGCCGACATAGATCACGAAGCCCAATCCCACGGCAATCATTGCCATGAGATTGGTCATCGCGGCCAGCAACCAGAAGCCGGCCAACCCGAGCACACCCCCGAAGGTCAATGCGCCCTTGAACGAGACAGTGCCCTGTACCAGAGCACGGCCCTGGGTACGCGCCATGTGACGGTCGATATCACGGTCGATGCAATTGTTGAACACACAGCCCGAGGCCACGATCAACGCCACCCCTATCAGGGTGGCGAGGAACAGCGCCCAGTCCACCTCACCACCAGAGGCGAGGAAGAACCCACCACTGACGGTGATGAGGTTGCCGAAGATGATGCCCGGCTTGGTGGTACGCAGGTAGTCCTTGATCATCAGGCTCACGCTATCAGATGGGCATCATGTTCTGATTCAGCTCAACCATGATCCACAGGGAACCGCCAACGACGATACCCACGATCACCAGGGTGAACAGCAGTGCCTGCACATTCCAGCTCTGCTCTTTGGAGCCGTCCAGATGCAGGAAGAAATACAGCTGCACGAATACCTGAGCAATGGCGAAGCCAAAGATGGCCCAGATCACGCCAACACCCGGATCATCCATCAGCATGACCATGCCGAAAGGAATGATCGTCAGGATAATGGACAGAATCAGGCCAATCACATACTGCTTGACGCTGCCATGGCTGTCGTTGTGATGGTCATTGGAATGGCTCATAGCATCACTCCCGTGAGGTAGACGACGGTAAAGACACAGATCCAGATAACATCCAGGAAGTGCCAGAACAGGCTCAGCATCATCAGGCGACCACGATGGGCTTCTGTCAGGCCTTTCTGCTTGACCTGGATAATCAGCAGCGCCATCCAGATCAGACCGACAGTCACGTGCAACCCGTGGGTACCGACCAGCGCGAAGAAGGCAGACAGGAACGCAGAGCGATCCGGGCCCATGTCATTCACGATCAAGTGATGGAATTCATAGATTTCCATCGCGATGAAGCCCGCACCACAGACAAAGGTGATCATCAGCCACTTGATCACCGCGGAGCTGTCTCCGCGGTTCATGCCCAGCATTGCCAGGCCATAGGTGAAGCTCGATGCCAGCAGCAGCGCGGTCTCGACCAGCACGAAATCAAGCTCGAAGATCTCGGCACCCGTCGGGCCACCGGCATACGCCTGGCTCAGCACCACATAGGCTGCGAATAGCATCGAGAACAAGATGCAATCGCTGAGCAGATAGAGCCAGAAACCGAAGACCTTCAGGCCGTTGGCATCGTGATGCTCGTGATCGTCATGGGCGTCGTGCGCCCCGTCATGAGATGTCATTGCATTATTCGCCATGATTACCCCTGAACCACTGTGTCAGTCGGTGTACGGGCGCCGGGCAGGCTGCGACGTTCGCGGCCCTCACGCTCGACACGCTCGACTTCCTCGACAGACACGTAGTAGTCGGTGTCGTAGTTGAAGGAACGCACGATGAAGCTGGCGATCATGCCGACCAGACCCACAATGGCCAGCCACCAGATGTGCCAGATCAGTGCGAAGCCAAAGATCAGGCTGAAGCCAGAAATGATGACACCGGCAGCAGCATTGCGCGGCATGTGGATCGGGGCATACGGCTTCTTCGCCGCTTCCTCGTGTCCACGTTCCTTCATTTCCCAGAACTCATCGAGTTCCTTGACCTGCGGCTCGTGAGCGAAGTTGTAGAACGGTGCCGGAGAAGTGGTGCTCCACTCCAGAGTACGACCGCCCCAGATATCGCCCGTGGTGTCCTGCAGCTGATCACGATTCTTGATGCTGACCACGATCTGAATCACGGTGCAGACAATACCGATCAGGATCAGGACGGCACCGATGAAGGCGACGACCAGATACGGAACCCACAGCGGATTGTCGACGTGCTGCAGACGACGGGTCATGCCCATGAAGCCGAGGATGTACAGCGGCATGAAGGCGAGATAGAAGCCGACGATCCAGAACCAGAAGGAACGCTTGCCCCACTTCTCACACAGCATGAAGCCGGTCGCTTTCGGGAACCAGTAGGTGATACCAGCCATCGCGCCGAAGACCACACCGCCGATGATGACGTTATGGAAGTGGGCGATCAGGAACAGCGAGTTATGCAGGACATAGTTCGCGCCCGGCACGGCCAGCAGAACACCGGTCATGCCACCGATGGTGAAGGTGACCATGAAGCCGAGAGTCCACAGCACCGGAGAGGTCATTTCGATACGACCGCGGTACATGGTGAACAGCCAGTTGAAGATCTTCACGCCTGTCGGAATCGAGATGATCATCGTCGCGATACCGAAGAAGGCGTTCACATCCGCGCCAGCACCCATGGTGAAGAAGTGGTGCAGCCAGACGACGAACGACAGGATCGTGATGACGATGGTCGCCCACACCAGCGAGGTGTAACCGAACAGCTTCTTCTTGGAGAAGGTGGCGATGACTTCGGAGAACACACCGAAGACCGGCAGCACCAGGATGTACACCTCAGGATGGCCCCAGGCCCAGATGAGGTTGACGTACATCATCATGTTTCCACCAAGATCATTGGTGAAGAAGTGGAAATCAAGATAACGGTCAAGCGTCAGCATCGCGATGGTCGCGGTCAGGATCGGGAACGCTGCGATGATCAGGACGTTGGCGCACAGTGCAGTCCAGGTAAAGACCGGCATCTTCATCAGGCTCATGCCCGGTGCACGCATCTTGAGGATGGTAGCGACGAAGTTGACACCCGTCAGCAGGGTACCGACACCCGATATCTGCAACGACCATATCCAGTAATCCACGCCTACGCCGGGACTGTAATTGGCCCCCGACAATGGCGGATAGGCCAACCAACCTGTCTTGGCAAACTCACCCAGACCCAGTGAGATGTTGACCAATATGACACCGACCACGAACAGCCAGAAGCTCAGCGAGTTCAGGAACGGGAACGCCACATCACGCGCGCCAATCTGCAGCGGCACGACCACGTTGATCAGGCCAATGACGAACGGCATCGCCACGAAGAAGATCATGATCACGCCATGGGCAGTGAAGATCTGGTCGTAGTGCTCTGGCGGCAGATAACCTTCACCACCGGTAGAGGCCAGCATCTGCTGGGAGCGCATCATGATAGCGTCAGAGAAGCCACGTAACAGCATCACCAGCGCCACGATGATGTACATCATGCCGATTTTCTTGTGGTCGACAGACGTCAGCCACTCGGTCCACAGGTAAGTCCACTTGCGCATATAGGTGATGAGGCCGGCAAGGGCTGCACCACCGAGGATTACCGCCGCGAGCACGATCACGATGATCGGCTCGTGATACGGAATCGCCTCTAATGTGAGTTTTCCAAGCATTGCTTATTCCTCGGTTGCCATCGCAGGTTCGGCGTGGCCGGACATATCGTCACCAGACATCTCGTCGCCGGACATCTTGTGGGCTGAGTGGTCCATCTTCTTGCCACTCATCTTCATGTCGCCCATCTGCTTATCACTCATGCCCAGTTCCATGCCGTCCATGTAAGGCGCCATGATCTGCTGGTAGAGGTGCGGCTTGACCTGGCCGTAGAAGGTCGGGGCAACGTTCTCGCTCGGCTCATTGAGCGCGGTATAGCCCGCGTCATCGAGAACCTTGCTGCTGCCACGTGCCTTCTCGATCCACGCATCGAAATCGCCTTCGCTCATGACATGCGTCTTGAAGTGCATGTCGGCGAAGCCGGCGCCACTGTAGCTCGCGGAGATACCGTCATAGGTACCCACTTCGCTACCGATCAGGTGCAGACGGTTTTCCATCCCCGCCATTGCATAGATCTGGCTGCCGAGGCGTGGAATGAAGAACGAATTCATCACGGTCTCGGAAGTGATGTGGAAGCGCACCTGGCGATCCACCGGCATGGCCAGTTCATTGACCGTAGCGATGCCCTGCTCCGGATAGATGAACAACCACTTCCAATCCATCGCAATCACCTGAACCTCGATCGGCTCACCGCCGTCGACGATTTCGGCACGCGGGTCCAGCTCATGCGTGCTCTTCCAGGTCAGGATGCCCAAGGCGAGGATGATCAGGCAGGGAATGCCCCACACCACAGCCTCAATCTTGGTGGAATGCGCCCAGTTGGGCGTATAGGTCGCCTTGCTCTGCTTGGTATCGCGATAGCGCCAGGCGAACCACAGCGTCATGAAGATGACCGGGATCACGACCACGAGCATCAGGTAGGTAGCTGTCAGAATCAGCGACTTTTCGGATTCACCGATAGGCCCCTTGGGATCGAAGAGTACGGCGTCACAGCCGGACAACATCAATAATCCCGCGAGGATAGGGAGTCCCCGCAGAGCCCCCCGCATTAGGCTTTTTCTCATCTCACGACCTCGTTGGAACACGCCATGACGTCATGACGAGCCCACATGTGGAACACAGCGTTCGAAGAAATGACCAACAGGAAGTCGTCGATCGTTCGAACGAAATCAGAAGATTTCCCGCAGGCGGGGCACAGGATAGTGAAAAGGCAGGGGGGATGACTACGGGGCAGGATGACGCAGTCAGGCGCAGCAGCAAACGAATGACTTCCTGCTGCGCGGATCAATCATGGATAGCCAAACATGGCAGCCGCCTCTCTCACCGCGGGTTAAAGTCAGAAGATTGCCTTCTGATCCCGTCGGCAGCACAAATGATGTTGGCTAGCGCCCGTTTCTCACCTGACCGGCAGATCGCCAATCCTTTTTTTTATCTTTTCTGACGATCACTCCACTCACCTACTTGATGACCAGAAGAATCACCATATTGCGGACGAACAATTCAAGATAACGCCCTTCCGCACACCCTTTATCATGATCGCCACCCAGTAGACGAAAAATCCAATAAATCCATAAATAAAGGAGCTTGCAGCCAACAAAAAGCCTATTTTAGAAATATTATGCTAGTTATTCGCACTTTCATATTTCCAGCATCAGCTTCATCACGTAACAATCAACACGTTAGACCACCCTTCTAGAAGCATGATAGCAGAGTGAAATCGTCGTTCATTTTTCTGACATTCATCATCATCATTCACAGAAATACTCCACATGCACTCCTATCAACATGAGGTATCGATGTGCACAAAAACACCTCAAATCATTCACAATTACGCAACCCTACCATTTATATTTAACGTATCAGACGAGGACAACCTGACAATAGAAGACCATTTTTTGTTCTTCACTTATGGATATCTGCCACCTTTCCATCAGATGAATCAAAAAATTAAAGAATCAAAAATACACAAATAAAAACCATCTGATTACTAAAAAAATACCGTAATGCAACAAAAGTACGACTCAGTGCCTCTCTAGACCAGCTTTATACTCATGGGAGGCATACTCGATAGAGGTACCGAAAATCACATCTTGGGAAAAGATCAATACCTGCGACAATTGACCACACCAAGAATCTTGCTGATGATCTTCGCGATTTTCTGAAATCCTTTTATATACCATAAGCCTCAGACCACCGATGAACCTGATCAGCATGATCTCCCTGCAAGATACGTCTTTGCAGTGCAATATCTTTATTTCATCGTGCAGCAGCCACGTCCTGACACAGGCATCTCGCATTGATCGCGAGGAAAAATGTCCACATGGTGCTATAGAAGCTACCTGACAGCCTTAGCTGGCATGGCTCTCACCGTATGTCGACGATGCACGCTGCTAACCCCCGGGACATAACCTTTCACGCAAGAGACACTGCCCATGACTGATCACTCTCCCCTCGCTGCGGATTCACTTCTCGATGCCGCCCAGCTGCCCGCTGGGTCTCTCTACCGCCTCTTCTCCGGCAGTGTTGCGCCTCGTCCTATCGCGTGGGTCTCGACGATAGACGCCACCGGCAATGCCAATCTAGCGCCCTTCTCATTTTTCACCATCGCCAGCGTCAATCCGCCAGTGTTGGCCTTTAGTCCGCTACGTAACGGCGATGGCCAGACCAAGGACACGCTGAACAACCTTCGTGAGGTCGGTGAATGCATCGTGCATATCGGGGGTGAGGCATTGAGCGAAGCACTCAACGCCACCAGCGCGAGCCTGGCACCGGAAGGTGACGAATTCAGCCACGCGGGGCTCAATAAGATCGCCATGCCGCCATTGCAGGTGCCGCGCGTCGCTGAGGCCCCCATTGCCTTCGGTTGCCATCTTCGCGACATCATCTCGTTTGGCGATCAACCACTGGCAGGAAGCCTTGTGCTGGCAGAGGTCATCGTCATACACGTAGATCCCAGCGTCTGGGACGGACGTCACGTCGACAACGAGGTATTAAAGGCTGTGGGACGCATGGCAGGTAGTGACTATGCGCGCACCGATAGCCTATTCAGTCTGGAGCGCCCAGAGTAAAGCAGCATCAGAGACCAGTAGCATCAGAGACAGTAATCCAAGCCTCAGCAACATGAACACCAGTGCCACCGTGGTAAAAAACCAAAAGAGGGCCTGTCAGCTGACAGGCCCTCTTTTCTCATGCAGGGATGCTCTACCTTCATGCCTGCTTTTCTTCATCACATCGCCAGCGTCTAACGACTAGCGCAGCCCGGGTAGCAGGTACTTGTCCAATGCCTGACGTACCGACGGCAACATCACATCCGATTTCAGCACCAACTCGCGCACCAACTCCTGCAGACCAGGCACGCCAACCTCCACATGTTTGGTCAGCGCCATACGCGCGCAGGTATCTGGGCATGCGTTTTCTGGCACTCGAACGCCCAATGCCACCAGCCGCTCACGGAAGTCATGCTGATCGATCAGGTCCACTATCATCATCGTCTTTCCTCCTCCGTGGAGACTGCGGGCGCTTCTGCATGAAGTCCCGCTGTCTGAGCATAGCTGATGCTGCTGCCTTCATTGTGGACAGACACTCACGCAACTTGCGTATCACACAGCGTCAGTGACATGTGAATTCACGCCGTTGCGACCGGCGGTGACTCCGGCATCGCAGAGGCTTTCGGCTTTGTCAGATAGCAGGCGGCATACTTGAACTCGGGAATCTTGCCAACCGGGTCCAGTGCGGGATTGGTCAACAGATTGGCCGCCGCTTCGGCGTAGCAGAATGGTACGAATACCATCCCCGCTGGCGTCAGCGGATCAGCACGCGTCGCAAGCGTGATCTGACCGCGCCGCGTAGTGATGCTAAGCGGCTCACCGGCAGCAATGCCCAACCGCTCAAGCTCAACCGGATTGAGCGTCGCGACCGCAGATGGCTCAAGGTTGTCCAGCACCCGTGCACGACGCGTCATAGAGCCGGTATGCCAATGCTCCAACTGACGGCCCGTCGTCAACACTGTTGGATAGTCGGCATCCAGTGTTTCATCCGGCGGCGTGGGCCAGGTCGGCACGAAGCGGGCCCGACCGCTGGCGCGCGGGAAGCCCTCGCCGAACACCACATCCTCCCCTTCTCCATCCGGCGTCAGACAGGGATAGGTCACCGACCCTTCGTGAGAAATACGTGCCCAGTCGATGTTATCGAGCGAATCCATGCCCTGCTGCATCTCGGCATAGATCTCTTCAGGCCCAGCGTAATGCCACTCAAGTCCCATGTGACACGCAATCTGCTGCGTGATCCACCAGTCCGGTTTCGCCTCACCCGGTGCCTGCAACGCCGCACGCCCTCGCTGTACCTGGCGATTGGTATTGGTAACGCTGCCGTCCTTCTCCGGCCAGGCATACGACGGCAGGATGACATCGGCGAATTGGGCTGTCTCGGTGACGAAGATGTCCTGCACCACGAGGTGCTCAAGCTGTGCCAGTGCACTGCGCGCGTGATCAAGATCAGGATCCGACATCGCCGGATTCTCACCAAGAATGTACATGCCGCGAATCTGACCGGCATGAATGGCGTGCATGATTTCCACCACCGTCAGGCCTGGCGTAGCGGATAGCGGCGCCTCCCACAGCGCTTCCAGTCGCTCGCGCGCTGCCACATCGCCGACCGGCTGATAATCAGGGAAGACCATCGGAATCATGCCGGCATCCGAAGCGCCCTGAACGTTGTTCTGACCGCGCAACGGGTGCAGGCCAGTACCCTCGCGACCGACATGACCACAGGCCAGCGCCAGTGCAATCAGGCAACGTGCGTTGTCAGTGCCGTGAGTGTGCTGCGAGATACCCATGCCCCAGAAGATCATCGCGCGCTTGGCCGTTGCATACTCGCGGGCCACGGCGCGAATTTCTTCGGGAGCCACACCGCACAATGGTGACATTGCCTCGGGTGTCAGTGCGTCAACATGCTCGGCCAGCGCCGCGAAGTCCTCGGTGTGGGCCGCGATATAGTCCTGATCCGCCAGCCCTTCACTGACGATGACATTGAGCATCGCATTGAACAACGCCACGTCAGCCCCCGGCGTGAACTGTACCGAGCGATGCGCATGGTGACGCAGTGCCAGCCCACGCGGATCGATCACCACGATACGGGTTCCGCGCTTGGCGGCGCGCTTGAAAAAGGTTGCCGCGACCGGATGGTTGACGCCGGGATTGCAGCCGGTCAGTACGATCAGATCCGATTGTTCAGCCTGCATGAAGGAGGCGCTGACGCCACCGGAACCGACACCTTCCATCAGCGCTGCCACCGAGCTTGCATGGCACAGCCGTGTGCAGTGATCGACATGGTTGGAGCCAAAGCCAGTACGTACCAGCTTCTGGAACAGCCACGCCTCTTCATTGGTGCACTTGGCGCTGCCGAAGCCCGCCAGGCTATCGGGGCCATGCGCTCGCTTGAGGCTCATGAGTCCCTGGGCCGCGACTTCGAGGGCCTCATCCCAGCTGGCCTCACGGAAGTGGCTCAGCGGATGCGCGGGATCAAAAGTCGGGTCCAGCCCCTTGGGCACGCCAGCGCGTCGAATCAGCGGCCGGATCAGACGCTCCGGATGGCGCGGATAATCGAAGCCGAAACGACCCTTGACGCATAGCCGCCCGCGGTTGGACGGCCCATCGCGACCACTGACGGCGATGATGTTGTCCAATCGCGGGTCTTGCGACGCAGCGCCATGATGTTGCTTGACTTGCCCCGAGGCTAGCGATTGAGACTGCGCATCCGCCAACGTCGCACCCGACTGCCCTTCTTCGAACAGCACCTCGCCAGTACCACGACTGACCTGGTATTCCAGCTGGCAGCCCACACCGCAATAGGGACAGACCGAGGCGATCTTGTCATCCACGGCGGCGCTATCGCCATGCCCCTGCGCATCGACCTGCACCGCTGGCATCAATGCCCCCGTCGGACATGCCTGAACGCACTCGCCGCAGGCCACGCAGGTGCTGTCGCCCATCGGATCTTCGAGGTCGAACACGATACGGGTGTTGCTGCCGCGTCCCGCCAGGCCGATCACATCATTGACCTGCACCTCACGACAGGCGCGTACGCACAGGCCACAGCTGATGCAGGCGTCATGATTGACCGCCATCGCGGTATGCGAGTGGTCATGAGCATTGACGGTCGACGGCAACCATTCCTCTGCCGTTGCTCCCAGCAATGTGCTGACCTTCTCGCGTGCGCCTCCCAGAGTCTCGCGGGCACGCCCGACATCGACACCCAGCTGCGCGGCAGTCGCCATGAAGTGACTGCTGACATCAGGGTTCACCTGCTCTGCCGGCATGTCCGCGGCCAACATCTCGACCACCATCGCGCGGGCCGCACCGGCTCGCTCAGAGCTGGCGCTGCGCACCACCATGCCTGGGCGCGCTTCTCGAATGCAGCTGGCCGCCAGCGTACGCTCGCCTTCTATCTCGACCATGCAGGCGCGGCAGTTGCCATCAGCGCGATAGTCCAGCGCCTCGCTGTAGCACAGGTGCGGGATGATCTCGCCGCTGCGCTGAGCGATCTTCCATAGCGTTTCACCGGGCCAGACGGTGATGTCCACGCCATCCAGTGTGATCGTGAAGCCGTCATCACGTGCCTGATCGGCGCAGTCTTTCGCTGGCATGTTCATGCGTCACCTCTCATCGCAGCAGGCGCACCGGTTGAGGCGATCAGCTGTACGCCGCGCGCCGCAAGCTCCCCTCGGAAATCCTTGAGTAGTCCCAACACCGGATTCGGTGCCGCTTGCCCCAGCCCACAGATGGAGGCGTCTACCATCACCTGCGAGAGCCGCGTCAAGAGCGTCTCGTCCCACTGATCGCTGCTGAGCGCTGCCAGCATCTGCTGAGTGCCGACCCGACACGGTGTGCACTGGCCGCAGGACTCATCCATGAAGAAGGTCATCAGATTGCGTGCCGCCGCGACCAGATCGTCCTGATCCGACAGCACCATCACCGCCGCCGAGCCGATGAAGCAGCCATGCGCCTGCAAGGTGTCGAAATCCAGCGGAATATCGGCCTTGCTGGCCGGCAGAATTCCGCCGGAAGCCCCGCCGGGCAGATACGCCAACAGACGGTGTCCTGCTGCCATGCCGCCACCGTATTCCTCGACCAACTCATTGAGCGTGATACCGGCCGGTGCCAGATACATGCCCGGCCGCATGACGCGACCTGACAGCGAAAAGCTTCTCAGCCCCTGGCGTCCATGCCGGCCAACATTGACGTAGCTCTCGATGCCTTCGCGATGCAGCCGCGCGATCCAGTAGACCGTCTCGACGTTGTTGACCAGCGTCGGCCGTCCGAACAGACCGCACTGCGCCACGAAGGGCGGACGCTGCCGAGGCTTGCCCGGCTTGCCTTCCAGCGACTCGATCAGTGCCGATTCCTCGCCACAGATATAGGCGCCAGCGCCGCGGCGTAGATGGATGAAACCGGACGCGACGACGCCTGCCACTTCCAGCTCCGTAATGCATTCACGCAGCGCAAGACCCAGCGTCGGATACTCATCACGCAGATAAATGTAGAGCCCTTCGGCGTCGATGACGTGTGCGCTGGCCAGTGCACCTTCCAGGAAGGTGTGCGGTTCTCGCTCCAGATGGTAGCGGTCCTTGAAGGTGCCAGGCTCGCCTTCATCCGCATTGATCACGCAGTAGCGCGGCCCCGCCTCGGCACGCACGAAGCCCCACTTGCGGAAGGTCGGAAAGCCAGCACCTCCGAGTCCACGCAGCCCCGCCTGCTCGATCATCTTCGCCAGATCATCAATGGCCACCTCGCCCGCCCTGAGCGCGTCGAGCAGGCCATAGCCCCCCATCGCGCGATACGCCTCCAGACTTGGATAGTCGAGGCTCGTGGCGGGATCTGCATGTACATGTCCTGCTGCAATCGCGGCCTTGACGCCCGCGACGCTTGCCTGACCAAGATGGTAATGGCCGACCTCAGCCACCGGCGCACTATCACAACGCCCCATGCAGGGTGCACGCACCACACGCACTTCAGCAGGATCGAGTCCCTCGGCAAGCCCGGCACGGAGTGTCTCGGCACCTGCCAGCTGACAGGACAACGAATCACAGACACGTACCGTCAGCGCCGCCGGCGGCGTTTCGCCATCCCGCACCAACGTGAAGTGGGCATAGAAGGTTGCCGTCTCGTAGACCTCTGCCATCGGCAGACGCATCCACTCGGCAAGTGCACGCAAATGACGCAGCGCCAGATAGCCCACATGGTCATTGAGGTCATGTAGATATTCGAGCAACAGGTCACGCTGCGGCGGGCTATCGGCCAGCAGTTGCTGTATCTCGGCCAGCGCCTCGGATTCAACAGGGCGACCGCGCAGCTGACTGCGCGAACGGCGACGACCGGCTACAGCCGGCGGGGGAGTGATCACTGACGTCATGGCGGCACCGCATCGTTGTTTTAATAGTGGTGATGCAAGGAGGCTGCAGTCGTGGCGACTGCATTAGTCACGTAAGCGTCGATTGGCTCGGGCATGCAAGGCCACTGTCCAGCAGGACCGTGGCCTGTCAGGTAACAGACCCGAAAGCGTAGTAACGCCGACATTCCTCACTGTAGATTGCAATTTACAAAGCACACACTGATGCAGCAACCGCATCAAAGCCTGAAAGCGCTTCTGTGTCAGCCACGACTACGCAGGTGTCGTACCCAGCTAACTTGCCACAGGAAATGACTCTCACAATCAGACTGCCAGACTCTTCGCCTGATGGCGGCCGACCCTGTCGGAACCCCTCCAGGATGACAGCGCGACCAATAACAACATGAGGTATCCACATGTCATCGAATCCGTATGACACGGACTACGAGATCGGCCAGGACAATGTCCAGGTCATGGGTCTTGATGTTCACAACCCTGTCTTCGCGATCAGTGCCGTACTGATTGTCGGCTTCATCCTGTTTGCCATTCTCTTTCCGGGACAGGCAGAAACGGCACTTGGCGGCGCCAAGGCATGGTCGATCAACTACGGTGATTGGCTGTTCATGATCGCAGGCAACCTCTTCGTGCTGTTCTGCCTGCTGCTGGTCATCCATCCGGTCGGCAAGCTGCGCCTCGGGGGTCAGAAAGCCAAACCGGAGTTCTCCACTCACTCATGGTTCGCGATGCTGTTCGCCGCGGGCATGGGGATCGGGCTGATGTTCTGGAGCGTCGCCGAACCGGTGGCCTATTACACCGATTGGTACGGCACACCACTAAACGTCGCGCCCCGTACCCCAGAAGGGGCACGCGCTGCCCTTGGCGCCACCATGTATCACTGGGGCCTGCATCCGTGGGCAATCTATGCCGTGGTCGGACTATCGCTGGCGTTCTTCACCTACAACAAGGGCCTGCCGCTGACCATCCGCTCGGCGTTCTATCCGATTCTGGGTGAGCGCACCTGGGGATGGATGGGGCATATCATCGATATCCTGGCCGTGCTGGCGACCATCTTCGGCCTGGCAACGTCCCTGGGGCTAGGGTCGGCGCAGGCGGCTTCCGGACTGGATTATCTATTCGGCATCGGCGACGGCCTGCCGACCCAGATCGCGATCATCATTCTGGTCACATTGATCGCGATCTACTCGGTGAGTCGCGGACTGGACGGCGGCGTGAAGTTACTTTCCAACATCAACATGGTCATTGCTGCCGTGTTGATCGCCTTTGTCATCGCGGTAGGCCCGACACTCGCCATCTTCAAGGGCATCGGCACCACGGCACTCAGCTATGTCGAGTACATCCTGCCACTCTCCAACTGGATCGATCGTCCTGACGAAAGCTGGTTCCACGGCTGGACCGTCTTCTATTGGGCCTGGTGGATATCCTGGTCTCCGTTCGTCGGCATGTTCATCGCACGCGTCTCGCGCGGCCGTACCGTGCGTGAATTCGTGATCGCGGTTCTGCTGGTGCCCACCCTTGTCACCATCCTGTGGATGTCAGTGTTCGGGGGTACCGCACTTGAGCAGGCGGTCAATGGCGTCGGTTCACTGGCTGGTGGCATCGATTCCGTGTCGCTTGCGATGTTCCAGATGCTCGACAACCTACCGCTCTCGGGCGTGACCTCCTTCATCGCCATCATTCTGGTACTGGTGTTCTTCGTCACCTCTTCAGATTCCGGATCATTGGTGATCGACTCCATCACCGCCGGTGGCAAGGTAGATGCTCCCATTAGTCAGCGCGTGTTCTGGGCTGCGATGGAAGGTCTGATTGCCGGTGCACTGCTCTATGGTGGCGGTAGTGCTGCCCTCGGATCACTGCAGGCAGGTGCCATCGCGACCGGATTACCCTTCACGCTGGTACTACTGGTGATGTGCTACTCACTGTTCCGTGGTCTGCTGTGGGAGAAGCAGGAGCTAAGCCTCAACGCCAATTGAGGCGTGAACGCGCAAGTCTCATGCCTTTATAAATAACGTTTCATAAAGCACGGACAAAAAAATGCCGCCCCCGGTAACCGGGGGCGGCATTTTCAGTAGGTGACCCGAACGTCACCCCTACTGGATCAGGAGTTTTCCTGAGCCAGCTTCTGCACCTTCTTCATCAGCGTCGGATCGTTCTGAACCGCCTGGCCGATGGAATTGAAGGTGGCAACTTCCAGACCGGAGTCTTCTACCGCACCGACCATCTCATCATTGGCTTCCTGACGGACGCTCTGCTTGGCAGTTTCGTCGTCGGCCTTCTGAAGCTTGCCGGCGAAGTCTTGAGAGATGCGAGCGATTTCCTGAGAGGCAGCAGCGAACTGTTCCAGCTGCGCATCAGAGAAGTCACTGGCCTGAGCCTGTGTTGCCTGTGCAGGTGCCTGACCCTGAGCCGGTGCGTCAGCAGCGAACGCCGGTGCCGACATCATGCCCGCAGAAATCAGGGCAGCCGTCATGTATGCAGTCATCCGTTTCATTGCAGCCTCCAGTCATTGATCGTCAATAAGTGATTACCCTAACTCAGACGGAAGCCTCGGCCGGATGTTCAATTTTTCATGTAAAGCTTTGAAATCACTTTGAATCATTCGCGATACATTCGTCGCATTAAAGCAACGCAAAATACGCGAGGCCGCTCATGGCAGGGGTTTCAAAACCTGTATACCCATACAAAGACATTCGTTTTTCTGCCGAACTTTCTGCCAAATTTTCTTCATGCCGCTCGTGAAACTGCTGCAAAACGACGCTGATATCTCTCCACGCCTTCACTTTCACATGATATATAGCCCAGCCAAGTACCACACAAACCGCGCACTGATGGGCAGCAAACTCCCGCAGACTGACATAGGCTTACGATAGACCCATGCCACACGACACCTCGTATCCTTGTGCACCTGAATGCATCTCCTAACAACATCGCCGCTGTCGGAGGACTGATATGTCCGCACACACTCTTTCCTCACCACTCTCTTTGCTCGGCTTCTCATCTTTCCTGTCATCTCCGCCAGCATCGCGGCATGCAGGAACACTGCTCTTCTCCAGCCTGCTGGCCATGCTGCTGCTCATCAGTCCTCAGGCCCACGCGATCAGCTTGCTGGATTCAGACGCTGACCTGAATGCCCCCACCGAAACCTCAGCCGGCGCGCCGCCACCGCCGTCACCTCCCGAGACGGTAGTGACGACCACTACGGCTGCCAATGTCGATCCGGCCGCCAACCCTCTGCTCGGTGAAACCTGGAACCGCCGCTCACTGGTGCTGGTCGCGCCAGACGAGCAGGACCGTGATCTGCAGCGCCAGAGAGATGAGCTACGCGCCACGCGCGGCGAGTTGCAGCAACGTGATGTAATGCTCTATAGCCTGATGGGCACACGCGTTATCCACGATGGCGTGCCGATGAGCTTCGAGGAGGTTCGCGCCCTGCGTGATGCCATGCAGCTGCGCGAAGGCGCGCCCTTTACCGTCATCCTGATGGGCAAGGACGGCGGCAAGAAGATGCAGCAGGAGGGTTTCGTCTCACCGGACCAGATCTACCAGGTGATCGATAACATGCCGATGCGCCAGCGGGAATCCAGCCAGAACTCTCGCGCTGCATCACCGTCACAAGCTACGGAAGAACACAGCGCGCCCGAGCCATTGAGCGATGAAGACTGGCAGTGGCAGAAAAGCGAGTAGACAGAGCCGGTAGATCAAGCGGAAATCAATGGCACCTTAAACAAAAAGCCCCTGACAGCGAAGATGCTGTCAGGGGCTTTCTATCTTCTGCAGATATGCCTTGCTGTAGCGCAGCGAGCGCTGAAAGTTGCCCAGCGCCTTAACGTACAACGCCTTCCTCACGGAGCAACTTGAGAATCTCGCCAGCCCCTTCTTCGGCACTCACGCCTTCCAGACGCTTGCCACCGCCACCTTCGGCTTTAGCAGCGGCGGCCTTGAAACGGTCACGCGCATTGGTGGCCTTGATGCGCTTGAGGCGCTTGGGTCGTTTACGCGCTGGTGTTATGGCGAAAGCTTCGGCCACGCTATCGTGCGCAGCGCCCCCAGTCTCGACCCTGACCAGTGACCCGCGCCGTGCCTGCCCGAAGGCCGATTGACGCGCAGCCGGCGCGGCGCTATCCACACTGACCAGCGCAGGTAGCCGCACTCTGAGTCGACGGCGCTGGCCACGCGGCAATGCCTGCAACGCTGTCAGATGCTCACCATCACAACTCTCGATCTCGACCAGTCCTTCGACCAGCGGCCAGCCGAGACTCTCCGCCAACAGATGTGGGAGTAAACCGCTCCCCTCACCTGTCTCGCTCTGGCCACCGCACACCACCAGCTGCGGGGCCCCCTCACGCAGTCGTGCCGCGAGCAACGGCCACACGTCGACGACTCGCTCGGCGGCTTTATCTTGCAAGGCGCGAGGCGTGACCAGCGTCAGCGCCTCCAGCCCCATGCCCAGATAACCACGCAGTGCCACGTCCTGCTCGCTCCCCGTCATGATCTCTTCGCCACTGGCGTGCCAGGCACTTACGCTCACCTGCCCCTCGGGCTGTTGACGTGACAGGGTCAAGCACAGCTCCAGCGCGCGCGCATCCTGCTCGGCACGCCGCAGGCGCCCTGACACCGGATGCTGACCCAGTGACACCAGACTGACGACCTTGAGCGCAGCAGACTGACCGAGTGCAGCAGACTGATTGACTGAATTCATGCGTTTCTCCTTACCCTCCTGACCACCTCAGGCAGTCCCGGGCAATATCAGGCTGCGTTGGCCGCAAGCGATGCCGATGTGACGGAAGAAGCCGCTGATGCGGTACCTGACGCCAGTGCATCAACCTGATCAGCATCCGACAATGGTCCGCGTGCTGCCTCAAGCTGCTGACACAGGCTTGCCAGAATCGCCTCGGCATCCCCGATCACCGATAGGTCGGCGCGTTTGACCATGTCACAGCCACCGTCGAGATTGATCGCCACCACCTTGTCGCAGCGCTGAATGCCCTGCAGATGCTGGATGGCGCCTGAGATACCCACCGCCACATAGACACGTGCCGTTACCCAGGTACCGGTCGCGCCCACCTGACGTACGCGCGGCATGAAGCCGTCATCGACTGCCACGCGCGAGGCGCCTTCGGTCGCGCCGAGCACCTGCGCGGCATGATGGAAGCCATCCCAGTCACGAATACCGTTGCCCGCCGAGAGAATGAATTCGGCCTCGCCTAGCGCGATGGCGGAAGGATCGACCGCTACCGGCCCCAGGTCTTCGATCAATGGCGACGATATGACGGCGCTGCCATCGTTGGCCGCTGTGCGTTCTTCATCCTCCAGCATCAGCGGCATTGCCGCATGGCGCACATCCTCGACCGGTTCGGCGCATTCAGCCTCACAGAGCAGAATACGCGTCAGCGGGCGCGTCAGATCCTGTTGACCATTGCCGCTACGGCCAGTGACGGAGAGCTGTTCACACTCACCACGTCCCACCGCTGCCAGATCACCATCGAGCTGATAGACATTGCCGCTGGGGCGCGCCGAAGCATCACCCTTGCACAGCAGCCGCGCACCGAGTCGACGTCCCCGCTCACCACCGCCAGTACGCGACTCCGGCAACAGCCATAGCCGTGGTGACAGCTCACCATCAATGGCTTCCAGTTCCGCCAGCTGCGTGAGCGGCGCGTAGCCGTCATGCAGCGTGTCACTGAAGTGCATCCAGCGATCAACCCCTGCCGCGCCGAGTCCTGCTGAATCAGACTCATCCCCACCATCGCGCAGCGTGCCGAAGGTAACGGCAAGTACCGCGCCCTGATGGGCGGGGTCGGCATCGGCAATCTGGCGCGCCAGGCCAAGCACATCGCGGTCGTGGCTCGAAATCCGACCACTGGTCATGTCCGGCACCACCGCGATCAGGAAGGCGGGAGATTCGATCTCGATCAGCGGCAGGACGATTGCCTTGACCGCAACCGCTGAATTTCCAGCGCCCGCCGCGGCAGGCCCGGTGCGCCCACTGCGATCGAAACGCTTGCGCCCATTGGTGGCGATGAAGTGCCCGACATGCGGATTGCGGCGCATCACGCCCTTCGGTCCAAGCCAGCGCTCCTGAGGGCCAACGGCTCCCTTGCCGAGCGCCATCAAGGCAGTGAGATGCTCAGGATGCAGGCGATTGCGCGCCTGCTGCTCCAGGCGCGGATTACGCCGCGGTAGAGCTGAGTGTTCGTCACGATGAGTGGTCATGCCGCCACCTCCGTATCCGCCTGAGGTATCATCGATGCCTTGGGGTCACTGGACGAAGGTCCCGTCAGCACCAGTGCACGCGCCATCAGTTCCGCCAGATCCAGCACCTGGGGTTCGGCTTCACCAGCCGGCGCCACCACACCTTCCAGCATCGCGGTGCACTGCGGGCAGCCCACCGCAACCACCTCGGCGCCCGTCTCACGTACATCGCCCATGCGCATGTCCGGAATCCGCTGCTTGCCGGGAATGTCCGTCACCGGTGCCCCGCCGCCGCCGCCGCAACAGCGTGAACGAGACCCGGAACGCTCCATCTCGCGCACTTCCAGCCCCAATGCTGCCAGCAGTGTGCGCGGTGCTTCGAATTCGCCGTTGTAACGCCCTAGATAACAGGGATCGTGCCAGGTGACGGAACCTAGGTGGGTCAGCTTGCCGCCATCCAGATTCAGACGGCCGGCCGCCAGTAGCTCGTTCATGTAGCTGGTGTGGTGATTGACGAGATAGTCGCCCCCGAAGGCCGCGTATTCGCGCCCCAGCACGTGGAAGCTGTGCGGATCACAAGTGATGATGCGCGCGAAGCGATAGTGCGACAGTGTCTCGATGTTGCGCTTGGCCAGCGACTGGAAAGTGGCCTCATCACCCAGACGGCGTGCGACATCTCCGCTGTCACGCTCCTCGGCACCGAGGATGGCGAAGTCGACCTTGGCCGCGCGCAGTACTTGCACGAAGGTACGCAGCGTGCGCTGATTGCGCATGTCGAAGGCACCATCGCCCAGCCACAGCAGCGCTTCCACCGGACGCGGATCACGCGCCGCTTCCCGTGCCGCCTGCACCTCGGCGATACGCGGCAGGTTCAGGTCTGCCGCCCAATGCAGACGCGCCTCGAGCGCGAAGCCGCCCGGGTTGTCAGTGGCGATCAGATTGTCGAGCACCTCGACGCCCTTGCCCGGTGTCGCGCCGTGCTCCAGCGTCATGTGACGACGCATGTCGACGATGGCATCGACGTGCTCGATCATCATCGGGCACTCCTCGACACAGGCACGACAGGTGGTGCAGGCCCACAGGGTTTCTGGCTCGACCAGCACCTTGAATTCGTGGATCAGCTTGTCAGAGTCACTTTTCGCCCCAGAAGCATCCTGCGCCGCCTTGATCTGGATCGGTCCGGAAGACGCTGCCTGACCTGCCGGCCGAGCATACGGCGATGCCCCGACGATCTCCTGCTGCGGGCCGCCGCCATGCTGACCGACAGCGCGCTTCGGCTCGTCGCCCGGATAGGGAGAACCGGCGTAGGCGGCGTCACTGCCCCCCGCCATGCCGACCACCATGTCCTGGATCAGCTTCTTGGGATTGAGTGGCTGACCGGCCGCGAAGGCCGGGCATACCGCTTCACAACGCCCGCACTGCACACAGGCATCGAAGCCCAGCAGCTGACGCCAGTTGAAGTCGGAAGGCTTGCCGACGCCCAGCGGTGCCTCGGGATTGGAAAGATCCAGCGGCAGCAGGGCGCTGTCGCGAATGCCGGCGCTGTCACGGGTGCTGAAACGTGCCGGGCGCCGGTGGAAGGCCAGATGCAATGCACCAGCGAAGGCATGCTTCATCGGGCCAGCCGTGCGTGAACCGCCACCGGTCATGCTGACGACCATCTCCCACAGCCCCCAGGCAATGCCGGCAATCAGCACCAGCCCGACGATGCCACCGGAGATCATGCCGCCGACACCTTCCGGCAGCACCAGTGACAGACTCATCACGAACAGGCTGGCCGAAAACACCAACAGGCTCTTGGGCAGACGCATCCACGGGCCACGCGACAGGCGTGCCGGTGGATCGAGGCGACGGCGACGCACGAACAGCGCGCCACCGAACATCGCGCCGCTGGCCAGCAGCAACAGCCCCCCCAGCCAGGCGGAGTCGATGCCGAAGCCGTAGACCACTACCATCAGCAGCGCCGCCGCCACGAAGCCACCGCCAGTGGCGACATGAGTGTTGGCCATGTAGCGATCCCGCGCGACCACGTGGTGCAGATCCACCCCATAGCGGCGCGGTATCTTCGCAAGGCTTGCGATCAGCTCACCCACACTCATCGACGTGGCATCCGCCCGCCCCTGCCGCCACATGCCGATACGCTTGACCGCGCCGATGGCGGCCAGCGCCAAGGCGGCAAAGATCAACACCGACAAGACGGTTTCTCTCAAGACTGTTTCATTCATGGTCAAACCTCCCACCTACGTGTCAGACGACGCGATCAAAAATCCTTGCACAGGCGTAGGGCGTCGTAGATGGCGGCGTGGGTGTTGCGCGGTGCATTGCAGTCGCCGAGACGGAACAGCAGGTAGTCGTCACCGTCAGTGGCTTGGCTCAAGCACGGCTGCGGGGTGATCGCGTAAAGCGCCTCAACGTCGATCTGGCCCTTGTTGAGCGCGCCTTCCTTGAAGGCGTAGTACAGCGCTTCATCGGGGCGCACGCCGTTCTCGACCACAATCTGATCGACGACGCGTTCTTCCAAGGTGCCGGTGTATTCGTTCTCGAGTACCGCCACCAGCCCATCGCCTTCGCGGTAGACCTCATGCAGCACCATGTCGGAGGTCATCACCACTTCCTTGGCGTACAGGCTGCGGTAATAGGTCGGGAAGGTCGTGCCACCCACGGCGGCGCCAGGCTTGATGTCGTCAGTGACGATCTCGACCTTGGCGCCCTTGTCAGATAGATAGTCGGCTACCGACACGCCAGAGAATTCGCAGATGCTGTCGTAGATCAGCACATTGCTGCCCGGTGCGACATTTCCATCGAGGACATCCCACGAGGAGACGATCAGGCTCTTGGCCGGATCTTCGTCATAGCCCCAGGACGCGAACTGGTCCATGAACGGACGTCCGCCGACCGAGAGAATCACCACGTCAGCGCGCAGGTCGCGGATGGTCGCTTCATCGGCACGCGTGCCGAGACGCAAATCGACCTTCAGGCGTGCAAGTTCCAGCTGATACCAGCGCGTAATGCCAGCGATCTGATCCCGCTGCGGTGCCTTGGACGCTGTGGTGATCTGGCCACCCAGCTCTTCCTTCGCCTCGAACAGCGTCACAGCATGGCCACGCTCGGCACATACGCGGGCCGCTTCCATGCCTGCTGGGCCACCGCCGACGATGACGACCTTGCGCGTGGCACCGGTGGTCTTCTCTATCTCGTGCGGCAGGCCCATGTATTCCCGCGAGGTGGCGGCATTCTGGATGCACAGCACGTCGAGGCCCTGATACTGACGATCGATGCAGTAGTTGGCACCGACGCACTGCTTGATCTGGTCGAGCTGGCCCATCTTGATCTTGGCGATGATATGCGGATCAGCGATGTGTGCGCGGGTCATGCCGACCATGTCGACATAGCCGCCTTCCAGGATGCGCTCGGCCTGATTGGGGTCCTTGATGTTCTGGGCGTGGATCACCGGAATCGACACGACTTCCTTGATGCCAGAGGCCAGATGCAGGAAGGGTTCCGGCGGGTAGGACATGTTGGGAATGACGTTGGCGAGGCTGTTGTGGGTATCACAGCCGGAGCCGATCACGCCGAAGAAATCGAGCAGGCCCGTGGCGTCGTAATAGGCTGCGATCTGCTTCATGTCATCGTGAGACAGGCCATCAGGATGGAATTCATCGCCACAGATGCGCATGCCGACCACGAAGTCGTCACCGACCTCGGCACGCACCGCCTTGAGCACTTCGATACCGAATTTCATGCGGCCCTCAAACGTACCGCCCCACTCATCGGTGCGCTTGTTGACGCGCGGGCTCCAGAACTGGTCGATCAGGTGCTGGTGCACGGCGGACAGCTCGACGCCGTCCAGGCCGCCTTCTTTCGCGCGGCGGGCGGCCTGAGCGAAATCGGCGATGATACGCTGGATCTCTTCCACTTCTATAGTCTTGCAAGTGGAGCGGTGAACTGGCTCACGGATGCCGGACGGCGACACCAGCGAGGTCCAATCAAAACCGTCCCAACGTGAGCGACGGCCCATATGGGTGATCTGGATCATGATCTTGCCACCATGCTTGTGCACGGCATCGGCCAGATTCTGGAAATGCGGAATGATGCGGTCAGTCGACAGATTGACGGAGCTCCACCAGCCCTGCGGGCTATCGATGGAGACCACCGAGGAGCCGCCACAGATGCACAGGCCACAGCCCCCCTTGGCCTTCTCTTCGTAGTAGCGCACGTAGCGCTCGGTGGTCATGCCGCCATCGGTGGCATACACCTCGGCATGGGCGGTACTGACGACGCGGTTGCGGATGGTCAGCTTGCCGATCTCGATCGGCTGGAAGAGTGCGTCGAATGCCATGGTGAAAGCTCCTCGCCGGGGGGAATGCCGCCTTCTGCAAGGACGCCTGACTCTCCATCAGCAAGGAATGAGTCAGGCGTCATGCCTGTCAGGGAAGGCGACACTCAGGCGTTACGTTATCGTTATGGATGATGTCCGCGAATAGCCGTGCAGAAGCGGATGATGCGAGATGTCGTGATGAAACGTGATGAGATGCCGCAAGAGTGGCTGATGTGAAAACGTCACACTGTTCCGGGAGCGACCTCGAAATACCCGACATCACAGCCTTCCTCACCACCGCTCTGGGTCTGGACGGCGACGGTGCGCCGCTCACTGCCGCGTGCGGCCAGAATCTGGTCCATCGCACCCGCAAACCAGCCGGTGAACATGTACTCAAGCTTGGTGCCGGTCTTGCCCTGCTGATAGACGAAGCAGGAGTGTTCAAGACGCACCTTGC
The DNA here is from genome assembly GCF_002213105.1 of Cobetia sp. QF-1. Lineage (NCBI taxonomy): Bacteria > Pseudomonadati > Pseudomonadota > Gammaproteobacteria > Oceanospirillales > Halomonadaceae > Cobetia > Cobetia sp. QF-1. The sequence goes on from NZ_NBVS01000003.1 coordinate 203,161, forward strand.
AGGTCCCTGACTCGAGATCGATCTCTTCAGTGATGAACAGGCCCCAGCCGCGCTGCGACAGACGCTTCATGTAATGCTCGAAGACTTCCACGCCGACCAGGCCATGCAGTTCGGCTTCCTTCTCGCACCAGTGCCAGGCGCTCTTGTAGCCGGCGTGGTAGAGAATCTCGGCATACTTCTCTGCGCCCAGCGCCTCTTCCACCGCGACATGATTGTTGATAAAGAAGTGGCGCGGCACATACAGCATCGGCAGTGCATCGGACGTCCAGACGCCAGTCTCGCTATCCACTTCGATCGGCAGTTCAGGGGCCATCTTGCTCATATCGGTATCCTCACTAGGGGTCAGAAAAGGGGGATGTAAAAGGAAGCACTGAAAGAGAGAAAGAGAGAAAGAGAAAAAGAAGAGGGAATAAGGCTCAGCCGCCCCAGACGTTTTCCAACGTACGCAGCCAGTTCTCACCCATGATCTTGCGCACCTGCTGCTCGCTCATGCCGCGACGCAGGAGTGCCTCAGTCAGGTTGGGGAACTCACCGATGGTGCGGATACCTTCCGGATTGACGATCTTGCCGAAGCTGGTAAGACGACGGGCATAACCCTTGTCGTGCGTCAGCCACTCAAAGAAGTCCTGACCGTGGCCCTGGGTGAAATCGGTACCGATACCAATGGCATCTTCACCGACCAGGTTCATCACGTACTCGATGGCCTCGACGTAGTCGTCGACCGTGGCGTTGACGCCGGCCTTGAGGAAGGGAGTGAACATGGTGACGCCGACAAACCCGCCGTGCTCGGCGATGAAGCGCAGTTCGGCATCGGACTTGTTGCGCGGGTGATCCTTGAGACCGGAGGGCGCGCAATGGGAATAGCAGACAGGGACTTTCGATTCGAGGATGACTTCCTCGGAGGTCTTGGAGCCGACGTGGGAAAGGTCACACATCACGCCGACGCGATTCATCTCGGCGACCATCTCGCGCCCGAAGCCGGACAGGCCGCCATCACGCTCGTAACAGCCGGTACCGACCAGATTCTGGGTGTTGTAGCACATCTGCACGATGCCTACGCCGAGCTGCTTGAAGACATCGACATAGCCGATCTGGTCTTCATAGGCATTGGCATTCTGGAAGCCATAGATGATGCCGGTCTTGCCTTCGGCCTTGGCGGTACGAATGTCCGCGGCCGTGCGCACCGGAATCACCAGATCACTGCTCTCTGCAATCAGCTGGTTGCTCTTGACGATGTTGTTGACGGTCGCCTGGAAGCCTTCCCATACCGAGACGGTGCAGTTGGCTGCGGTTAGGCCACCCTTGCGCATGTCCTCGAACAGCTCGCGCTGCCACTTGGCAATCACCAGACCGTCGATGACGATACTGTCATCGTGAATGGCGCGGGCCGCATCGGACCCGCCGAAGGGAGAAGTGGTTAAGTCAGACATCGTGGCACTCCGGCGCTGGGCAGGCGGATCAGAAAGTCAGGTCACTGCCCGTACCCGGCGGACAGGGCCTCCGGAATCACACGATGACCGGCAGACTCCGCCAGCATAGTCCTGCCCTCTTCACCTCCTGACGCCAGATGCGACGCGCGGCTGTCGGATCACGTCACGACTGTCGTTCTTGTCTCGTGTTTGTCTAGTTTCCCCTCATACCGACGCATTCATCACCGCCTCACCCTGGCTCCAGAAGCGACAACGCCCTGCCCTCGGTGACTCGCAGGAATGCGAGAACGAAGGCAGGGCGTTGTCGTTGTTCGATCAGGGCTTTCAGATCAACCCTTCACGTCAGCGCTTCATGTGAAGTCATCAATTCAACGTTTCAGGCTAGATCATGGGCTAGCGCGCAGGCGACAGCTCCTTGAGAGATGGCAGCAGTTCCCAGCTCAACCAGCCACGCGGCTGGTCCAGGCGCTTGAGATAGCCCATGCCGAGGTTGTTCATCTGACGACGTGTCCAGCTGGCGCGACGCTGGATATAGGCCGACGGCTTACCGGCATTGAAACGGATCGGGTTAGGTAGCACCGCCGCCAGCAGACTGGCCTGATAGGCCGAAAGACTCGCCGCATCGGTATTGAAATGATGCTGAGCAGCTGCCTCGACCCCGAACACGCCCGGCCCCCATTCCGCGACATTCAGATAGACCTCAAGGATGCGTTCCTTGGGCCAGATCACTTCGATCAGAATGGTGAACCATACCTCCAACCCCTTGCGTACCCAGCTACGCCCGTTCCATAGAAAAACGTTCTTGGCTGTCTGCTGGCTGATGGTGCTGGCACCACGCAGCCGCTCCCCCGCCAGACGCGCATCAATCGCCTTGACGATCTGGTCGACATCGAAGCCATAGTGATCAGGGAATTTCTGGTCTTCCGACGCAATCACCGCCAGCCGCGCATTATTGGAGATATGACTGGCTGACACCCAGTCATGCTGCAAGGCCACAGGCTGGCCCGAGAACATGGCATAGCTCCACTTCTCGACCATCACCATCGACAGCGGCAACGGCATGAAACGCAGCAATACGACGATGCCGACACAGGCCACCATCCAGCAGCCCGTGATCTTGAGCACCCATAGCATCAGCCAGCGCAGGCGTTCCATGGGTCGCATGGATATGGCCGCCGGCGTCCGACGTATTGCCCCGCGCCGTGCACCTGCCGATTGGTCGCTGTTGTTTGTCTGTCCTCGAGCCATCCCTCGCCATCCCCTGTCGCGCGTGTCATCACGCGTCCTTGTCATTAACACTTGCCGAGATCAACGCCTGCCATCATCAGCACTTGTCGTCGTGAATGCTCAGTATGGCGTACGACGAGCCGAGCGAGTGTACCAGAGGCAGACCCATCATCTGGAAACGACAACGCCCCGACCACAAAGGGACGAGGCGTTGGGATTACGATTCAGCCTGCGCGGCTGGTCTTCACGACTGGTCTTCACGACTTAGCCTGCACAGCTCAGTTTGCGTAGTGCGGCCAGCTGCGCATGATCAGATCCGCACGCTGGCGTAGGTCGGCTCTCCGCGCGCATTGGCCAGCGCCAGGATGGCTGACGAGACCGGCGCCTCGTTGGCGACATGCAGTGAAGACTTGCCAATCGCAGAGTGCAGCAGCCCCTCAAGGCTGGTAATACCTGACAGACGATGATCACCATCGGCACGGCATGCCGTTTCCATGACGCTCGTGCCGCGCTCACTACCCAGTCGCTCGTCGCGTGGCGGCATCCCGAAGTACTCGCGGTAGCATTTGGAGAAGTGCGGCGTAGAGACGAAACCACAGGCTGAGGCCACCTCGATGATCGACAGCGCCGTCTGCTTGAGCAGCTGGCGGGCGCGCGTCAGGCGCAGCTTGAGGTAGTAGCGCGACGGCGAGCAGTGCAGATAGCGCTGAAAGAGGCGTTCCAGTTGGCGGCGCGAAACATCCACATAGTGGGCCAGTTCATCGAGACCAATCGGCTCTTCCAGATTGGCCTCCATCAGCGCGACGATTTCCAGCAACTTGGGCTGGGTCGTGCCCAGCACATGCTTGAGCGGCACGCGCTGCTGGTCCTGCTCACCACGTACGCGATCACAGATGAACATTTCGGAGATACCGGCAGCCAGTTCACGGCCATGCTCACGCCCGATCATGGTCAGCATCATGTCCATTGGTGCAGTTCCCCCAGAGGCGGTGGCACGCTCCTGGTCTATGGAGAACAGCCGCGTGGTCAGCGGCACGCGCGGGAAGGCCTCCTGCATGGCCGCCAGACACTCCCAGTGGATGCTGGTCTCATGGCCTTCGAGCAGTCCCGCCTGTGCCAGTGCCCAACTGCCGGTGCACACCGCACCGAGACGGCGACCGCTACGTGCCTGCGCCTGCAGCCAGCTGATGTGCGGACGCTGCACCGCACGCTGAATGCCGACACCGCCACAGACGATTGCCATGTCCAGCGGTGGGCAGAACTCGGTGGAGATATCCGGGGTCACCTGCAACCCATCGCTGGCACGCACGGGCGCACCTTCGAGCGTCAAGGTGTACCAGCGATACAGCTCACGCCCCGCCAACTGATTGGCCATGCGCAGTGGCTCGACCGCCGACGCCAGCGAAATGAGTGTAAAGCTGTCGAGCAACAAGAAGCCGATGGTCTGAGGCTGACGGGCGTCCGATGCCATGCCGGACTGAGAACGGTTATATGCGCTGTCGAAGCGGCCACTGGTCAGTGCCATGGGGGGAACTCCTTCTTCTAATCTGCCTGAGTTGCAGACCGGAGCATCAAGTGCTCTCGCCCAAACTACTGGTGCCTTCGGGGGTCTGCGATATTGTCATTATTGGCACTCAGCAGGGAACTGACTTGATGACGGGGCAGTTCCAGCAGCGGCGACGATCATTATCAGAACGCACTCTCGAGATTAAGATACGACCTCAAGCGATTCGATAACGTCAGGGGTGTCGCAATTCACTGCTTGGACGTCGTGCGTTGTCCACCTCTCGACAGTAAACCATCGGCTATCCGACACGCAGTCTTTAAATCGCCGCTGTGCAGCAAATCATCGTTGCCGTACAGCACAGAATAACGGTGTGATTGGCTACTGTTCTCGCAGCATAAATTTTGCTCGTGATTAGGCTATTTCACGCCTTCCTGTCACAAAAAAGTGACAGGCCCCTCTCCGGTGATACCGAAGCGGGGCCTGTCGTTTTCATCTTTCACGCATTTTCTATCGTAGTGCTCTCTCGCTCTCTACTCACGCAGCATCTCTTACAGGAGATGCTTGGCATGGTAGGCCAGATGCTCCTCGATGAAGCTGGCCATGAAGAAGTAGCTGTGGTCGTAGCCGGGATGGCGACGCAGGATCAGCGGATGACCGTGCTCAGCACATACGGCTTCGAGACGCTCAGGCATCAGCTCATTGTCGAGGAACTGATCATTCTCGCCCTGATCAATGAAGAGCTCCTGACGTGAAGCGCCGCTCTCACGCGACCGCTTCACCAGCTCACAACTATCCCACTGTGCCCACTGGGCGCGGTCATCGCCCAGATAGCCCGAAAAGGCCTTCTCGCCCCACGGGCAGGCGGACGGATTGACGATCGGTGCAAAGGCCGACACCGAGCGATAACGGCCCGGGTTCTTCAGTGCACAGATCAGCGCCCCGTGACCGCCCATCGAGTGACCGGAGATGGACTCGCGTTCACCATCCACCGGGAAGTGACGCTTGACCAGCGCGGGCAGCTCCTCGGTAACGTAGTCGTACATGCGATAATGGCGCGCCCACGGTTCACGGGTGGCATTGACGTAGAAGCCGGCACCGCTGCCGAAGTCATAACTCTCGTCTTCGCCGGGCAGGTCCACGCCACGCGGACTGGTGTCCGGACAGATCAGCGTAATGCCCAGCTCGGCGGCCATGCGCTGAGCACCGGCCTTCTGCATGAAGTTCTCGTCGGTGCAGGTCAGCCCCGACAGCCACCACAGCATCGGCACCGGGCCTTGTTCGGCCTGCGGCGGCAGATAGATGGCAAACACCATATCGCAGTCCAGGCTGCCACTACGGTGACGGTAACGCTTGAGCCAGCCGCCATGCACCTTGTTGGCACTGACCAGCTCGAGTTGTTCGGTCGCGGTCATCGTACTCTCCTTTCTGATAGCGCCGTTTTCATGGTTCACAGCACGAGAAACGTCAAAAATCAGAAGCTGAGGACGGTACGGATCGACTTGCCTTCATGCAGCAGGTCGAAGGCATCATTGATCTTCTCGAACGGCATCTGGTGCGTGACGAAGTCGTCCAGATTGATCGCGCCATTCATGTAACGATCGACATAACCCGGAAGCTCGGTGCGGCCCTTGACGCCACCGAAGGCGGAGCCTTTCCAGACTCGCCCGGTCACCAGCTGGAACGGACGGGTGGATATCTCTTCGCCAGCACCGGCCACGCCGATGATGATGGATTCACCCCAGCCCTTGTGAGCGCACTCAAGCGCGGCGCGCATGACGTTGACGTTACCGATGCACTCGAAGGAGTAGTCGACGCCGCCATCAGTCATCTCGACGATGGCTTCCTGCACCGGCACGGACAGCTTGCTCGGGTTGACGAAGTCGGTGGCACCGAACTTGCGCGCCAGATCGAACTTGTCTTCGTTGAGGTCGATGGCAATGATGCGTGAGGCCTTGGCCATCACCGCGCCCTGAATCGCAGCCAGGCCAATGGCACCGAGGCCGAAGATGGCGACAGTCGCGCCCGGCTCGACCTTGGCGGTATTCATGACCGCGCCGATACCCGTAGTGACACCACAGCCCAGCAGGCAGATCTTGTCCAGCGGTGCTTGCTTGGAGACCTTGGCCAGTGAGACTTCCGACACCACGGTGTATTCAGAGAAGGTAGAAGTGCCCATGTAGTGGTGCAGCATCTTGCCGTCCAGCGAGAAGCGCGAGGTTCCGTCCGGCATCAGGCCACGGCCCTGAGTCGCACGCACGGCGCTGCACAGGTTGGTCTTGCCGGAGAGGCAGAACTTGCACTTGCCGCACTCAGCGGTATAGAGCGGAATGACATGGTCGCCCGGCACCAGGCTCGTCACACCCTCACCCACTTCCTCGACAATGCCCGCACCTTCGTGACCTAGCACGGAAGGAAACAGACCTTCGGGATCCGCACCCGACAGGGTGAAGGCATCAGTGTGGCAAACGGCAGTATTGACGATGCGCACCAATACTTCGCCAGCCTTCGGCCCATCGACATCAATCTCGACCAGTTCCAGCGGCTTGCCGGCTTCCAGCGCAATCGCAGCACGTGATTTCATCAATATCTCCTAGAGAGCAACAATAACGGTAAACTGACCGTCATCAGCTCAGGACAATAGAGTGTGACGGCTTGGCATGGCCCACAGTCTACGCTGTCAGCATGGCCGGATTAAGTCGCCAACACTCAGATGATTATTGCCATACAACAACAGTGACCAAGGAGCGGGCATGCAGCGCTGGGACCGAATCGAAGCCTTTGTGGAAGTCGTCAGAATCGGTTCATTTTCCGGTGCGGCCCGTCATCTCGGGGTCTCCAGCTCACATGTCAGTCGACTTATCAGCCAGCTGGAAGCTCAGCTCGACACTCAGCTGCTCTATCGGACGACGCGCCAGACGCGCCTGACCGATGCTGGACAGGTCTATTACGAGCACTGCCACCATCTCTTTGACGGTTTTCGCGCCGCAGAACAAGCCATCGGTGACTTCCATGCTCGCCCCAGCGGGGTGCTTAAACTGACCAGCGCCACCACCTTTGGTGAGCGTTATGTGGCACCACTGGTCAATGACTTTCAGCTCAAGCATCCCCAGCTTGAGGTACAGATGCACTTCACCAACCGTCCGGTGGAGCTGATCGATGAAGGCTACGATGTCGCCATTCGCATGGGCGTGCTCAAGGATTCCTCGCTGATCGCGCGGCGGCTGGTCGATCGGCGCGAGTACGTGATCGCCTCGCATGACTATTTCCAGCGCGCGCCGCGCCCGCATACGCTGGCCGAGCTTTCCAGCCATCGTTGCCTGGCGGGCTCCAAGCGTGAGTGGCTGTTCGAGGTCGAGGGACAACGTCGCGAGGTACGTATCAGTGGCAGCTGGCAGGCCAATTCAGGGCCAGCGCTACTGGATGCGGCGCTCAAGGGCCTCGGCCTGGCCCAGCTGCCTGATTACTATGTGGCCCCTCATCTCGCGAGTGGCGAGCTGATTGCAGTGCTCGACGACTATCAGGTACGCGACACTGGCGTGTGGATCGTTTATCCCCGCCATCGCCATCTGTCGCCCAAGGTGCGTCAGTTCGTCGACTTCATGGTCGAGCGCTTTGAAGGCCGTACCTCTGCGCTGCCGAGCTGACTGAACAGAGCTGAGCCTGACCTGCCAGCAAAGATACGGGGCTGCCAAATCGGCAGCCCCGTATCTTCTTTTACCGCCTCCACCTGGTCATGACTTCGATTCAATACGCCCTCGGCCTCGAGTCAATATGCCCTTGGACTACCGGCTGCCGGCAGCACCACCGATGGCGCCTTGTCCAACAGCTTGCTGGAAACAAAATAGACCAGCGCGCCCAGCAACGACCCCGTGAACCAGCCGTAGTCGTAGAACCAGGACAGCGCAGGTTGCGAGAAGCTGATCATCGTCAGGCCCACCGGTACGAAGAAGGCGATGAAACCCGCCGGATTGAAGGCCGGATAGGTACCGCCATCCAGATACAACGCCGGCAAATCAAAGGATTGGCGACGGATCACGAAGTAGTCGACGATCATGATGCCGGCGATGGGGCCCAGCAGACTCGAATAGCCCAGCAACCAGTTGGAATAGAGACTCTCGAGACTGACATCCGACTCGATCCAGCCCATCTTCTTGATCAGCTCGAAGCCCATCAGCAGTACGCCGACCAGACCGGTGAGCAGCACGCCACGCGTCTGATTGATGAACTTGGGGGCGATGTTCTGGAAGTCATTGGTCGGCGAGACGATATTGGCGGCGGTGTTGGTCGATAGCGTCGCGATGATGATCAGCACCATGGCGATAGCGACCCAGCCCGGACTATCGATACGTCCGATCAGGTTGACCGGATCCGAGATGGTTTCGCCAACCAGCGAACTGGAAGCCGCCGTCAGCACCACACCCAAGGCCGCGAAGAAGAACATCGTCAGTGGCAGACCGATGATCTGACCGACGATCTGGTCCTTCTGGCTCTTGGCATAGCGACTGAAGTCAGGAATGTTGAGTGACAACGTGGCCCAGAAACCGACCATCGCGGTCAGACCGGCCATGAAGTAACTCGCCACACCATCGCCCTCAGGACGATTGGGCGGCTGAGCCAGCAGCTCGCTGATCGAAGTATGCGGCAGTGCCCACACCATCAGGCCCACCCCCACCGCCAGCAGCAGAGGTGCGGAAAGTGTCTCCAACCACTTGATGGATTCCGCGCCACGAATCACCACGAACAGGTTGAGCGCCCAGAACACGAAGAAGCCGATCACCTCACCGACACCACCCAGTGCCTTCCAGTCTGCCGAGAGACTCGAGAGCAGCAGATGAATCGCCAGCCCGCCGAACATCGTCTGGATACCGAACCAACCACACGCGACCACCGCACGAATCATGCATGGCACGTTGGAGCCGATGATGCCGAACGATGAGCGCAGCACCACGGGGAAGGGAATACCGAAGCGGGTACCGGGAAAGGCGTTGAGGGTCAGCGGAATCAACACCACGATATTGGCGACCAGAATTGTCACTAGCGCCTCGCTGACACTCAGCCCGAAGTAGGCCGTCAGCACGCCACCGAGCGTATAGGTCGGTACGCAGATCGACATGCCGACCCACAGGGCAGCGATATTCCAGCGCGACCAGGTTCGCTCGGCACTCTTGGTCGGCGCGATATCTTCGTTATAACGCGGACTGGCGGCAACATCTTCTGCCACTACCAGCTCGATCATCTCCTCGTTGCTCCGCACCATGTGCGAGCGCGTCTGTGTCGGGGCCATGAGTCCTCACCTGTTTCAGCTGTTGTTATTGTTGGTAACGCGTGACAGTGCTTCGTGATGCCCTCTGCATGCCTCCCTACTTTCCCTACTTTCTCTACTTTCCTTACTTTCCTCAATTGCCCTCACTGCCGCTTTCATCACTTTAGTCAGGCAAATGTCATGCCGCAGCATTGATTAACGCCCATAAATCAATCCTGTCCAGACAGACAGCTTGTGAGATTTATCCAAGGTTACGACCATTGGATGGGCTTGTGATGTCATGTTGTTAGTCAGGCAACACTCGTCAGTATGGTCAGGTTCTATTGCGGTGCAAGGCGCGTTATTTATACACCTCAATAAACCAACTCAACTCATTGAAAATAGAGTGATTTTTATTAATACCACATGAGGTGCATGCTTTTAAAAATGGCACCATAATGGTGAAAACAAGCGTCACAAAAATAAAAACACTTTTATATTCAACTAGTTAACTATCATTAAATTTAATTCCTTTATCGTCTTGCCGTTCCTCTAAACACTGACTAATGTTCAGTAAGCTGACTGACAAGACAGGATTATTAATCGAGAATCATTCCTGAAAAGTGCGTGGATATTTCCTGTACGTTGCGCCAGATCAACCCACGAATATGTCCGTTATCTTCTGAGTAAAAGACTCATGGAAGTGAAGTAAATACAACAACAACCCGGCGCTTGAGCGCCCGATGAGGAAGACATGTCAAACGACTCCCGCATCACCTACACCGAAGATGCTGGCAAATTACGCTGTGCCGTCATCCAGATGGGGCTCAATGTTTCCACTGATCTCGAGCCGGCTCAGATTCGCGATGCCATGAACGAGGCCCACCTGCCGCTGATTGACCAGGCCGGTGAGGCAGGCGTCAAGATCCTGTGCTTCCAGGAAGTCTTCAATCAGCCCTATTTCTGCCCAAGCCAGGATGCCAAGTGGTACGCCGCCGCCGAACGTGTACCGGAAGGCCCGACCACCACCCTGATGCAGCAGTACGCCAAGAAGCACCAGATGGTGATCATCGTGCCCATCTATGAAGAGGTGCAGACCGGCGTGTACTACAACACCGCCGCCGTGATCGACGCCGATGGCAGTTACCTGGGCAAGTACCACAAGACACATATTCCGCAGGTGGCAGGCTTCTGGGAGAAGTTCTTCTTCAAGCCCGGCAAGTCTGACTGGCCGGTCTTTAACACCGCCTACGGACGCATCGGCGTCTATATCTGTTACGACCGCCACTTCCCGGAAGGCTGGCGAGCACTCGCACTCAACGGCGCAGAAATCATCTTCAATCCCTCCGCCACCGTCGCGGGGCTATCGCAATACCTGTGGGAGCTTGAGCAGCCCGCCTCCGCTGCCGCCAATGGCTGTTACATCGCCGCCATCAACCGCGTTGGCCGCGAACAACCGTGGGACATCGGCGAATTCTACGGCTCCTCCTACTTCGTCAATCCGCGCGGCCAGATCGAAGCCCAGGCCAGCGCCACTGACGACGAATTGTTGATCCACGATCTCGACATGTCGATGGTGCGCGAAGTGCGCAACAACTGGCAGTTCTTCCGTGATCGTCGTCCGGATGCCTACACCCGCCTCACCGATGGCGAGTAATGAGCTGAGCAAGTCCGGGCTGAGCTGAATGGAAAGACCAGAGCTGGAAAGACCAGAACTGGAAAGACCAGAACAACAATCGACCTGACATCCAAAGCTTTGAAGGCCGCTCAGCGCGGCCGGGAGAGACCCATGGCAATCCTGATCAAGGGCGGCAGCATCCAGACCCACGAAGAACGCTATGTCGCCGACATCCTGTGTGAAGGCGAGACCATCAGCGCCATCGGCACTGACCTCGACGTCCCTGCTGACTGCGAGGTGATCGACGCCGGCGGCTGCCTGGTGATGCCGGGCGGCATCGACCCACACACTCACATGCAGCTGCCCTTCATGGGTACCGTGGCCAGCGAGGATTTCCAGAGCGGTACCGCTGCGGCACTGGCCGGCGGCACCACCATGATCATCGATTTCGTGATCCCCTCCCCCCAGCAACCGCTGATGGAGGCCTATCACACCTGGCGCGAGTGGGCCGAGAAGTCGTGCTGCGACTACAGCTTCCACGTCGCCGTCACCTGGTGGGACGAGAGCGTCAGCCAGGACATGCAGACGCTGGTCTCCGATTACGGGGTCAACAGCTTCAAGCACTTCATGGCCTACAAGAACGCCATCATGGCGCCGGACGACACCCTCGTCTCGAGCTTCGCGCGTTGTCTGGAGCTGGGCGCGATTCCCACCGTGCATGCCGAGAACGGCGAGCTGGTCTATCACCTGCAGCAGAAGCTGCTGGCCGATGGCATCACCGGCCCAGAAGCGCATCCGCTGTCACGTCCACCGCAGGTCGAGGGTGAAGCCGCCAGCCGCGCCATCCGCATCGCTGGCACCCTGGGTACACCGGTGTATCTGGTACACGTCTCCACCGCCGATGCACTGGAAGAGATCCGCTACGCGCGCGAGCACGGCCAGCCCGTCTACGGCGAAGTATTGGCCGGCCATCTGTTGATCGATGAAGAGGTCTATCAGAACAAGAGCTGGGAATTCGCGGCAGGCCACGTGATGAGCCCGCCATTCCGCTCGCTCGAGCACCGTCAGGCACTGTGGGGCGGCATCCAATCGGGCGATCTGCAGACTACCGCCACCGACCACTGCTGCTTCTGCGCTGAGCAGAAGGAGATGGGCAAGGACGATTTCACGAAGATTCCCAACGGCACCGCCGGGGTCGAAGACCGCATGGCGATGCTGTGGCATGAAGGCGTCAACACGGGGCGATTCTCCGCTGAGAACTTCGTCGCGCTGACCTCTACCAACGCCGCCAAGATCTTCAACGTTTTCCCGCGCAAGGGCGCGATTCGCATCGGCAGTGACGCTGACCTGGTGGTATGGGACCCGAACGGCGAGCGCACCATTTCCGCCAAGACGCACCACCAGAACATCGACTTCAACATCTTCGAGGGTCGCACCGTCAAAGGCATCCCGCGCCACACCGTCAGCCGTGGCTACTGGGCCTGGCGCGATGGTGAACTGCACGCGACCCGCGGCCACGGCCAGTATGTCGAACGCCCGCCCTACCCCAGCGTCTTCGATCAGCTCAAGGCGCGGGCCGAGCAGAATGCCGTCACTGCCGTTGATCGCAGCTAATTCTCCTAATCTGGCAGCGCTCCTGACGCGCTGTGCTCTTTCTCAGCCCGAACTGAAGCAACAACCTTCAACACGCTCAATGACGTACCGCCTGATAACAACTAACAACAATCATCCCGCGCGCCTGAGCGCGGGCAGGAGCCACACCGTGACGACATCCTCATCTCCTTCCCATTGGCCCCCCGCGGGGTTCGAGGAAGAGGCGCTGAGTGCGCGCTTCACCGATCTTCATCCGGCGCTGGGCAAGCGCCAGGCCATCATCGAGAGCGCACGCTGCCTGTATTGCTATGACGCGCCCTGCATCAAGGCTTGCCCGACCAGCATCGACATCCCGACCTTCATTCGCCGTATTCACGACGACAACCTCGAAGGCGCCGCCAGCGAGATTCTCGATGCCAACATTCTCGGCGGTAGCTGTGCACGTGTCTGCCCGACCGAGATTCTCTGCGAGCAGTCCTGTGTACGTAATCAGGGGGATGAGTGCCAGCCGGTACTGATCGGCCTGCTGCAACGTCATGCGCTGGATAATGCCAAGTTTGAATCACACCCCTTCACGCGGGCAGCCCACACTGGGCGCCGCATCGCCGTGGTCGGCGCCGGCCCTGCTGGCCTTTCCTGCGCGCATCGTCTGGCGCGCTTCGGTCATGACGTGGTGATCTTCGAGGCTGAAGAGAAAGCCGGCGGCCTGAACGAATACGGTATCGCCCGCTACAAGCTGACCGATGATTTCGCCGCCCGTGAAGTCGAGTTCCTGCTCGAAATCGGTGGCATCGAGATTCGCCATGGCCAGCGCCTGGGTGACAATCTCGCCATTGCCGAGCTGACACGTGAATTTGACAGCGTCTTCCTCGGCCTTGGCCTCGGTACCAGCCACTCACTGGGCCTGACGGGCGAAGACGCCCCCGGTCTGATGGCGGCGACGGACTACATCAAGGTATTGCGTCAGAGCAGCGAGTTGAACGTACTGGCGGTGCCAAAACACGCGGTGGTGATCGGCGCAGGCAACACTGCCATCGATATTGCGGTGCAGGTAAAACGCCTCGGTGCCGAGAGCGTAGACCTCGTCTATCGTCGCGGTGAAGCACAGATGTCCGCCACCCCGCACGAGCAGGACATCGCGCGTGCCAATGGCGTGATGATTCACACTTGGGCGCGCCCGCTGGCCATCGACAGCAATACCGACGGTCAACTCAGCGCCATGCAGTTCGCGCGCACCCGTGTAGAAGATGGCCGTCTGATCGACAGCGGCGAGACCTTCTCACTTGCCTGCGATGGCGTATTTACCGCGATCGGGCAAGGCTTTGACGACGCCAGCCTGAGCGACGTGCATGCCGCAGGGATGGCGCGCAGCGGGGCAAAGATTGAAGTTGACACCATGCTGCGCACCAGTCTGCCGGGCGTTTACGCCGGCGGTGACTGCATCGCGCGCGGGCAAGACCTCACCGTTCAAGCCGTCGCTCACGGCAAATTGGCCGCCGAGGCCATCCATCACGATCTGATGCTCAAGGTGGAGGCCGCCTGATGACTATTCATACCCCGCTCAATGAAGATAACGCCCGCCCTGCAGGCGCTGGCGAAAACGATGCCGCCAGCAATGATCATGTCGCCAGCTACAAGGCTGACCTCTCTATCAACTTCGCCGGTATCCGCTCGCCGAATCCCTTCTGGCTAGCCAGTGCGCCGCCGACTGACAAGGCCTACAACGTGGTACGTGCCTTCGAGGCCGGTTGGGGCGGCGTGGTCTGGAAGACGCTCGGTGAAGACCCGGCGGCGGTGAACGTCTCCTCACGCTACTCCGCGCACTATGGCCCGAATGGTGAGGTCAGCGGCTTCAACAACATTGAGCTGATCACTGACCGTTCGCTGGAAATCAACCTGCGCGAGATTACTCAGGTCAAGAAGGACTGGCCGGATCGCGCACTGATCGTCTCGCTGATGGTGCCGTGCGAAGAAGAGGCCTGGAAGACCATCCTGCCGCAGGTCGAGGCCACGGGCTGTGATGGCATCGAGCTCAATTTCGGCTGCCCACACGGCATGCCGGAACGCGGCATGGGCGCCGCAGTCGGTCAGGTACCGGAGTATGTCGAAAAGGTCACGCGTTGGTGCAAGACGTACAGCTCACTGCCGGTCATCGTCAAACTGACACCCAACATCACCGATGTGCGTCTGCCGGCTCAGGCTGCGCTACGTGGCGGTGCTGACGCCGTCTCGCTGATCAACACCATCAACTCCATCACCCATCTGGATCTCGACCGCATGGTTGCGCATCCGGTCGTCGGCGGGCGCAGCACCCACGGTGGTTACTGCGGTAGCGCAGTCAAACCTATCGCGCTCAACATGGTGTCAGAGATTGCCCGCACGCCAGAGACGGCCAATCTACCCATTTCAGGCATCGGCGGCATTTCCAACTGGGAAGACGCCGCGGAATTCATCGCGCTAGGGGCCGGCAGCGTGCAGGTGTGTACGGCGGCCATGCTGCACGGCTTCCGGATCGTCGAAGAGATGAAGGACGGGTTGGGCCGCTGGATGGACAGCAAGGGGTATCAGAAGATCGATGACTTCACGCGCGCCGCGATACCCAACACTACCGACTGGAAGCACCTGGACATGAACTATCAGGTGATCGCGCGTATCGATCAGGACAAATGCATTGGCTGTGGACGCTGCTATATCGCCTGCGAGGACACCTCGCATCAGGCGATCATGCATCTGGCCAAGGACAACGGCACCGCACGCTATGAGGTGAAGGACGCTGACTGCGTGGGCTGTAATCTGTGTGAAATCACCTGCCCGGTGGACAACTGCATCACCATGGAAGAGCAGGATACCGGCAAGCCGTACATGAACTGGATGGAAGACCCGCGCAACCCGCATCGCGCTGCCTGATAAGGCACTGAGAGAGCGTCAAAAGACCGGAAACCAAAAAGGGCTGCCAGCAATGGCAGCCCTTTCTTGTGAGTGATCACAAACAACATGAAATACACTTCGTTATCTTTACGCTAAACACAAGGAGTAATCATCGTCCGCCTCAGGCAGAAAGCCCTACGCCTTTCAGCAACACGCGTGTGACATTCTGCACCGCTTGCTCAAACTCGCGATCACTCAGCGCGCACCCCCGATTGAGTACGGCAATCTGATGATCGAAGTCGGCGTAGTGCTGGGTACTCGCCCATATCATGTACAGATAGGCGGAGGCATCGACGTTGTCGATACGGCCTTCAGCGATCCAGCTACGCAGCCGCGACTTCTTCATCTCGGCCCACTCGTCGAGCCAGATCGTCAGCTCCTCACCCAGCACCGGCGCCCCCTGCATGATTTCGCTGGCCCATACCTTGGAGCCGTAAGGACGCTGGCGCGAGTGCATCATCTTGGCGCGAATGTAGGTGGAGAGCACCAGCTGCGGGTCGTCGTAGGCCTCGAAGCACAGTGCATCTTCCTTCCACAGCGCCAACAGGCCATCGAGCACGGCACGATAGAGCGCTTCCTTGGTACTGAAGTAATAATGCAGATTCGACTTGGGCAGCTCTACCTCGGCGGCAATATCCACCATGCTAGCGCCAACATAGCCCTTGAGTGCGAATACCTTCTCGGCGGCGAGCAGAATACGCCCGACATTATCCTTGCGAATCTGAGACTTGCGAGTGGCCATGCGATCCCCTGACGCAGTACTGACAGTGGCCTCAGAATATCACACCCATATGGCCACATGTCTGGGCAGTCAGGTTTCACATGGCCTCTTCTTGTGAAATCCTGCCAATCACGCACCCTGCGATTCAATGATGAGCCCTGTCATTCAAAGACAGCACCGTCGATAAAGCCATCTGCCGGCATCGGTATCTGCCCCGCCTCACCGCTCAGCCACCAGGGCGCGGGATGATTGCCTTCGCTACGCTCATCGACTGCTGGCACGACCAGACCCAGACTGCGCGCTGCGATCCGATAGAGATCCGGCCTTACACAGCGTGTCAGTGTCGCGGCGATATCATGCTCACTGATGCCATGCAGGTGCCCCCAGCGCCGCATCTGGGAAACATACCAGCGGGTATGCGAACGCCACGGGAAATTGGCGGCGTAGCGGTGGAATATCGTCCAGCCTGCGTTGGCCTGCTGATAGTCCTCGACCGACTGCTCGACATCGACATCCTCGAGCCCATGCGCGATGACCGACAGTGGCACCTCGGGCAGGCCTTCGTCATGTAGCCAACTGGCGGCTTGCTGGCGATTGCCGGGGCGGTCCAGCCATGCGCAAGCCCTGAGCAGTGAACGTATCAGCGCCTGATGAGCCAGCGGATGTTGCTGCGCCCAGTCCTCGCGCACCCCCAGCACCTTCTCCTGCCCGAAGCGCCAGATGTCATGACTACCCGCGACCACCTGCCCCATGCCCTGCGCGCTGGCCAGGCTATTCCACGGCTCACCGACACAAAAACCATCCAGAATTCCGGAGGCGAGTTGCGCCGCCATCAGTGGCGGGGCAACAGCGCGCATATCGACCTGTGAATCGGGATCAATCCCGCCCGCCGCCAGCCAATAGCGCAGCAGGTAACGGTGCGAGGAGAACGGATGCACACTCGCGAGCCTTAACGGTGCCTCACCGCGTTGGCGGCGCTGCCTGACGTGCTCGCCCAGCGCGCAGGCAATGCCAAGTGAGCTATCAAGCACATGCCCTTCCTCGGCCAGCCGCGTCATCAACGCGCGTGACAGAGTGATGGCATTGCCACCCAGATTGAGGGTCATGGCACTGATGACGGGAGTCGCACGCCCGTCCAGCCCCAGTGTTGACGTCAGCGGCATCAAGGCCAGCATCTGCGCGCCCTGCAAGACACCGGTCTGCAGGTCATCACGTAGCGCTGCCCACGATGGCTGCCACTTGAGCGTCACCGACAGCCCCTCCTCCTGGAAGAACCCTAGCTGCTCAGCCACCACAAAGGGCGCAGCATCATTGAGCGGCATCAATCCCAGCGTCAGCTGGTGATCATTCAGGGGTGCATCACTGAGCATCACAGACACCTCATGAAAAGACGTAATAAAAGACAATGGCGCAAGCAGTGATCAATCAATGCCGGCCCGAACCAGCGCTTGAACCAGCACTAGAGCGGCCACCCTCGGTACGACGCGTGGCTTTCAGCATCTCATCCGCCAGCTCGTGCAGTGCCAGGCGGCGATTCATCGCGGTCTTGCGCAGATACTGATAAGCCGCGTCTTCACCCAGCCCGCGGCTCTCCATCACCAACGCCTTGGCGCGATCGACACTGCGCCGTTGCACCAGGGTCGTCTGGGTGCGGTTGAGCTCACCTTTCAAGGCACGATGCGCCTCGAAACTGGTGATCGCGACCTCGACCATCGTGCGCACCATCGCTGGCATCACATGATCGACCACATACGCCGACACCCCCGCCCCTGCTGCCTCGCGCACCAGATCCGGCGCATCCTCACTGGCCAGCATGATCATCGGCTTGGGATAGCGGCGTCCTAGCTGGCCAAGATGCTCCAATGTATCGCGACTGGGCAGGTCGGCATCGATGATCACGGCATCTGGTTGATGCAGCTCAACCAGTGCATGCAGGTCTTCGCGTTCATCAACACGCAGCGCCACCTCGAAGCCAGCACTCAATAGTGCCTGCTCCAGCGCGGCGGAACGCTCGCTGCGGACATCGACGATCAGCACAGTCACGGGCATGTCAGGGTTTCCTCGGCAGAACGTGTCAGGCAACTTTTCCACATGGCCTGAACGTTGCAGGAATCGTGCCGCATGCTGGTGCAACCATGCCGTAGCGCGCTTTGCGCGCACCTACCCTGCACAGCAATGACGCAAGCCAGCTAGATCACCATCATCGTGCGCCAGACTGGTACGCCATCGCACCGTCACGCACCGCAGACGAGCACGCCGCTTGGCTCATGCCGGCTGCCCCTGCGGTGAACACAGCAATGACTCAGCATCAACTCATTGATATTGCTGGCCTTACCCCGTCACTACCGGCACAAGTGGCGCGGTCCTTGCTTTGTTAAACACAGTGTCACGCGAGTGCTGTCATCTGGCTCTCGAATCGTGACGCCCATGACGTAGACCAGGCTCCCATGAGTACGAGTGCGTCGAACCCGGCACCTCAACGACGAGGCAGCCCTGCTGTTCTCAACAGCCGTTCGACCATTCTCTGAACGCACTCACCGTGTGTTCGGTATCGACGCTGCATCAGGAGCCCGCACTCATGGATATTCGCAACAAGGCCAACCGCATCCGGCTGTTCAGCCTGAAAACCCCGCAAATGCGTGCCTTTCACATGTCGTGGTTCGCCTTTCATGTCTGCTTCTTCGGCTGGTTCGGCATTGCACCGCTGATGGCGGTCGTGCGTGACGACCTCGGCCTGACCAAGACCCAGATCGGCAATACCATCATCGCCTCGGTCGCGATCACCGTGATCGTACGTCTCGCCATCGGCGTGTTATGTGATCGCATCGGGCCACGCAAGGCCTACACCTGGCTGCTGTGCCTCGGTTCACTGCCAGTGATGAGCATCGGCTTCGCCGACAGCTTCGAATCCTTCTTCCTCGCCCGCCTGGCGATTGGTGCCATTGGCGCCTCCTTCGTCATCACCCAGTACCACACCTCAGTGATGTTCGGCCCGAATGTCGTCGGCACCGCCAATGCCACTACCGCGGGCTGGGGTAACCTCGGCGGTGGTACCACCCAGATTCTGATGCCGCTGGTCATGGCGGGCCTCTTGATGCTGGGCGTTGAGCAAACCCTCGGCTGGCGTTTGGCGATGGTGGTGCCGGGCATCGTGCTGTTCCTGACTGGTATCGCGTACTACTTCTTCACTCAGGATGCCCCGGACGGCAACTTCAGTGATCTGCGAGAACGTGGCGAGCTACCCAAGGCGGAGAAGGAATACAGCATGCGCGCCACCTTCGGCGCGGCCGCACGCGACATCCGTGTCTGGGCCCTGTTCCTCGTCTATGGCGCTTGCTTCGGGGTCGAGCTGACCATCAACAACGTCGCCGCCATCTACTTCTTCGATCACTTCGATCTCGATCTCGCCACCGCCGGCCTCATCGCGGGCCTGTTCGGCTTGATGAACCTGTTCGCGCGCACCCTGGGCGGCGTGTTCTCTGATCTGTTCGCACGTCAATCAGGCCTCAAGGGCCGCGTGCGCTGGCTGTTCATCGCGCTGCTATGTGAGGGCGTGGCATTGGTCGGCTTCGCGCAGATGGAAACCCTCGCCGTGGCGATTGGCATCATGCTGGTGTTCAGCCTGTTCGTGCAGATGGCGGAAGGCGCCACCTTCGGCATCGTGCCGTTCATCAACCGCAAGGCACTGGGCGCGGTGGCTGGTATCGTTGGTGCGGGTGGCAACGCCGGTGCTGTCGCCGCTGGCTTCCTGTTCCGCAGTGAGGAGCTGAGCTATCAAGAAGGCCTGATGTATCTGGGCATGGCCGTGATCGTGATCTCGCTGTTCGCGCTATTGGTACGCTTCAGCGCCGCCACTGAGGCCGAGGAAGACCGCGCCTATCAGGCGGCGGTCTCTGAGCGCGAACAAGACTCTACGCAGCAGCCCGCCTCTGCGTAAAACGTCCTCCTCTGCGTAGAACGTCCACCTGATCAAACGCTGCCGGATAAACATCTGCCTTCCAGATACGACAAAGCCCCCGCCTCGCAAGAGACGGAGGCTTTGTCGTACTGAACGCAGTGCACCGTCAATCATCACCAGAGGCACGTCAGGAGGACTCAGGAGAGCAGGCACAAAAAAACCGAGCCCCCATGGGGAGACTCGGTTTCTGATGCTGCCTGACGTGCCCACTATCTGAGCAACATCATGCCACGCATCTTAACTATCGGTGGCGTTCTCGACGCTATCACCCGCTTCTTCCACGGTGTTATCCATCTTCTCACCGGCCTTCTCCATCGGGCCTTCATCTTCACAACCCGCGAGTGACAGTCCGCCAATGCCGAGCATGGCAATCATCAGTGTGCTACCCAGTGTCTTGATCTTCATGATCTCTCCCTCGAGTCGTCGGCCAATGCCTGGCCCTCTCCGTGACATTCACCACGGCCTTTACTGCGACCTTCACAGCAATGGGTAAAATGGATGCGACGGCGTCGTGTTGTCGCCGTCCTCTCAGTGATATGGAGCGAACAGGTTATGATTTCAAGTCTTGTGCAACACCGAGTTGCACATGCCTGCATCCATCATGCCGCTATACATCAGAACCCATGAAATTGTGATGAAACAGCACTTCACCACCCAGCCCCTGCAGATACCCCGACACTAGCTCGAAGGCGACGAAGGCACCGGGCACATCATGATGATTGCAGTACAAGCCATAGTGGCGCGCAGGATGGAATCCAAGGTGAGCGTAGAAATCGGCATGACCGGCCGCGACCACGGCACCAGCACCCAACAGACGACAACGCTTGACCGCAGAGATCACCAGCCGCTTGCCGATGCCGTGCCGCTGATGCTGTGGCAATACCGCCAGCGGTGCCAATGCCATCAACACGCGATCGGGATAACCAGATAGCGCAACACGTGAGGCCATCACATGTCCCAACAGACGACTCTCACCTTCACTGAGGTGCCGACCACTTTCAGGGTCTGTGACATGTTCGGCCACCAAAGAGATTTGCGCCTGCTCACCATGACGCAGCCGCTCTCCTAGCAATGCCTCGCGATGGCCGGCAAAAACTGATTCATGAATGCGATAAACCCGCTCATGATCAAAAGTGCGTTCTTCACGAATGCGAAGATTCTCGGCCGTGCTGTCACTCATCTGTCAGCTCCCTGTCAACGCCCTGCCAATCAAGGCGACTCCCCTTTAGATTAGCCAGCGGATGCATATGCAGCGAGGTGCAATCTACTGCTCAAAAAGCACGATGCCCGCCAAGAAGGCGGGCATCGATAAGCGTGATCTCAAGGTCGAAAGAGACATTAGATCTCTGAACAGTACCCGGCAGGTCTTTCGACCTCTGCGGGTTAGCTCTTGAGACGACGGGCGCGGAAGGAGCGACCCTTGAGCTTGCCATTCATCAGTTGAGCCAGCGCTGTCTTGGCAACATCGCGCTCTACCGCCAGGAAGGTCGTGTGCGCCAGCACCTTGATCTTGCCTATCTGGCTGCCGGACATGCCGCCGTCGCCAGTCAGTGCACCCAGAATGTCGCCAGGACGCAGCTTGTCCTTCTTGCCACCGTCAATCTGCAGCGTAGCCATGCGGGCATAGAAAGGCTCGCGCGTCAGCATGCTCTTGGACGGCAGCGGCTCCGGTGTCAGCGTCTGTTCCAGGAACTCACCGAGCTTGGTCAGGCGGTAATCTTCTTTCTCGGTATACAGCGTGCAGGCAATACCAGAGCTGCCAGCGCGACCGGTGCGGCCAACGCGATGGACGTGGGCATCGAGATCACGTGCGATCTCATAGTTGAACACCGCATCCAGCGCTTCGATATCGAGACCCCGTGCCGCCACATCGGTGGCGACCAGGATAGACGCACTCTTGTTGGCGAACATCACCAGCGTCTGGTCACGCTCACTCTGCTCCAGGTCACCGTGCAGTGACATCGCGCTGAAACCGTGCTCATTGAGCGCATCGCTGACCTCCTGCGCCTCACGCTTGGTATTGCAGAACACCACACTGGATTCCGGACGATACTTGAGCAGCAGAATGCGCAGCGCTTCAAAGCGCGCTTCATTGTCGGCCACACGGTGAAACAGCTGACGAATGCTGCTTTCATCATGGGTCGAGGCCACTTCGATGCTGGCCGGATCACGCAGCATGCGCTCGGCAATCGGACGCACGCTATCCGCGAAGGTCGCGCTGAATAGCAGGGTCTGACGATCTTCCGGCGCCTCGGCAACGATGGCATCCAGCACCTCAGCGAAGCCCATGTCCAGCATACGATCGGCTTCGTCCAGCACCAGCGTGTTGAGCTCGGCAAGGCTCAGACTACCCTTGCGCAGATGCTCGTCCACGCGTCCCGGCGTACCGACGATGATGTGAGCGCCATGCTCCAACGAACCCAACTGCGGGCCAAACGGTGCACCACCGCACAGTGCGAGCACCTTGACGTTGTGCATGCCGCGCGCCAGACGACGAATCTCTCCAGCGACCTGGTCCGCCAACTCACGCGTCGGACACAGCACCAGCGATTGCACGCGGAAGCGAGACACCTTGAGGCGCGACAGCAGGCCGAGGCCAAAGGCGGCTGTCTTGCCAGAGCCGGTCTGGCCCTGGGCGATCACATCTCGCCCTTCCAGCATCAGAGGCAGACTCTGCGCCTGGATAGGCGTCATCTCGTGATAACCCAGCGTTTCAAGATTGCTGAGCAGTTCGGGTGCCAGCGCCAAAGTGGCAAAGGCAGAAGTGGCGGTGGCATCAGTCACGGGGACATTCCTTCAGATCAATGAACGATCACGAGCCGAACAGGCAGGTGCGCGCGGGCGCAGAGCATAGCAGAGACAGCTCTCCAACGCCTGTTGCACCGTCGCGTTGCACTGATGAGAACATCTAGCGAGATAGGCGTATCCATGATGGAGAGAGATCAAACAACCATGCTTCAAACATAAGCCACTCGCATTAGATATAAATCCAGCGCTTCACTCCAAATAATGGTTTTAATCAAACTGTATTTTGTTTGTGACACAGGTCATTTATTAATCCTTATTAATTCATCAAAATAGTCACTGGCATCTTCAGTCATCACGTTCGCGCGCTCTCGTTCTAGCACCATGTCTGAACACCCCATCCAGACATCACGCTTGGGAATCACGTTAAGACAGCATGGCTGGATATGCCGATAGACTGACGTTTCTACCTCCATGCTCGCCATTTTTTGATGGTGGAAATACAGCGGCATCATGAGATTACTCGTCATAACATCACCTACTCATGTCGTGACACGCATGCATGATAGCGTTCATGGGCAATGATGAAAAATAACGATAAAAATGACAATGAAATAGTCTCACTATGTATTTTCTCATTAACAAACAAAGTGTTACGGAAATTATAATCTTTAACTCTAGCGACATGCCTGCTTGATTTACGGATAACGGTCGGCCGTGAAACAAGCCTCCATTGCAGAGCGGGTCATAAAAATCGATGTTGCTAATATCACTACTACGATAAAGACATCATCACCAATGACATGCATAGGGACCCATGACTGTCATTGTGTCGATGCGCTATTACCAACACGAAACACCTCATAGAGCGGAGCTATTCACTAACCGCCGGCTACCCATGCATCACAGTGAAAGCACCTTTTCATCTGCGCATCGGACAGCACACATGACGCAATATTCAACTCAGGGAGCTAAACGACATGCAGGATTTTTCCAACATAACGACATATGGTTGCGTCGTTGCCGGCGTAGGCCCTGCAGGGATGGGCTTTTTATTCAATGCGCTAAAAAACGGTCAACTGCCTGAGCTGGCCCAACGCGGACTACTGATTGTCGATGCCGGTGGCACGCCTGCCGGTGGACGTCTCGGAGCGGGGCGGCTCGGGGAATATCGCATTACCGCCAATTCGGTTGGCGACGTCTTTCTCGACTGCCTGAGAGATCCGGCACTGGCTGAATTCTTCGCTCCGCTTGAAGGTGACTCCCGCCTTGAAGGCATTCGCGCGCAGGCGTTCAGCGCTCCCGCGCTTGACGAAGTCGGCGCGCTATTGGAAGCCGCTTCTGCGTTGGTGCTGGACTACATCACCACATTGTCAGGCGCAGAGCTCTGGTGCGGCACCAGTCTCGATGCGCTGCAGCGTGTTGATGACTGCAACATCCTGACGTTGTCCCATATGCCGGGACATGACTCTCGCCCCCTGCGCGTGCGGACACGCAACCTGGTGCTCAATCTGGGTGGCCATCAGTCGCCAGAATACCTGATGGATAGCCTCAGCCGGCAGAGGCTCTCCCTCTCCTCACGCGCCCGCGTCTACAGCGGAGATGAACTACTGCGCATGCCAGAAGGGTTGCTGCGCAGCCTGTTGCTGCCGCGTCTGCGCCGCGGTGGACGTATCTGCGTAATAGGAGGCTCGCACAGCGCCTTCTCAATGCTGGATGTGCTGGCGACGGCACTGGGCAATACGCGCGTCACTGAAATCACGCTACTGCATCGCTCACCGATTCGGTTGTTCTTCGAGAATGCCGAGGAAGCACAGGCCGCTGGCTATACCTTTGACCCTGAACGCGATGTATGCCCAATCAGTGGGCGTATCAATCGTTCTGGCGGGCTGCGCTATCGCGCATTGGCGATCGGCCAGGAAGTTCTCGCCACCGGTCGTCTGGAAGACTGCGCGATGAATGTTCGCTTGATTCAGACAGGCCCAGGCCCGACTCAACGGCTGCTGGAGGCCAGTGAAGCGCTGGCAGATTCACCCATCGTGATTCAGTGCAACGGCTATCAGCCTATCTTGCCGCGCATGACGGATGCCGAGCACCAACCGCTAACGCTAAGCGAGGTAAAAGGCGGGCTGGATTCTGATGCCAACGGCAATCCGCGTGATCTTCACGGCAGACTTCTCACCGGCCTCTATCTGTTCGGGCTGGGCGCTGGCCTGGCGGTAGACCCGACGCTGGGTAGCGAAGCCGCCTTTGATGGTCGTATCTATGGCGTTTGGCAGTTCCACCACCACGCCAGCCTGCATGCGCTGAATGCCATCATGGAGCGCACTGCTGAACCTGACACTGTGTTGGCCATGCAGCCGCGCAGCGAAGATGCCGTCTCGAAGGCCGATGAAGACGCCACTGGCGGCGACCTGTCCTCGGCCCTCTCGGCGCTGAGTGGCACGCTGCGGCCAGCGATGATCTAGTCGATACTCTGTTCATCGTCGCTTACGTAATGCTTTTCCCGTCGTTACGCCTGGCGGATGAAACAGCATGAGATCAAGTAAAAAGGATATCATCAGGTGATTATTTTTTAGCCAAAAGATAACAATCATGAGTCATGGCATCTGATATCATTTTCACATGCCAACAAAAAACGCCGCCATCCATGATTCTTATGGATGGCGGCGTTTTCACCTTCAACTTTCATGACACTCAAAGCTAATTATTCTCAATTATGCAACGTGACATCAAATTCAGGTGCAACACACTGATAAAACCGGAGTGCCACTGATGAATCGACATCGATCAACACAGCCAAGCATGATCACGAGGCGTCAATATCACTTCGCGAGAGCAGTCTCTTCTGCCAAACGCGCCTGCTTGCCACCCAGCGTATAGCAGGTATCAATATCACGCAGCATGAACAGCGCGACACAGGCTGCCAGCATCGGCCATGCGGCGAAGAACAGCAGGTTGTCCCAAGGTGTGAAATACAGGCTGAACGCGGAAAGCGTGGAACCCGCATGCAGAATCAGCACGAGACCGTAGGTGATGGTCTTCTTCACACCCGCGAGGAACAACACCAGCAGCACCATCTCGATGGCGGCGAGCACATAGACGATACTGTGGCCAACACCCGCCACGGAATAGAATTTCTCAAAGATACCGACGGCATGACCAGGATCGATGAACTTGTCCAACGTCCACATCGTCATTACCAGAAACACGCCCAGACGCAGCAACAGCAGGGATAGTCGAATTCGTGAGGCATACTGATTCATGCAGTTTATCTCCAGTAGTAAAAAGGCGTGTTTTAGACAACAGGGAGTCATCGTGTACAGCACTTCCTTTCACCTACGCAGAGCATGTGACCTTGGTTTCACTTTCGCGGAGATTTCTTGAAAAAAGAGCCATTCAAGAGATTATTTGCGCGTTTTGCATGATTGGCGCAAGCCACTATTGATAAGAGCGACTTTACACCTCCTCTTGCGCTGCCCTTGTGGTACCTGCGCTAGCGACTGCTGCCAACACCTCATCAGAGGACGGTGTCAGCGATGTTCCATCTTCCACGGACATCTTCCACGGTCATCATCTACGGAGACTTTTCATGCCTGCGGACACACCTCCCAAACCGCTGATACGCTTTCATCCCGGGCACTCGCCAACGACTGACACGTGCGCCACATCACGCGATACACCCATCGAATCACGCTATCCACTACTGAACGAGCAATTGCAGGCGCACGCCACACGTATCATGGCGGAACGCGACAACGGCGATATCGTCGCGTATGCCTGTGCGGTAAGTGCAGTGCCAACGGTGGCACAGGAAATCTGGCTAGCCAGTGGGGAGCTGGAAGCCTTCGCCATCCACCACGGCATCACATTGAGCTGTGTTGAGGATGTGCTCGGCGAGCAACCACACGACCTGCCGACACCTGATGGCATGCCCGCCACCCACAGCCCTGACACCTTTGATTGGCTGCATATCGCGCTGGAATATCTAGTAAATGGCACAACAGCAGGCTGAGCAATACGCGGGATGCCAGCATGATGTAACACGACTTTTTATCAGCGCCTCCAAGGCATCACAGCCTTACACAGCACTAGAAATGTCATCAACCGGCTGTGGATAACGCGAGATATTGCTCAACCTTCTGAAATATCCCACCGTTCAGCCGACACCATCTATCGCCGCCTACGGCACACAAATCGCTATAAAAAGCAGAAAACCACGCCATTTTCGCCATTAAATGCTGATGAATGACGCAAGGCGACGCGTCGGGATACCTCACCATCGCCTCAAAATGATCGATATTCGCTGCGCTGATCAGACGTTTACTGGCCGGTGGGTGTATCTCAGCCGCAAAACTCGTATTCTGAAGTGACGCCATAGGGTGCGAGTCATCCTGTCAGGCGCGTCAGAAAGCACGAAATGCATCAGTTATCGCATGACACCAGTACAGCACGCGGAGCAGACATCACGATCGATCATTGAAAACGACCAGCCGAGGAGGTTTACATGAAGGTCTACAAACCTGAATGGCAGTGCACGCTCGACGTGACCGAAGGCCCCGACTCTACCGACCGCTGGTTGACGAAGTTTGCCTGGAAGCTACGCGCCCTGGCAGACCGCGTTGATAGCGGCAGTCGTACAATGAAGATTGACTGTAACGTTACCCCTGCACTCAGTAGTGATGAGATAGACACCTGCCTGGGCAAGGGCTTCGCCCTTAGCCAGAATTTGATGATGCAACTGGCCAACCACGGCGCATGTGAAGACGTGCTACGCGACGCCAAGGCAGAGCTTTACGCAGAAGAGCAGCACCCGCTGTAGATCTCAGTAGAAAATGGCAGATCTACTCGCGGAAGAAAGCGATCAGCACGACGCAAGAAAAAGCCCTCTCAGCTATGCTGAGGGGGCTTTTTCTAATGATAATTATTTAACATATCTTATTAATATTACTAAAACAAAATAAACACTATAAAACGTTGGAAGTACACGTGCCGATCTGCTATAAAATACATAGAGCTCTTAAAAAATTACCAATGAGTACTAATATATATGTTAAAAACATTTGAAGCTATAAAAAATATTGGTATTTTCAAAGACTTTGTATGGAAAAATGAAGTTAAAAGTAATGGCGGAGCAGTACAAAACTTCACCGATCTAAATATACTGTATGGCAGGAATTATTCTGGAAAAACAACTCTTTCTAGAATTATTAGGTCAGTAGAAACTAAAAATTTAACTGATAAATATTTAAATCCAGAGTTTATTATAAAGTTAGGCGATAGAACCGCTATAACTCAAGAAAACTATTCTTTACAAAATATTAAGGTTAGAGTTTTCAATGAAGATTTTATAAAAGAAAACTTGCGATTCATCATTAATCCTGATGATCATATTGAATCCTTCGCCATTTTAGGTGATAATAACGCGACTCTGGAAAAAGAAATAATTCAGCTTGAAGAAGAGCTTGGAAGCAATATTGAAAGAAACGAAACTGGAATCTATCTTAAGAAAAAAGACTCGCATAATAACTATATTGAGGCTGATGCGAAATATAGAACTGCACAAAGTAATCTTGATAAAAAATTAAATCAGAAAGCAACTGACAAGGAACTCGGTATAAAATACAAACCAGAAAAATATGGTGATCAAAATTATACAATAATCAAGCTTAAGCACGATATATCCCAAGTACTTTCTGAGAACTACACCCCGCCTAGCGAGGAGGAACAAAAAACATATGAAAATTTGATTTTAGAAAGCATCATACCTAGCACAAGTATACAAAACCCACCCTCATTCAGTTTATCCAATATAATTCAAGCTTCAAAAGAAGTTATTGAGCAAGAAGTAAGTGAGTCAAATAAATTAGAAGAGTTAGTAAAAAATTCTATTTTAAACAGATGGGCTAAAGAAGGCGTAGCCTTGCATAAAGATACAGATATGTTATGTGTCTTCTGCAGTAACGAAATAACTCAAGATAGATGGAGTAAACTAGAAAACCATTTTGATGAAGAATCACAAAAAATCGAAAACAAAATAGACTCTATCCTAAACAGCATAGCTCAAGAAAAGGCTAAGCACTCCCAAATAAACAAACTTGATACATCGAAGTTATATTCAAAATGGCATAGTCAAGCAAATGCTATACTAAAGCAGATAGGAATAGAAAGTGAAATCTATATAAAAAATCTAGAAATTATAGAGGAACAGTTATTAGCTAGAAAGAATGATATAATAAATACCATAGCATTTGAAACGCCAACGGATAACTCAAATGAATTGAATACGTATTGGTCTTTATATAAAGAAATATTTATTGAATCAAATAATTTTACAACTTCTTTAGGAAAAGAAAAAAATAAGGCTAAGACAGAGCTTAGATTAAAAGAAGTATATGATTTCTTAACAATCATCAATTATACCAACGAACAATTATCACTTCAAAATTTAAAACAAAGCCTTGAACCTGCGGTCCAAAAATATGAAGGTTATAAAGAAAAAATAAGTAGTACATTAAGAGAAATATCTACAAAGAAAAAAGCCCTTAATGATGAAGCAAAAGGAGCAGAAAAAGTCAACGAGTATCTGAATAATTATTTTGGCCATCAGTCTTTAAAGCTAGAAGCCATAAAAGAAAGCAACAGCGTTGATAATCATAAAGCTGTACGTTTCGAAGTTATGCGCGATGGGAATAAAGCGTACCACCTCAGCGAAGGTGAATGCAGTTTATTAGCTTTTTGTTATTTCATAGCAAGACTGGATGATATTGAAACCAAGGCTACCAAGCCATTAATTTGGATAGATGATCCAATATCTTCCCTTGATGGCAATCATATATTTTTTATCTTTAGCATAATTGACTCAGAAATAGTGTCCAGTGGTAATTTTGATCAACTATTTATATCAACTCACAATTTGGAGTTTTTGAAATATTTAAAAAAGCTTAACGATAATAAAGCTCAGGAGGATGGAACTAGCCGAAAAATTCAAAAATCTTATTTTACTATTAATAGACAGCACGACAAATCAACCATTCAAGTTATGCCTAAATATCTAAAAGATTATGTAACTGAATTCAACTTTCTTTTCCATCAAATACACAAGTGCGCCAATATTGAATCAGTTGACGACTCAAATTATCATGTTTTTTATAACTTCCCTAACAATTCAAGGAAATTCTTTGAAATTTATCTCTATTACAAATACCCTGATCAGGGGATGAATGATAAAAGCTTAGAAAGATTCTTTGGCAATGAGGGCATCCCTACTACACTTATATCGAGAATAAATAATGAATATTCTCACCTCTCTGGCGTATTTGAAAGAGGTGCGACTCCTATTGAAATACCAGAGATGCAAACAGCAGCAAAGCGAATACTTGAAAAACTGCAAGAAGACGAACACCAATATAATGCACTATTAAAGAGTATTGGTGCTGAAAATCAATGATAAAAAATAATGATGTAGTAACAAAACAAAAATCTAGCAGAATTATTCTTTACACAAATGAATATGGCAGCTTTTCAAAAGCCGTGGCTACTCTGCCACGGCTTTCTTCATTGTCAGCCGTTACCCGCAGCTCGACTCACATGCGGTGGTGTCTTTCGCGGCGGCCTTACTGACTGCCCCGCATATAGGTGCAGGTGTTACTGACTCAGGATCAACCAAGGCGGCGACGACGGATGTCACCTGCTGATAACCGGTGCGCATCAAAAAGGTCGGCGCGCGCCCATAACTCTTGATGCCGACGATATACAGGCCGGATTCCGCGTGGGCCAGTTCCGCGGCGCCATGCGGCGGCACGGAGCCACAGCTGTGCTGGTTAGGGTCGATCAGCGGTGCAAGACGCACGGGGCTTTGCGTGGCGGGGTCCAGCGAGACGCGTAGCTCCGAGAGTAGCGCGAGATCCGGTCGAAAGCCGGTGGCGGCAATGATGCGATCTACCGCTGGCAGATATTGCGCGCCACTTTCCACCACGAGTTGCCCACTCTCGTGATGAATCGCGTCAATGGCGAGATTCGTCACTACCTCGAATCTGCCCGCTTCCAACCATTGCTGGATACGCTCCTCAAGCGCTCGGCGCTCTTGCAGCTCATCGTCCTCGGGCGAGCGGATGACGTTATCCATCGTCGCGCCGCGCACGCCCCACAGAATGCGCGTATCAGGATGCTCATCCGCCAGGGCGATCAAGTCCTGCAACGCATTGAAGGCAGAATGCCCACCACCGACGACGAGAACGGTCTTGCCCGCATACTGCGCACGCGCCTTGCCGGTGATATCCGGCACGCCATAGGCGATGCTGTCGGCCGCCGCGATTTCACCCAGTGCGGGAATGCCGTGCGCGCCAATACCGTTGGGAGTTTGATAGGTGCCGGAGGCATCGATCACGGCGCGAACGAGCACATCGCGCTCGCCTGCCGGGTTTCCGCTCGCACCACTCACGCGCAGCACGAAGGGTGCGGCGTCTCGGCCAGAGGAGCGCAACACATCATGCTGCTGACGACTGACATGCGTGACGCGTGAGTGGGTATGCAAGCGCGAGGCAATCGCCGGATACGCTGCCAGCGGCTGCAGATACTGCGTCAGCAGCTCCGCGCCGGTGGGAAACGCCGTCGGCTCCGGCTCCCTCCAACCCGTCTGCTTGAGCAGAGCCGCAGCGGCGGAATCGATATTGTAGGACCACGGCGAGAACATGCGCACATGCCCCCAGCTCGCCAGGTGGGCTCCCGCCTGCTCACCGGACTCGAAGATGATGGGCTCAATGCCCGCCTCCAGCAGGTGAACCGCCGCGCTCAGCCCTATCGGCCCTGCCCCGATGACGGCGACTGGCAGCTGAGTGATGGGTTGGGTGATGTCATGCTCCATGCGTTATTCCCTCTTGATCGTGCTTGAAAGCCTCGTCACTCGGTATCATCAGCGTAAAACCGTCTGTGCCACTTGGCCATTGCTCTTTAGATAGGCCGCATATTCATATGCCAGAGGAAAAACCCTGGCAGACTTCGCCCGTTCGCCACGTGCCCGCCATCACTCGGTTACACTGACAGCCTCTTTGGCAAGCTGGGACTGTCTCGCCACTTGCTCATCCGTTCTCTCACTCTGTGTGACTCACGCCATGTCGATTTCCGCGCGCCCTTCCAAGCTGAGCCTGCCTCAGGTCAATCCCGGTGTGACGACGGTGCTGGAGTATCTGCTACTCAAGTTTCCGGCGATTGATGAAACGGCATGGCGAGCGCGCATGGCCGAGGGCAAGGTGCATCGCGATGATGGCTCGCTGATCACGTCGGAGTGCCCTTTCAAGCCGCAGCTGCGCGTGTTCTATTACCGCGAGGTGGCAAGCGAGCCGAGCATCCCCTTCGCGGAGCGAATCCTCTATCAGGATGAGCACATTCTGGTGGCCTACAAGCCACACTTTCTGCCCGTCACGCCCGGTGGCCTGTACGTGAACGAGTGCCTGCAGCAGCGCCTGCGCCAGCGCATCGGAATAGAGGCACTGCAGGCGGTACATCGCCTGGATAGAGTCACGGCGGGGCTGGTGATGTGCTCCGTCAATCCCGACACACGCCACCTCTACCATGAGCTGTTCAAATCGCGGAATATCCACAAGACCTATCAGGCCATCGCCGAGACACACAGCGATGAGTCCATTGTCGGCCAGCAGTGGGAGGTGAAGAATCGCCTCGAGCAGAGCGAGCAGCGCTTTCGCATTCACGTCACCGAAGGCGCCGCCAACAGCCACTCCGTGATTCGTTGTATAGAGCAAACTGACAGCCAGGCATTGTTCGAGCTGCACCCTGTCACCGGCAGAACCCACCAGCTGCGCGTGCACATGCAGACCCTCGGCTGGCCGATCCTGAATGATCGCTACTACCCCGTGCTGCAGCCACTCTCGCCGGATGATTATGCTAGCCCGTTGCAGCTGCTCTCCAGGGGACTCGAGTTCATTGACCCGGTGACTCAGGCACCGAGACGCTTTGAATACGACGGCCAGCTGAGCCTGGCGTGAGGCCAGATAAAGCCCATTCTCGTCGCCGCCTGCCGACATGCCGGCAGCGGCATGTGCACAAAGAATTCATCTGGCGAAGGCTTCCTGCTCGACGTCAGGCGGGCTAAGGTTTTCCTCCTGTCCCATAGAAAATAGGCACATCGATGTCCCGACGTCTCATGTTGACCGGTGGAACTGCGCTTGCCGCACTCCTCTCCTTCCCCGTCCTCGCTCAGCAAGGACAAGATGGGCCGCCGCCCGGTCATGATGGCCCGCCGCCGATGTCTGCTGAAGACGAGGCACTGAGTGAAGCGCTGCGCACGCGGATGGGCGACACCAGCACCCTGATGGAAAGCGTGCCTATCCCCGAGAGCGCCGCCGAATGTGGCGACACGCCAGGTTATGAGCGCATGCTGTGCCTGATTGATCTGCTCAAGGCCGATATCTCCGACGATGACATCCTCAAGAATCTGCAACATGACTACTCCCTCGAGGAAGCCGAGAACTGGAGCAATCTGCCCGCTGGCGCCTTCCCGAAACGCCCCGGCGTGCTGCTGGGCGAGCTGAACATCAAGCAGCGTGGCTTCGTCAAAGCCATCATGATGGAAGCCACCGGCAAGGCCCCGGATGAAGGCTTCGACGAGATGATCCAGACGCTCAACGCCGATGACTACATCAACACCGTCAGCACCGACTACAAGGCCGGTTACTCCTCCTACAACACCAAGTTCGCCTTCCTCGGCACACCGGGTGAGACCGGCACCTGGGAGCTGTACTACGGCGGCCACCACATGGCCTTCGCCAACACCTACACCGATGGCAAGCTGGCCGGTGCCACGCCCTCCTTCCGTGGCGTGGAACCCTTCCCGTATTTCGAGATGAACGGGCGCGTGAACGAGCCGCTGACCCAGGAACGCGATGCCTTCGCCACCCTGCTCAGCTCGCTCTCCGAGGATCAAAAGGCCGAGGCGACACTGGAAGGCACCTACCGTGACATCCTCGCTGGCCCCCAGGCCGACGATGCCATCCCCGAAAGCTATGAAGGCATTCCCGTCTCCGAGCTGGATGATGACCAGCAAGCCCTGCTGCTCACCGCCATCGAGACCTACGTCGACGACATCTCCGCGCCGGAGGCCAAGGCCTACATGGCGAAGTACACCGCAGAGCTTCCGGACACCTACCTCGGCTTCTCCGGCACGCCGCAGGTCAGCGCCGAGAACGATTACGTGCGTATCCACGGCCCCTCGCTGTGGATCGAATTCTCGTTGCAGTCGAACAAGTCCACCGACAAGGTCGGCAACCATCCGCACTCGGTATGGCGGGACCGCACCGACGACTACGGCGGCCAGACCGAATGAGCCGGCGCGTTTCCTGGCGCACCGCCCTGCTCCCCCTTGCCGTGATCTCCCTCGGCCATGGGGCCAGCGGGGCGGGAGGCGGCCTCATCGAGACGGCTCACGCCCACGCCCTGCCCGGCAGCGTGCTGACATTCGAGCAGCAACCGCAGCACACGCTGCACCTCACGCTCCAGTTCCCGCGCGAAGACCTGCTGATCGCCGCGCCGGCACTGGCAGCCCTTGGTGAGCAGACACCAGGCCAGCCCCTGCCGCAGCCACTGGTGGATCAACTCGGCGACTACCTCAATCACCACCTCGCGCTCTCCGAGGATGACGACTCGCTACCGATGACGCTCACCGAAGCGCATCTCGAATCGACCTATCAACCACAGCTCGGTGACTACGTGCTGGTCATCACCCAATGGAACGTGAAGACCGAAAAGCCCGAACCGGACTCACTGCTGCTGAAATACAACGCCGTGATGCACGAAGTCCGCAACCACCGCGCCGACGTGGAATGGCAGACGCCTGACGCCGACACCCGCCCACTGGCCGGTTTTGGCTTCTTCCACTCCGCCCACGGCATACGGCTGAACCTGCAGAAAGCCAGGCAGGCGCCAGCCGAGCAGGAGCCACAAGGCGGTAAGCGATCTCTGAATAGCGCCCACAAAAAAGCCCTTCCGGCCATTGGCCGGAAGGGCTTTTTACGCCGCTCTCTCACCTGACATCCTCAAGCAGGATGCACG
Organism: Cobetia sp. QF-1; assembly: GCF_002213105.1. Lineage (NCBI taxonomy): Bacteria > Pseudomonadati > Pseudomonadota > Gammaproteobacteria > Oceanospirillales > Halomonadaceae > Cobetia > Cobetia sp. QF-1. The sequence goes on from NZ_NBVS01000003.1 coordinate 238,196, forward strand.
TCTCAGGACGCCACGGCTTCTGGATCATCGCGTTTCGACAGGTTGTCGGTCACGAAGGAGCGGCCTTGTACCGCCAACCACATGAGCCCACACAGCACGCCGACCACGATAAAGAGACCTCCCAGGGTGGGAGTCAGATCACCGGAGTGTGCAGCGACCAGTTGCACCGCGATGGCGCCGAGCATGCTGGTGAGGAAGTGGATGAGGGCGACCGCGGAGCCGGTATCGCGCTGCTGCTGTTCCAGGATGAGGTTGGTGCCGGGCACGCGCAGGCCAACCACGGCGAGCGTAGCGCAAGCGGCACAGGCGGCGAAGAGCCACGGGGAGCGATCACCGAAGAGCACCAGTATCACGCCACTCACGACCAGCACCGCGAAACCCACCCGGATGATGGTCTGGACGGACATCACCCGCGACAGGCGCAGATACAGCATCGGGCCGAAAAGCGCGCACAGGGCATTCATGGCGAAAATCAGACTGAAGGCCTGCTCGGACATGCCGAACCCATCGATATAGATGTACGCGGCACTGCCGATGAACGCCATCAGGCACATCGGCGCCATGCCGAACAGCAGCACCAGATAGGCGAAGTGCGGATTGCGCAGCACCGTGCCGAGTCGGCTCCAGGATTTGAGCACTGGCCCTTCATAGCGATGCTCGAGCGATTCCCGAAACAGCAGCACGAGGGCAAACGCGAGGGCGCCAAACACGGCGAGTGTCACGAAGATCGCGTGCCAGGAGGCTATCTTCAGCAGCGCTGCCCCCAGCACGGGGGCGACCAGCGGCGCGATCACGACCAGCGACATGACGGTGGCCAGAATTCGCTCTCGCTCACGGCCCTTGTAGAGGTCCTTCACGATGGAGGTTTCCACCACCGTGACGGCGCCACCGCCGAAACCCTGCAGGACTCGGAAGATGATCAAAGGCTCGATGCTGTGAGTGAACACGCAGCCGATGCTGGCCAGAACATAGAGCACAAGACCGATCATCAGGATCGGCTTGCGCCCGAACTTCTCGCTCAACGGCCCCCAGAACAACATGCCGCAGGCATAGGCGACCATATAGCCACCCAGCGTCAGGTTCACGGCATCACGCGCAACCCCGAAGGTCTCTGCTATCTGCGGCAGCGCTGGCAGATAGATATCCATCGTCAGTGGAGGGAAAGCCCCCAGGACAATCAGCAGAAACAGCATCCCTCGTCGGCCCAGCCGTGGTTGTTCGGTCGTCATCGTCTTTCCTTCAGATTCGGGGGGGCTCCATCACTGGTCACGACACCAGCATCGGCACCGCGCAAGAGGGTATCACCGCGATGCGCGCGCCTTCCCGAATCTGCCACGACTCTCCTTATACTGACGAAAGCTCCACAATCTATCGCCAAAAGACGACTATTCGGCTGTGAGGCGAGGCTGTTGATACTCTCTGAGTTGCACCGCAATCTCATGACTCCACCATACTCTATGACGATGTGTTGGTTCTCACGTATGTATATGAAGTACAGAGAATGGCGAACATTGCCTTCTTACACTCCTCTCACGACGTGCGGCTGGATTTACAGAGGGATAGGCAGGAACCAGCCGGGCAGAAGTACACAAAACCGTAAACGGCCCTGAACTGAATCCACAAAAAAGCCCTTCCGGCAAATGAGCGGAAGGGCTTTCGGCTCCTATACACTTTTATTAATCAAGAGTCCAAGAACCTTCACGATATTTATATATCCCATCAATAATACCAGATAACCACACGGGTACTGTTGCGCTTTTTAAACATCCAAATTCAACCAATTGCTCAGCTTCAATATTAAGCATAGCTACTGGTAACTCGGGCAACATACCAGTACCAATTCCTCCAGGTGGAAATAGACCTTCGAAATCACGCTTCAACAGTAATCTAGCTGTAGCCTTACTTAGAGTTATAAATACATCTTTACGCACCAACCAATAACACTCCACGTCCGATTCAGCATACCTCTCCTGCCGGCGTATAAAATCGCGCAAGTGCTGATAAGAACGTTGCAACTCGATGGCTACTCTACGATCATTAATTGAAAAAAGCACATCTGCCTTCCAACTAGAGCCACTTGATGATTGGCCTAGAACCTCGTCGCAGTGCTCAATACCCATGCTAGCTAAGGCAGCCATCACTGTAGCTTTGCCAGACTTGTGCCATTTCGTTTCAGGTGCACTACTGCACTCACCTGATGCGTGAGCAAAGAACGGTAAGTTATTGATGCTCGTTTTAAGGATTGCTGGTGCATCACAACAAGGCATTATAAAATCATCTGAATTCACCGTCAGCTTTAATACTTCCCAATCAGCGATAGCTATAGAAGAAGCATATATTAGTTTGCCGCTATGCGTCCGAGCTACTTGCGTCATGTTTTATCCTCGCTAAAAATATCTATAAATTTTCAGTCAACATCAGCAGCACAGATTATAGCTCAAAACTAAAATCATATAACTTCTAGGCTTGGGGAGGGGGGGGGGAACACTCCATCCTATAGTTCTGATTGTGAGGAGCCAGTATAACTCTATCTAGACAACTTGACTATTATATAAAGCAAGAAAACTAGCAGGCATCATCTATATTTTAATTACAGATAATCACACCGCACACTTGAGATCAATAAGTACTACCTCGAATTATAGAGGCTTCTTGGATCGTAAAACTTGGCCCTAGATTGATCTGTACATCATTAATTATCAATCCCAAAAAACACAATTGTTCAAAATCAGTCCTTAACTCGTCAATAAAGACAGACTTATATGTTTTCTCATCAAAGCCATTAAACGGTATTTCAGCTCTATCCAAGGCAGTAAAAACTTTTGATACTGCAGAAATAAAAATAGGCAGCAAATCTAAATATACCTGTTTATCCGGATAGTTATCTTGTTTAGCCTTAGACCAAATCTTATCGCAAGACAGACTGTTTTCTAAAGAAATGAATTTTGACAATGCCTTAGTTACAATATTAGGAGCTATGTAGCCTGACTCTAGTCTCGGGTCAAGGCGAAAATATATATCTTCTAGTTTTATCAAGTGCATCGGCGGCGGTGGACATCCACCAACAGTTCGATGCCTTGCTATTAAGAATTCAGCACCAAGTAGTTTTTCAGGCCCTTCATCTAACCAGATAGTTTGAAGAATGCTATGAAATAAAGCATGATTTCGATGGTGAATGGCATTACGAATATTAATCAGTAAGTTTGCCTCAGGGCAGGCATTATAATCAAACACCCCCTTTGACACATCGTATAACGAATGAAAATATTCGAGTTTTTGTTCAAATGCGCGATCGAGATTATTAATAGCCTCTTCATGATCAATAGCAACTAAATACTTATATTTTAAAAAGGCTTCGTTATAGAGACGCATAGAATTAGCGAAACGCCCCAGTGCGTTTATTATAGCAGTAGAATTATTCATTAATAAACCTAGCTCAAAATTTTATAAAAGCTCGCAAACAACAAGCATTATTTAGCATGGCAACCTGAATACATAGAACTAAAACCCGCCATCAAGCTATAACCATAGAAAAAATATTACTATATTTTTGTCAAGGACAGTAAACTTTTCTCTACAGCTTGCCGCATGTTAACATTATGACTTATCAAGCCTTACCGTAAAGGGAATATTCAACAAGCATCACTTTAAATCTAGAAACTACTATTTTTAAAGCACCAGCCATATAGCTAATAATAACAACTTTATTTAGTTTGAAAATAATTATAACCACGCAAAAAAATCTTAACCTTTAGCGGTATAACAATAGTCCCTAGGTATAAGTGAATAATAATTACACAAAAAGCCCTTCCGGCCAATGGCCAGAAGGGCTTTTTGCTTGCTGCGTTCTCGTCTCGATCAGTTCAAGAGACCGTCTCGACAGAGCGCTGCGTCAGCTCAGCGAGGGGGATCGTCAGGCGATCATTCCCACTCGATGGTGGCCGGCGGCTTGCTGCTGACGTCATAGGTGACGCGCGAGACGTGCTCCAGCTCGTTGATGATGCGGTTGGAGACCTTCTCCAGCAGCTCATACGGCAGGTGCGCCCAGCGGGCGGTCATGAAGTCGACAGTCTCGACGGCACGAATGGCGATGACCCACTCGTAACGACGGCCATCGCCGACGACACCGACGGACTTGACCGGCAGGAAGACGGCGAACGCCTGGCTGGTCTTGTGGTACCAGTCGAAGTTGTGCAGTTCTTCGATGAAGATGGCGTCGGCTTCACGCAGGATATCTGCGTATTCCTTCTTCACTTCACCGAGGATACGCACGCCCAGACCCGGCCCCGGGAAGGGGTGACGGTAGACCATGTCGTACGGCAGGCCGAGTTCCAGGCCAATCTTGCGCACTTCGTCCTTGAACAGTTCACGCAGCGGCTCGACCAGTTCCATCTTCATGTCGTCCGGCAGGCCGCCGACATTGTGGTGGGACTTGATGACGTGTGACTTGCCGGTCTTGCTGGCGGCGGACTCGATCACGTCAGGGTAGATGGTGCCCTGGGCGAGGAAGTCGACATCCTTGAGCTTGGTGGCTTCGGCATCGAACACTTCGATGAAGGTGTTGCCGATGGCCTTGCGCTTGGCTTCCGGGTCACTGACGCCCTTGAGCTTGCCGAGGAAGAGGTCTTCAGCATCGACACGGATGACCTTGACGCCCATGTGGCGTGCGAAGGTTTCCATGACCTGATCGCCTTCCTTCTTGCGCAGCAGGCCATTGTCGACGAAGACGCAGGTCAGCTGAGCACCGATGGCCTTGTGCAGCAGCGCCGCGACCACGGAGGAATCGACACCACCGGACAGGCCGAGCAGCACCTTGCGATCACCCACCTGAGCGCGAACGCGATCGGTGAGGTCTTCGATGATCTTGGCCGGTGTCCACAGACGCTCTGCTTGGCAGATCTCGATCACGAAGTGCTCGAGAATGCGCTGGCCCTGCAGGGTGTGAGTGACTTCCGGGTGGAACTGCACGCCGTAGAGCTGCTTCTCTTCCCACGCCATGGCGGCAATCGGGCAGCTCGGGGTGGAGGCGGTGACCGTGAAGGTTTCCGGCACCTGGGCGACCTTGTCGCCGTGACTCATCCAGACATCCAGCAGCGGACGGCCTTCGTCATCCAGGTGGTCCTTGATGCCGCTGAACAGCGCGGAGTCACCATCGACACGAATCTGGGCATAGCCGAATTCACGCACGTTGGAGCCTTCGACCTTGCCGCCCAGCTGCTCGGCCATGGTCTGCATGCCGTAGCAGATACCGAATACCGGCAGACCCATCTCGAACACGCACTGCGGGGCACGCGGCGAATCAAGTTCGGTCACGGATTCCGGACCACCGGCAAGGATGATGCCGTTGGGGTTGTACTCGCGAATCTCTTCTTCAGTGATGTCGAAGGCACGCACTTCGGAGAACACGCCCAGCTCACGCACGCGACGTGCGATCAGCTGAGTGTACTGAGAACCGAAATCGAGGATCAGGATCTTGTGGGAATGGATGTCTTGCATCTTCAGTCTCTCATTGGGGAGTCGTGAGACCCGCTTCGGAGCTGCGAGGGAGCACGAGAGGGGCCGAGACTTCCGGAACCCTAAGCAAAGCGGGAACCCGTCTAGGGCTCCCGCTTCACGTCGCGCTTCGCTGTGCTTCAGTCGCGCCGGTAGTTGGGCGCTTCTTTGGTGATCTGCACGTCATGGACGTGGGATTCGGCGAAGCCGGCACCGGTGATCTGCACGAATTCAGGCTTGGTGCGCATCTCTTCGATGGTCTGGCTACCGGTGTAGCCCATGGAGGCACGCAGGCCGCCCATCAGCTGGTGCACGATGGCGCTCATCATACCCTTATAGGGCACGCGGCCTTCGATGCCTTCCGGTACCAGCTTCTCGACGCCGGCATTCTTGTCCTGGAAGTAACGGTCGCTGGAGCCTTGGGTCTGGGACATGGCGCCCATGGAACCCATGCCACGGTAGGCCTTGTAGGTCCGACCCTGGAACAGCTCGACTTCGCCCGGCGCTTCTTCGGTACCGGCGAGCAGGCCACCGATCATGACGATGCTAGCGCCTGCGGCGATGGCCTTGGCGATGTCACCGGAGAAACGGATACCGCCATCGGCGATGACCGGCACGTCGTACTTGGCCATGGCAGCCACGACATTGGCGACAGCGCTCATCTGCGGCACACCAACACCCGCGACGATGCGCGTGGTGCAGATAGAACCCGGGCCGATGCCGACCTTGACGCCATCAGCGCCAGCTTCGGCCAGCGCGATGGCGGCTTCAGCGGTCGCGATGTTGCCACCGATGACCTGAATCTTCGGATGGTTCTGCTTCACCCAGGCGACGCGCTCGATCACGCCCTTGGAATGGCCGTGTGCGGTATCGACGACGATGACGTCAACGCCGGCTTCGGCCAGTGCAGCAACGCGATCCGGCGTTTCCGGGCCGGTGCCGACCGCAGCGCCAACCAACAGGCTGCCGTTGCTGTCTTTTGCGGCGTTCGGGTAGGCCTTGACCTTCTCGATGTCGCGCACGGTGACCAGACCACGCAGGCGGAATTCGTCATCGACGACCGGCATCTTCTCGATGCGGCTTTCCTGCAGCTTGGCCTTGATTTCGTCCAGTGACGTACCTTCAAGCACGGTCACCAGCTTGTCGCGGCCGGTCATGATACCGGCGACGGTATCGCTGTGATCCGGTTGAAAGCGCATGTCACGGCCAGTGACGATGCCGACCAGATATTCACCCTCAACGACCGGGAAGCCGGAGTAGCCGTGTTCCGCGGACATTGACAGCAGGTCCTGGATCTTGGCTTTCGGGCTGACGGTGACCGGGTCACGCACGATGACGCTCTCGTGCTTCTTGACCTTGCGGACTTCCGCCGCCTGCTGGACGATGCTCATGCTCTTGTGGATGATGCCGACACCGCCTTCCTGAGCCATCGCAATGGCCAGGCGAGCTTCGGTGACAGTATCCATCGCGGAAGAGATAAGTGGGATATTGACGCTGATGTCACGTGTGAGACGGGATCTCAGGCTGACGTCCTTGGGGAGGACCTCGGAGTAGCCGGGGACGAGAAGAACGTCATCAAACGTCAGAGCTTCTTGCGCTATACGTAGCATGTCGAACGCCCAGTAGCAGTTTGTGAGGGATGCGCGAAAGCCGCAGTGCAGGGCCTGAGTGACAGGCGCCATGACTACGGATATTGCGGTGCTGCGAGAGGTAATGACCCATTATAGCTCATATGAATCCCTGCAGACAAACGTCGCACGCTATGGAAATGAAAATCCCGAACGCCGCGACACTAACCGATTGGTCAAGTGTGGCGGCGCCGCCGGGGGTCTGAATGCTCCCTCAATACTCTCTCGATTCATGCCTGGTGCAATGGCACGCCAGCCTGCGAGCGACACCATCAGCGCCGCCAGGGGCTTGGCCTCAAGAGCCAGGTTCAAAGGCAAAGACTCAGGCTCAAGCTCGCCTCCTTCATGCGTCAAGGGGTTGGCGCGCCCCCCGAGTAGGCATTGAACCAGCGGGTAAGAAAGTCCGCCCGGCGCGAGCCATCCAGCATGCTCAGCGAGGAGGCGTCCAACGGCTGCGGATAGAGGCGCTGACCGACCTGATCGCGCAGTGATTGCGCGGTGAAGGGGCCAACAACATCGCTGCGAATGCTGAAAAGCGGTGTTTCGCCCGCCAGCACATGCTGGCCTGCGCGGCTGAGCAGGAAATTCAGAAAGGTACGTGCCGCTTGCGGATGCGGTGCATCGCGATGAATGAACGCGGTACGCATCGAAATCAGCGCGTAGTCAGAGGGCATCTGCACGATGACTTCAGGATGTGACTGCGCCCATTGCAACGCATACGACCCCAGCAGGTTATAGCCCAGCCAATAACGCCCCTCGGAGAGCCCTTCAAGAATGCGCTGCGTACTGGTCTCAAGCGTGGCATTGACGCGCCCCAGCGCCTCGACCAGCGACCAGAAGCGGCCGGAGTAGCGCGAGTCCTGCAGATAGAGCACATAGCCCAGCGCACTCCGGGAGGGCGAATAGGCGGCAACGCGCCCTGACAGGGTGTCTGCGTGTTCGGTCAACAACCGCAGCACATCGGCATGCGAAGACGGCGGCAGCATCTTGCCCGCCAGATCCAGCCGATAGGCCATCACGATGGGCTCAAAAGTGAAGGCGAAGACTTCATTGCGCCACTTGGCCCATGCCGGCCATCGCCGAGCGACGTCGCTGTCGAGTCGCTGCGCCAGCCCTTGATTCACCAGCGCCACCTGCCACGGCATGGCGGAGCTGATGATGATGTCGGCACCGGGGGCAGTCTGCTCGGCAAGGGCATGGACGCCCATCGAGGTGCGGTCACGATAGTCGATCTCGAACTCGGGATGTTGCTGCGAGAAGGCCGTCAGCAGCGGCGTCGCGACCTGTTGATCGAGTGCTGCTTCAATCACCAGTCGCGAGGCTGCCGAGGCTGTCGATATCCCCATGCCCCCCACCAGCAGGCTTATCAACAGGCGCATCAATAGCCTCGTCAACAGATTCATCACCAGCTGAACGGTCAGTCGCTGTCCCGGCTTGCGCTTATGCATCTGCCTCTCCTGTCGGCAATTGCCGCAGCGTCAGGCTGATGTGCAAGCCGCCCTCAAGACGATTGCTCACCTGTAGCGTGCCTTGATGACGCTGCGCAATGGTCTCGACGATGGCAAGCCCAAGCCCTGAGCCTTCGGTGTCCTGACGCCCGCCGCGCTCGAAGGGCTGACACAACCGTTCCAGCATTTCGGGGGCAACACCCGGCCCATTGTCTTCGCTATACAGCACGACCTTGTCAGCCGCCAGCGTCAGTCCCAGCGTGATTTCACTGCCGGCGGGCGTATAGCGCAGTGCGTTCTCGATCAGGTTGCCGATCAATTCCCGTAGCGCCCACTCCTCGCCCAGCACGCTGATCGGGCTATCGGGGAGCGACGCCAGCCCCAGGTCATGCTGAAGCGCCATGTCGCGCTCTGTCCACTCCAGCACGACATCTCGCAACAGCGCGCTCAGCTCCACCACCTCGTGTTCGGCGGGCAATGCCAGATGGCGAAGACGGGTGAGATTCAAGAGCTGGCCCGCCAGTCGACTGGTGCGTGCGGCACTGGCATGGATGTCACTCAAGGCTTGATGCCACTCATCGGGAGAGCGGCTCTGCAGGGCAAATTCCGCCACGTTCTGCACCCCCGCCAAGGGCGTGCGCAGCTGATGGCTGGCATCCGCCGTGAAGCGCAGCAAGGCATCACGCGACGCCCCCTGACGATGGAAGAGTTGCTCAAGCGTATCGACGAGTTCGCGCATCTCCTCAGGCATGCTACCGGAGAGCGGACTGGCATCCTGCGACTGTCGGCGACGCAGCTGATCCCGCAGCCGCTTGAGTGGCGTGAGCGCCAGTCGCAGCGTGATGAAGATCATCACGACCGCCAACAGCCCCATCACCAGTATTCGCCCTACCGCACGGATCAAGAGATCGCGCGCCAGCAACTCGCGCCCCTCCGTGGTGTGGCCGACCCAGATCTGCACGCGAAACTGACGCTCCCAACCGGCAGAGCGCACGCTGCGCGCATGCAGTCGCCACTTCACGCCCTGGTAGTCGGTATCCAGCCAGACATCCCCCTCTCTGGCTTCGCGCTTGAGCTTGCTCGCCAGGGGGATGTCGAGATTGTTGGCCAGCACCCGCCCTTGGTCATCAATCAAGCGATAGAAGACGCGCTCCTGATGGCGGGTCGACAGAATGCTGAGCGCGGCGGGCGGCATCATGATGCGCGGCATGTCGTCCTGCCACTGGATGGCCTCTGACATCGCCAGCAAGGCATCTTCCAGTTGGCTGTCAAAGGCGCGCTGCGCCGAGCGCTGACTGGTCACCCAGGCGTCGATCAACAGCAGGCCGCCGACGATGAGCATCATGCTCATCAGCCAGCCCAGCAGACGATTGCGCAGCTTGCCCTGGATGATCATCCAGCGCCTGTCATCTCGAGGCGATAGCCCAACCCACGCAGGGTGCGAATCTGGACATCGCTGCCCGCCAACCGCTTGCGCAGGCGGCTGATATACACCTCCAGCGCATTGGAGCCGACCTCCCCATAGCCGAACACCTTGCCCTCGATGACTTCTCGCGACACCACCTTGCCGGCATGCAGCATCAGGCTTTCCAGCAGGCGGCGCTCACGCGGGGGCAGGTCCAGCACCGCGTCCTGCAGGGTCAAGGTGCCGCTACCGGCAGAGGACATCGTCAGTGGCCCGAAGCGGATGCTGTTGTCGCTGCGCCCCTGACTGCGCCGCAGCAGCGCACGCACGCGCGCTTCCATCTCCACCAGCGAGAACGGCTTGGCCAGATAATCATCGGCGCCGAGATCCAGCCCGCGCACGCGGTCATCCACCCCATCGCGGGCAGTGATGATCAGCACCGGCGTGAGATCACCGCGCTGGCGTAGCTCTGCCAGCAATTCCATGCCCTGCCCGTCCGGCAAGCCCAGATCGAGCAGCACGAGATCGAAGCCACCCTGACGCGCAGCATCGCGGGCCGAGGCCAGGCTTGAGAAGGTGTCCACCGCGAATCCCGACGCAGAAAGACTGCGCTCCAGGGCGCTGGAAATGAGGGGATCGTCCTCAATCACTAGCAGGCGCATGCGTCGAATGTCTCATGAGGGTTAGGGAAATCTGACAGGTTGATGAAAGGTCGCGCTCCTACCATGCCTTCATCGCCTCAGCATTCGCGATGCATCACCACAAGAGCGCCAGCTTTCGCCTTGAACATAAAGCAAAAAGCGCTCTGTGGACAAAAAAATCTGGACAACAACAAGACGCATCAGGAGCACACCATGCCATCCACAAAACGTCTCGCCGCCGCCCTCGTAGCACCGCTGGCCATCGCCACCGTCAGCCTGCTGTCATTGCCAGTCATGGCCGCTGACAGAAGCGAGTGCATCGCCCCCGCCAAACCGGGGGGTGGTTATGACCTGACCTGCCGCCTGGCCGCCAATGGCTTGCTGGAAACCGGCGTCATCGATTCCCCGATGATGGTGACCTACATGCCGGGCGGTATCGGCGCTGTCGCCTACAACCATGTCATCGGAGTACGCAGCGACGATCCGAACCTGATCGTGGCCGCCAGCACTGGCGCCGCCGTCAATCTGGCGCTGGGTAAATTCGGCAAGTTCACCGCCGATGACGTGCGTTGGGTCGGTGCGCTGGGCGTCGACTATGGCGCCGTGGTCGTGAATGCCGACTCTCCGTGGCAGACACTGGATGAGCTGATGGACGACCTCAAGAAACATCCGAGCGACATTCCCTTCGGCGCCGGCGGTACCATCGGTAGCCAGGACTGGATGAAGGCGGCACTGATCGCCAAGTCGATCGATGTCTCGCCGCGCAAGCTGCGCTATGTGTCCTTCGAGGGTGGCGGTGAAGCGCTGGCAGCCCTGCTGGGCAATCACATCAAGGTATATACCGGCGACCTTTCCGAGCTTCAGTCACAGCTGTCCAGCGGCAAGATTCGGGTGCTGGCCGCGCTGTCGGAAGAACGCGTGCCAGGGGCCTTCGCTGATATTCCCACCGCCACCGAACAGGGCTACGACGTGACCTGGCCAATCTGGCGCGGGTACTACATGGGCAAGGATGTCAGCGATGCTGATTACAACGCCTGGGTCGAGCGCCTCAAGCTGCTGAGCGAGAAGCCTGAATTCGCCAAGATTCGTGAAGCTCGCGGTCTGTTTCCGATCCAGAAATTCGGCCCTGACTTCGATCAGTACGTGAAAGCGCAGATCACCGACTTCAAGACCCTCGCCCAAGAAGTAGGTCTGACCCAATGAAAATCGCCGCCGACCGCATCCTGGGCATTGCCCTGATGGGGCTGGCGGCGTTCATCGTCGCCCAGGCCCTCAGTATCCATGTGCCCTTCGCCTACGACCCGGTAGGACCCAAGGCCTTCCCCATCGGGCTTTCCATCATGATGGCCGCCTTCTCTCTGGTGCTGATCGTACGTCCTGGCCCCGAAGGAAACTGGCCCTCTGCCGCGATTTTCGTGCAGCTGGGACTGGTGCTGCTGGTCCTCATCGTTTTCGCCTTCTTCTTCGTGCGTCTTGGCTATCCCCTCACCGCGGTGGCCGCGATTACCGCGATTGCACGGCTATTCGGCGCTAACTGGCGTGCGGCCTGCTTGACCGGTGTACTGATGGCCGGCCTGAGTTATCTGCTGTTTACCGCGGTATTGGAAATATCCCTGCCCACAGGCCTGTGGTTTTCCTGATACCGAGAGAGGTGTTGCATGTTTGATTTCATCATTCAGGGCTTCGGAGTGGCGTTGACGCCCCTCAATCTTGGCCTGGCCTTTACCGGCGCCCTGCTCGGCACACTGTTCGGTGCCCTGCCGGGCATCGGGCCCATCAACGGCATCGCCATTCTGATGCCGCTTGCCTATACCCTCGGCCTGCCTGCCGAATCTGCGCTGATCCTGCTGGCAGGTATCTATACCGGCGCGGAATACGGTGGTCGGATGTCCAGCATTCTGCTCAATGTGCCGGGGGACGCCGGCGCCGTCATGACCACCCTGGATGGCTACCCGCTGGCCAAGAAGGGCCTGGCGGGGCCTGCGCTGGGCATCTCGGCGATCAGCTCCTTCGTGGGCGCCAGCATCGCGATTCTCGGCTTGACGCTGTTCGCGCCGCTGCTGGCCAAGGTCGCGGTCCTGTTCGGCCCGGCAGAGCTGTTCACCATGATGGTGTTCGCGTTTGCCTCCATGTCCGTGATGATGGGCAATGATCCGGTCAAGACCGCCCTGGGCGCCATTCTGGGTGTGCTGATCGGGACGATCGGCGTCGACTCAGGTACCGGTATCCAGCGCTTCACCTTTGATATTCCGGACCTCTACGATGGCATCGACTTCGTGGTATTGATCATCGGCATGTTCGCGATCAGCGAGATTCTGTTGATGCTGGAAAGCCGACTGCAACACGGCAAGACAGGCGAGCTGCCCGTCATAGGCCGCGTCTTCGTGACCATGAAGGAAATTCTCTACTGCAAGGGCGCCATGCTGCGCTCCAGCCTGATCGGTTTTCTGATCGGCGTGTTGCCGGGCACCGGTGCTTCGGTCGCAGGGGCCGTGGCCTATACCACCGAAAAACGCATCAGTGACAAGGACAACACCTTCGGCACCGGTGACATGCGCGGACTTTCCGCCCCGGAGGCGGCCAACAATGCTTCGGCAGCAGGTTCCTTCGTGCCGATGCTGACACTCGGCATTCCCGGTTCTGGTACCACTGCCGTGCTGCTGGGCGCACTGATGCTCTACAACATCACGCCGGGCCCGATGATGTTCAGCGAACATCCGAAAGTGGCCGGTGGCCTTATCGCATCACTCTATATCGGCAACATCGTGCTGCTGCTGCTCAATCTGCCGCTGGCGGGTTTCTTCGCGCGCGTACTGACCATCCCGCGTTGGGCACTGGTGCCCGGCATCGTCATCCTGTCCTTCGTCGGCGTGTATCAGCTGCACTCGGACATGGGTGCCATCTACCTGATGCTGGGCATCGGCATCCTTGGCTACCTGCTGCGCAAGCTCAACTTCTCGCTGGCCACCATCGTGTTGGGCTTCGTGCTCGGCGGGCTGATGGAAGAAAACCTGCGCCGAGCACTGGCCATCAGTGGTGGCGACACCAACATTCTGTGGCAATCTGGTATCTCGCAAGGACTGTGGGCCGCCTCGTTGCTGTTGATACTCGTGCCCTTTCTGCTGTCACGCCTTGGCAAGCGCAAGGCACAGACTGCCTGATCAGGACACACCTGCTGGCAGTCACTCAAGCCCCCGCCTTCGTTCAAGAGGCCGGGGGCTTTTTGGTGGCAAGCCAGTCGCCTGTGGCATCATGGCGCTCTCTTCCGTCCAGCCCTCCACTCAAGGATTCGCGCGTGTTCGAACCGCCTTCTTCTGCCGCCAACGCCATCAGCGTGACTCAGCTCAACCGCGAGGCCAAGCGCCTGTTGGAGCGTGGGTTGGGCGAGCTGTGGATCGAGGGTGAGATTTCAGGCTTTTCGCAGCCGCGCTCTGGTCACTGCTACTTCACGCTGAAAGATGACGGCGCACAGGTGCGCTGCGCGCTGTTCAAGAGTCGCGCCCAGTTTCTACGCGAGAAGCCGAAGGATGGCGATCGTGTCCGTGTCCGCGCCAAGGTGTCGCTGTTCGAGGCACGCGGCGACTATCAGCTGATTGTCGAGGCGCTGCAGCAGGCGGGGCTGGGTGAATGGCTGGCGCGGTTGGCAAGACTCAGGGAGCAGCTGGCAGCCGAGGGTATCTTTGCCAATCAGCGTACCCTGCCTTATCCGCCGCAGCATCTGGGTGTGATCACCTCGGCGACCGGTGCGGCGCTGCAGGATGTGATCGCCGTGACCCGTAAACGCTGGCCGCAAGCGCATCTGAGCGTGTTGCCCGTCGTAGTACAGGGACCGCAAGCGGTGCCACAACTGATTCGCGCGGTGGCGATGGCCAATCGTGACAGTGACTGCGATGCACTGCTGATCACTCGTGGTGGCGGCAGCCTGGAAGACTTGTGGGCATTCAATGATGAGCATCTGGCACGCGCCATCTTCCATTCGCGCCTGCCGGTGGTCGCGGCCATCGGCCACGAGACCGACACCACGTTGGCCGAGCTGGCTGCCGACCTGCGTGCGCCTACGCCATCAGCTGCCGCGGAGGCGCTGTTCCCCGATCAGCGCGCGTTGGCGCATCAATTGGATGCCCTCTCCCAACGACTGTGGCGCACTCAACGTGCCCTGCTCGACCAGGCTGCACAGCGTCTCGATCATGCTCGCTCACGCCTGCGCCATCCGGCACGCGACCTGACGCTACAACGTGAACGTGCCAGTGAGTTGGAGCGCCGCCTGCACACTGCCCTGCGTCAGCGCTTGCTGAGTGAACAGGAGAAAGCGGCCCAGCTGGAGCGGCGCTTGAAGCAGGCCAGTCCCGCGCGTGATATCCAGCGTCATCGTCAGCAACTGGCGATGCTGACGCCGCGCCTCAACACTGCCCTGCCACGTCGCTTGGCAGCGGATCGCGAGCGGCTGGAAGCGGCCATGCGCGCGCTGAATTCAGTCAGTCCACTCAATGTGCTCGGGCGTGGCTATGCGATTGTCGAGCGTGTCGGTTCACAAAGCCCGCCGCGGGCGCAGCAGAAAGGCAATGAGGTCATCCGCGCCGCGCATCAGACCCAGCCCGGCGAGATGCTGTCGATCCGGCTCGAAGAAGGTCGGCTGGCAGTGGAGGTCAAACGCCGCTTCAAGCCAAAGCCCTGAGCACTTGATCGGCACTGATGCGCTGCCAGACCGAAAAAAGCCCCGCTACCTGAACAGGTAACGGGGCTTTTTCATGGGCTTTTTTCCACTGACACGTCAAGCTGCTGCTGGCTCAGGCCCTTCGCGCGTGGGCTTGCAAGAAGCGGCGCGTTAAACCTAGAAGTCAGGCGGGCCCTGTTCGGCGCCCGGCTTGAAGACGCCCGGCTCGAGGTCGTGACGACCCAACAACTTGTAGAAGTCGGTGCGGTTACGCCCCGCGATGCGCGCAGCCTGAGTCACATTGCCTTCAGTGATTTTCAGCACCTTGATCAGGTAGCTGCGCTCGAAGCCAGCACGTGCCTCGGAGAAGGACGGCAGTGCATTCTCTTCTGCGGCCAGCGCCTGAGAGACCAACGCCTCTGGAATCATCGAGGAGCTGGTAAGCGCGACACATTGCTCGACCACGTTGACCAGCTGACGCACGTTGCCCGGCCAGGCGCTGGACGCCAGCAGGTTCAGCGCTTCCGGCGAGAAGCCCTTCACGAAAGGCTTGTGACGCGCAGCGGCCTGATTGATCAGGTACTTGGCCAGTAGCGGCACATCTTCGGCACGCTCACGCAGAGCTGGCAGCTTGAGATTGACCACGTTGAGGCGATAGTAGAGATCCTCACGGAAGTCGCCGTCATGCATCGCTTTATCGAGATTGCGGTGCGTGGCCGAGATGATGCGCACGTCGATGGCAATCGAAGTGGTCGACCCCAGCGGACGAATCTGACGCTCCTGCAGCGCACGCAACAACTTGACCTGTAGCGCCAACGGCATATCGCCGATTTCATCCAGGAACAGGGTGCCGCCATCTGCTGCCTGGAATAGCCCCTGATGCGCACTGACGGCACCAGTGAATGAGCCCTTGGCATGCCCGAACAATTCGCTTTCCAGCAGTTGCTCCGGCAGTGCGCCACAGTTGATGGCGACAAACGGCTTGGAAGCGCGAGGGCTGGCATTGTGAATCGCTTTGGCCATCAGCTCCTTACCGGAACCGGACGGGCCCGTGACCAGCACGCTGACATCCGAGGCCGCGACCATGCGCGCCTGCTCGAGAATCTGCTCCATCTGCGGGGAGCGCGTGATGATACCTGCACGCCAGGCATCATCGCCTTCCTTGACCGGCGGCGCCTGTGCCAGCGCTTCATCGATGGCCGCGAACAGCTCATCCTTGTCGATCGGCTTGGTCAGGAAGCTGAACACCCCCTGGCGTGTCGCGCTGACGGCATCTGGAATCGAACCATGCGCCGTCAGCAAAATAACCGGCATGCCCGGTTGACGCTTTTGCAGCTCGCCAAACAGGGCCATGCCATCCATCTCATCCATTCGCAGGTCGGACAGGACCAGATCAGGACGTGCAGTTTCGAGACGATTAAGCGCCTCACGGCCACTCCCAGCGGTAGTGACCTTGAAGCCACGACTTTCGAGACGCATGCCGAGCAGCTTGAGCAGGCTCGCATCATCATCAACGAGCAGAATATGCGCTTGAGCGTATTTCACACTAACTCTCCTTGCGTCACTTGACGGCTTGGGGACAACCAGCCATCAGGCCCGCACAGTCTTGCGTCATCTAGCCAAAGGGGCCGATGACAGATCGTGGCCAGAGGCAGCCGCTGAGACTTCAGGGCGTGCTCTGGCGGCGAGAATTGATCGATTCCTCGATGGCAGTCAATGCTTCGAGCTTCTTGCTGAGCTGAGCATTATCGGCGCTCAGCTTGCGGCGAGCACTATCGCTCTTGTCACGCTCAACAATCAGGTCACGACGCTCCTCAAGTCCATTCAGCCACTGACGCAGCAGCGGCTGAAGACGACTCGGTGCCGTCGGCAGATCGGCCTTGAAGAGGTCGGATGCATGCTTCCAGTCCGACTCGTCACCCCAGCTCAACAGCACTGCGCGTGCGAGACGACGATCGTGACGGGTGCCTTCCAGCTGCTCCAGCGTGTTTCGACGCCAGTCGCTGTTACCACGCTGCGCTTGCAGGGAGAAGGCAACCCATTCATCCAGCAGGCAGTCTTCCTCAATGAAGTCCGGCAAGCCACCGGCGCCAAGACAGCTGTTCTTCACATCAGGACTCACCGCCGCGGACTCAGTGCCCGGCAAGGTGATATTTGACAGGGCTCCACAGGCACTGAGCGTACTGACCAGCATGAAAACGGTAAGGCCCATCAGTAGTCGTTGACCCTTCATTACTTCAGTTCCTTGCGTGTTTGATGGCACTCATTGGTGTCATTTCATGTGGTATGGATAGGGGGTAATGACGGATGATCATCATTGGCAACATGGGTGCCTGGCGGCAGATCATGCTCGCTACCCTCCCCTGACGGCAGCGAACGAGCCAGTGTGGGCAATGTCAGCCGGAAACAGACATCCGCTCTGGTATCGTCTATCAGCACCAATTGACCAAATTGGGCACGGGCGCTATCAGCAGCGACCGAAAGACCAATGCCAGAGCCCTTGAGCGGCCCTTTACGCTTCACCGCGCCTTGATAGAAAGGCTTGAACAGGTGATCGCGATCCTTGTCGGCAATCGGCTCACCACTATTGGCGACCTCGATGACCAGCTGACGGCGCTCCTTGCGCGCTCTCAGCCACAGATCGCCACCATCTTCGCCGTAAGCAATGGCATTGGAAATCAGGTTGTCGAGAATGCGTCCCGTGCGTGGCCTGTCAGCATCCCAGCTCAAGCTGGCAGGCGGAAGATGCACTTTCATGCCTTTCTTTTCCAGTGCCAGCCGATGCTTGGCCAGTACTTCCTTGAAGACCTCATGGACATCAAAGCGGCTTCTTTCAAGCCCTTGATTATGCTGTAACAGATTATAGTCGAGGAGTTGCTCGATAAGCTTCTGTAATTCCTTGCTGGAATCGTCCAGCAGTCCAAGGATTTCTGCCTGATGCGGACTCAGCGGTCCTGCCACTTCATCAATCAGCAGTCCGGTACCCTCGCGGATACTGGCCAATGGCGTCTTGAGCTCGTGCGACATGTGACGCAGGAATTGCTGCTTCTGCTCTTCCAGTTCATCAAGGCGCATCGACAACCAGTTGAGACGCTCACCCAGCTGCACCAGTTCGGCAGGCCCCTTGATCACGACCGGCCGCTCACTGTCATGACCACTCCCCAGGCCATTGATCCGACGTTCCAGCTGACGGATGGGGCGAATGATCAACCAGGTAAAGAACAGCATCAGCATCAAACTGATAGAGACCAGCGCTGCTGTCTGCCACCACAACTGACTTTTGACTTGAGTCGCACGCGCGCGAATACCCTCGATACGGGCATCGACGAGTTCACGGGTGGAATTGAGCAAACCACTGGCTTGTATCGAGAAGGGGCCAAAGTCCCCCAGATGGCTACTGACCTGCGCCACGCTCATCTCGGGCATGCGCTCCAGTTCCGACAGAGTGCCTTTCAGCTCACTGACGCGCGGGTCTCCCTCACCAAGCAGACGCGCCTGTGCGTCCAGCAGCTCACGGAAAGCGCTGGCCTTGTCGGCATAGATTTTCATCAGGTCGGGATTTTCCAGTACGGCGTACTGGCGAGCGCTACGCTCCATCTCGACGGCGAGATTGGTCAGCGTACGGGCACGCCGAGTCTGGTCAACTGCCTGACGGGCGCTGACGTCGGCAAGTTCCGACAGTTCTGATAGCGCTTGTCCCGCCTGGAACATAAGGACTGCGATCGGCAGCATCACCACAAGGAAGGCCATCAGCACTAGCTGAGGCAGAGAGCGGGGACGCCAACGTCGTGACACCGTGGAGGCCATTGAGAGAACTCTATGCAGGAAAGGGGTGGTCATCATCGAATCACGTCTTCCAAGAATACCAGAGTTCGCCAGCTTCCATCGCGGTTGCCAGTTCGTTAATAAATATGATTCTGATTTAAATCATTACACTGCCACGAGACAGACAGCCTCACGACCGGTATTAAGGATGATGCCAATGACCCATCGTCGTTAGACGCACAGCGAGACGCGCAAAAAAAGAGGGCCGGCAGGGCCGGCCCAAGTACGCAGGGAACTGAAGGGTCAGTCATCACAACGTGTCTCTAGAGACGCGTTGTGATTGGTGGGCCTGTCAGGTGGTCTGCCTGTCAGGCCCGGGAGGAAAGAATGTCACCTGGTGGTCGTTCCAGGTTAACCGACATTCACGACGGACAAGGTCCGCGCTCCCTATCGGATGTGAAGCAGGGGGCAACACATCACAATGCTACTCGTTGAGGCCTTCGATCAGCAGAGCACTTCAATGACTTGTGCTTGATCCACACTGAAAGCATCAACCTTGATCTGAAGATGATGGCGGCATATCCAAACAGCCACCACATCCGGTATCGGGCATCCATGCCCGGGCGTCCGTGCCCTCAAGATACTTTCCTTGCCCGCGAAGGGCCGTACCTGTCTCATCGCAACCTGAAGTCACACATCGCGTGGAGCAGACGCTTGGCCTGTCAGCGATCACGGAGCGCACAGGGTAGTGAGTACCGTCATCGCTGTAAGACCCGAGAAAGGGCTAATTACACGGCCACTAACTCTTGCTCACAATGTATATAGCGATCAACGTGCCATAAAACGTAAAATACATTAAAAATCAATATGTTAAAAAGAACACATGACCACGTTGTCTGTCATATCGCGCGCTTCCTCGTGATTGAGACATTTTCGCCCTGCTTTTCGTCGCAAAATGACAACACATATATAGGTTTTGGACATTATAGATTAAATATCAGTACCTTATAGCGTCTCCTTTGCAAGACATTGCAAGATTACCGTCGTGAAAGTGCAATCTCACAACGAAAAACACCCGGCAGGTACTCCACCTTCCTCAGGCAGGAAGGCAAGCACATGCCGGGTGCAAGCAAGGCAAGCGAGGCAAAAGAAGCGCCTCCCTCTTCACAGCGTCTTGAGCAACACCTTGGATTTACGTGCCGAGTTGTAAGCTTCACGGCGCATGGGCGGCAAGTCTTCCAGCACAGCAGACACGAAGCCGTGCTCGATGAACCAGTGCACAGTGTGCGTTGTCAGCGCGTATAACCGAGTCAGACCCGCCCGGCGCGCGCGTAACTCGATATCGGCCAGCAACTGCTCACCCCGCTGGCCGCGCCGGTAGTCATCGTGCACGGCGACACACGCAAGTTCGCCCATCTGGGCATCACGACTGATATGCAATGCTGCACAGCCAATGATCATGCCATCGCGCGCCAGCACCACGTAGTCATCGATTTCATGCTCAAGTCGCTCGCGGGAGCGGGCAACGAGAATACCGCGTTGCTCAAGGGGGCCGAGCAACGCCAACAGGCCGCCGACATCTTCAAGGCGTGCCTTGCGCAACTGCTCATAGCCCTGCCGGGTGATCATCGTGCCAATACCGTCGCGGGTGAATAGCTCGCCCAACAGCGCATCACGGTCACGCCAGCTCAGCAGGTGCGTACGCCCAACGCCATGCCGTGCGGCGCCACATGCGGCAGCCAGATGGCGTGACAACTCGCTATCATCTTCACGTGGTGGTGCCAGCGCCGCAGCTTCATCAGGATTGAGCTGACGCAGCAATTCTCCGTCATCACCCAATAGTCCCTCGCCCTCGCCCAGCAGGATGAGCTTGTCTGCCGCCAGTGCGATTGCCGCATGCTCGGCGACCTCGGCGGCGTCCAGATCAAACACCTCGCCAGTGCTGGAAAAGCCCAGCGGCGGCAGCACGACAATCGCTTGCTGAGAGAGCAGCCCCTGAATGGCCTCACTGCGTACGCGACGTACCTCGCCACCGTGAAGAAAATCGACGCCATCGCGTACACCCAGCGGCTTGGCCATCACCAAATTGCCCGAGACAGCAGAAAGCTCGACGCCATGCAGTGGCGTATTGGGAAGACCCAGCGACAGACTGGCCTCCAGGCGCAGACGCAGCGTGGCGACCTGCTGCTCCAGATGACCCAGGATGTCCCGCGTGACTATCCAGCGCCCCTGATGGCGCTCTGCCTCGATACCTGCGGTTTCCAGCGCATCTCTCACCTGTGGCCTGACACCGAACACCACCACCAGTCGAACGCCCAACGTGTGCAACAGCGCCAGATCCTGAATCAGCTGTGCTCGTCGTGAAGATGACAGGGCATCGCCCTCAATCAGAATGACGAAGGTCCGCCCACGATGAGCGTTGATGTAAGGCGAGGAATTGCGAAACCAGTCCGCGAAGGGGAAACGCGTGTTCAAGAGCCAGCTCCAGTACAGGAGGGAGGGGAAAAGGATGACAATGGATCAGCCCACGACACGGCCGCCATCATCAACTCATCATATCAGCGCCGCCGCCTGCACCGCGAGCAGCGCCCCTGATATCGATGGCTAGAGACAAGAAAGGCGACCCGAAGGCCGCCTTTCTTGTCGTGATCACTGCGTGCTGTCTGACTTCATTTGCATAGGTCGGCTTAGCCGAACATGCCCTTGAACATGAAGAAGAACAGGATCGACAGGATAGCGCCTGCCGGCAGAGTGATCAGCCACGACATGACGATGGTACCGATCACGCGCAGGTTGAGCGCTGCCATGCCGCGTGCCAGACCTACCCCCAGCACCGCACCGACGAGGGTGTGGGTGGTGGAGATTGGCAAGCCAGTGCCAGATGCCAGTACCACAGTAGAAGCGGCGGCCAGTGTGGCCGCAAAGCCACGCGACGGTGTCAGTTCAGTGATGCCGGAGCCGACGGTCGCAATGACACGGCGACCATAGGTGACCAGACCGAAGACGATACCGCCGCCGCCCAGCACCAGGACCCACCACGGCATGCTCGCCTTGGCGCCGATCTGGCCAGCAGAGTCCACCACGCTGATGATGGCTGCCAACGGACCAACCGCATTGGCCACATCGTTGGAGCCATGGGCAAAGGCCATCGCACACGCGGTGAACATCATCAGCAAGCCGAAGATCTTCTCCACACCGCTGAAGTCGAAATCATCACCCGTGGCGCGATTTTTCTCTGAAAGGCGCGAGCGTGCCACCTTGCGCTCCATCAACACCCCGATACCCATGACGATGGCACCGATGACGATGGACAGCAGCAGGCTGGATTCGAAATTCAGATTCAGCCCGACGTGCTTGAGCCCCTTGACCAGCGTCACCATCGCAATGATGAAGCCGACCAGGAACATGTACATCGGCACGTACCGTTTCGCAGCCGCGAACGGGTCTTCGTTATCGAAGATCAGCGTCTGCACGGACTTGAACAGCACGAAGGCAATGGAACCTGCCAGCAACGGCGAGACCAGCCAGGAGGCGGCGATCTGCCCGACCTTGTCCCACTGCACCGCATCCACGCCCAGACCTGCCGCGGCAAAGCCCACGATGGCGCCGACGATGGAATGCGTGGTGGAAACAGGCCAACCCTTCATCGAGGCAATCAACAACCAGATACCCGCCGAGAGCAGCGAGGCCAACATGCCATAGACCAGATATTGCGGATTTTCGATCAACAGGGCGGGATCAATGATGCCTTTGCGGATGGTGTCAGTAACTTCACCGCCCGCCAGCCAGGCCCCGAGGAATTCGAACACGACGGCGATAAGAATCGCCTGCTTGATGGTAATGGCCTTGGAACCGACCGATGTACCCATGGCATTGGCAACATCATTCGCACCGACACCCCATGCCATGAAGAAACCAAACACACAGGCCAGGATGACGAGGACATCGCCGTATTGAGCAATGATGGACATAGGGAACTCTTGAGCAGATGGCAGGACGTCCTGACAGCGCTTAACGCGCCATCAGGATCTGCAGTCGGGTACCGACTTTTTCAGCCTGGTCGGAGACATCACCAACCCAGTCGATAATCTTGTAAAGGAAGACAACGTCGACCGGAGGCAGACTAGCTTCCAGAGAGAACAGCGTCTGCCGGATCTCGACCTGCTGTTCGTCTGACTGCTTCTCGAGCTCATGCAGCTCGTTGATCAGCTTCTCGACCAGCACGCTCATGTTGCGCCCGAAACCGGACTCAACCAGATCTTCAAGCTCACCCAGCGCACGTCGCGCCTGGCAAACCGACTCCACCGCAGTCTTCAGATAGATACGCATGGCGGGCACCAGCGTTTCAGGAATCTGCATGCGGCGACCCAGCATGATACCGGCGATGTCCTTGGTGACATTCGCGATGGAATCCTGGACATGGATCAGCTCGAGAAGGTCGGAACGCGACACCGGAAGGAACAGTGAGTTGGGCAGATTGAGCCGTAACTGTGTTTTCAGCTCATCGGCTTCACGCTCAAGCTTACTGATGGTCTGACGAATGCTGGCCGCCTGATCCCAGTCGCCCTGTTCACAGGCGTCAAAGAATGTCAGCAAATGCTTGGCGCAGTCGTCGGTCTTGATGATGTGGGTGTGCAGCGCCTTGAAAGGCGAGCGCCCGAACATCGAAGAAAAAGGGTTAGTCGTTACCATAGTGGCCGTCGGCGTTAAGGATTGACGCGCGGAGTGTAGCAAAGGCTGTGAAGTGATCACATCACTTTCATCATGGCGTCACAACGCCGCCATGCTGTTGTAATTTTCGTAACATCAGCGGCAGCGGGAGAGGAGTCAGAACGACTCCGAGGAGAGATTGTCGTGCATCGGCGGGACCTTCAGTCACTCGCATATCACATCGCTTACTAATATAACCAAGGCCTTACTGGCAGGCAATCCACGCCATCGTGTCGCCATCACATCGTCATTGACTCATGATTCATGACGTCTTCTGCCACAGACGCTGGGGCAGAGAACGCTCGCCATGCTTGCCTTGCCATCAGTCAGGCGCGAGCATGAACGCCATGGGCACCTTTAGGTGCTTACTCGATGTTTATCCGCCAGCGCATCATCGCGCGGCTTCTCGGGTCGGGTCTGCCATCAGCACCCCCTATTTTCTTTTCTATTGTTTGTTTGCGGAGCCCCGTCATGGCCCAGGAAATTGAACTCAAGCTCGCGCTATCGCAGCCGGTCGTTGATCGCCTGTCCTTGCTGGAAACCTTATCCAGCATTCCCGAGCTCACTGGCCTCACGCCCAAGCGCCGCTGGCTGGCCAATACCTATTTCGATACCCCCGAACATGCATTGGAACGTGCGCGCATGGCACTGCGTCTCCGGCGTAGCGGCACAGACGCCGATAGCAGCGCCCCGTTACGTCAAACCCTGAAGACCAGTGGCGAGAGTCACGGCGGACTGCATTCACGTGGCGAGTGGGAATGGGCGCTACCCGAGGATCAGGCCACTCTCGACCTCGATGGGCTGCGTGCACTCCCCCCACTGCAAGCGCTGAACGAGACCTCGCGTGAGCAGCTACTTCACGCCCTATCACCGACGTTCAGCACTGACTTCGAACGCCATGCCTGGCAGATAGAGGTCGCGGTCGCCGGGGGCAGCGTGGGCGTCGAACTGGCCCTCGATCTCGGTGCCGTCAAGGTTGAGGGCCGTGAGGTCGCGATTCAGGAGCTGGAGCTTGAACTGACCGGCAACGACCAGCTGCCGATCGAGAGCCGTGAGGCAGTGTTGTGGACGCTGGCGGATGCACTGGCCAGTCGACTGGCACTACGCCCGGCAGATGCCAGCAAAGCTCAACGCGGTGCGGCGCTGCGGGATAACGACTGGCATGAACGTTCTCTGGACACGACAGACCCCCGCGCCCTGCTTGCCGCCGCCATAGATGCTCTCGATGCGCATGCCGATCGACAATCTCAGGATGGCGAGCGCTGGCTGGCCCATGCGCTCGCCGCCGTGTCGGCACTGGCGTCACGGTTGGCCGCCAGCCAGCACCATGGGCACATCCATGCTGTAGCACTCGTCGAAGCGCTGGAGCAGAGCACGGGCACAGAGACTACCTGGGCCACCCTCGCCTTCGGTCAACACAGCCTGTCGCTATTGGCTGCCTTGCGCGACTGATCTTTCTGGACAACCTCCCGCGCTCCTTTCCACTTACTCGTGGAGGCACGCTTCTCTTATTCTTCCGCCGTACAAATAGCACGGCGGTGACTGAAGGATTTTGCCATGCCAGAGCGTCAAGGCCCGGCCAACCAGTATGGCGGCACCTCGCATGTCGAGACGTCACCGACACGTACCAGCGGTTTCGAGCCCGCCACTGGCCGCTTTCGCGCCCGGCTATTCCACTGGATATTCGAATCTGACACACCGGCGGCCAAGGCCTTTGATATCGGCCTGATCATCATGATCTTCGCCAGTGTCGCGGTGGTCATGCTCGACAGTGTCCCCTCCCTCAATGCGCAGCACGGCGAACTGTTCAACATTCTGGAATGGACCTTCACGATCATCTTCACGCTGGAGTACGCCGTCCGCCTTTATTGCCTCAAGCATCCCGGGACCTGGGCGAAAGGCTTCTACGGCGTGCTCGATCTGCTCTCCATTGCGCCGACGTGGCTATCGCTGCTGATTCCCGGTGCACAGGCACTGCTGGTCGTGCGCGTACTGCGCGTACTGCGACTGTTCCGCGTGCTACGCCTGATGGCCTTTGTCGGCGAGGGCCGCATGCTGATAGAGGCGTTGGCACGTAGCCGGCGCAAGATTCTGCTGTTCTTCATCACCGTGCTCAGCATCATCACGGTGTTCGGTGCCCTCATCTATCTGATTGAGCCGCCAGAAGCCGGCTTCACCTCCATCCCCAAGGCGCTCTACTGGGCCGTGGTGACACTGACTACGGTTGGCTACGGTGATATTGCGCCGATCACCCCACTGGGTCAGTTCATCTCGGCGATGATGATGATCCTCGGTTACTCGATTCTGGCGGTGCCGACCGGTGTGTTCTCGGCGGAAGTCATCAATGGCCTGCGCATGCAACAGACCAGCGATGAAGCCTGCCCGGGCTGTGGCCGTGAAGGCCATGACCGCAATGCCAAGTACTGCAAGCACTGCGGGACCTGGCTGGATGAAGATACCCGCGACCCACGCGAGTCTGACCTCGAACCCAAGCCTGAGCCCGAGCAGCAGTCGGCCGATGAATCCGAACCTCCGGCAGCAGAACCGCCCAACCTGGATCGCAGCTGACCACACTGGCGGTGCTGGATGTTGGCAACGGCCAGACACGAAAACGCCCCACGACCGAAAGGTCGCGGGGCGTTTCACGTCACAAGCCAGCACTGAAAGACAGATGCTGACACGCTGCTGCCAAAGACGACTTACTGGGAAAGCGGCTTATCCCAAGACGTCAACGAGGCCTTGCTCCAGCTACCGTAGGAAGCATTCGGCAACATGATCCAATCCTTGCCGAAATGTGCTGCTTGCTCAGCCACCAGCGCTTTCTGCTGCTCAGGCTCCTTGGAGGAGAAGGCATCAGAGAAATCGTGCAGGCTATCGCCCAACTGCATCACGATATCGTGGTCTTCTGCGATGCTCTGACGGCGTACCGATTTGCTCGGACCTAGCAGGCGAACATGCTCATCATCGACTTCAGGCAGGTCCAACGCACGCAAAGTGGCCAGCGTAGCGTCCTTGTTCTCCTCATAGCGATCAGACACGTAATAGATCGCCACATCCTTTGAGGCAGCATATTCAAGGAAATCCTTGGCGCCGGGAATCAGACTCGGCGTGCCCTCACGCTCCCACGCTTTCCAGGTATCCCAGCCAGTAAAGTCATGGCAGGCCTTGAGGTCACGCACCAGCAGCGCCGAGTTATCGATCACCGTCTCGTCGAGGTCGGTCATGATCGCGGCAGGCTTGCTGCTATCACGCGCGGCCAGCCGCTGCTCCAACTGATGCGTGGCCAGTACATAGCTCTGACGCTGCAGAGCAGCCACTTCAGCAGATTGCTGCTGATAGCGCAGCGCCATGGCATAAGCTGCCGGGGCGCAGTGTTCAGCCGTGGCATCCGTCGTCGTATCCGCTTGGCTAGCAGCCGATAGACTCAGCCCCGCAACGCCCATTCCAGCAACAAGCAAGACACTCAATTGACGTGAGACAGTGTTCAACATGGATAGCCCTCCGCGGCGCAAGATTCATTCCATAAAATTATGAAAACATGCGAATATTATCATTAATGTTCATGGCTCTCTCTGCGCGCGACATCCGACGACTCGCGCTCGCTTCGCGCCATGCACGCACACCGGCTAGCTTGGCTTGCTGGCACGCCTCGCAACCTTCCACGTATCTCACAGATCTCACGTATCTCACGCGTGAAGCATCACTCCGTGAAATGCGAGGTGTCGCCACGCCCTTCACGCACGATGACCGGTGGCAGCTCACGCAGGTCAACCACACTGGTGGCTTCCAGACGGCAGGCACCACCATCGATGATCAGGTCCAGCGCGTGGCCGAAGCGCTCACGAATCTCTTCCGGATCAGTCATCGGCAACTCCTCACCCGGGGGAATCAACGTCACACTCATCAGTGCTGAACCATGCGTTTCCAGTAGTGAATGGGTGATGGCGTGATCTGGCACGCGTACCCCAATGGAGCGACGCTTGGGATGCAGCAACAACCGCGGCACTTCGGTGGTGGCTTGCAGAATGAAGGTATAGGCGCCTGGCGTGTGACTCTTGAGCAGACGGAAGACAGCGTTGTCGACCTTGGCGTAGGTACCGATCTCGGAAAGATCAGAGCACATCAGCGTGAAATTGTGCTTGTCATCGAGCTGACGCAGACGCTTGATGCGCTCGATGGCCTTCTTTTCACCCAGATGACAGCCCAGCGCGTAGCCGGAATCGGTCGGGTAGGCGATCACGCCGCCTTGCTGAATGATGGCAACAGCCTGATCTATCAAGCGCTTCTGCGGGTTATCAGGATGAATCTGGAAGAACTGGCCCATGTAGTGCTCCTTGCGTCAGGACTGCATGTCTGACGGTGACATGCAGGTCTCAGAAGATTCTCGATATCATATGGTGGCGATGGGAGCATCAAAAAAGGTCGCCAGCCGTGGATGACACCATACTGGCGGTACCTTGGTGCGCGGCGGCGGGCTCATGCTACCTGGTGCCAGCGGCCCACCCGGGAAGTGAAAATCGCTGCCAACCGAAGCATACATGCCCAGCTCATCAAGCTGGCGCGCCAGATCACGCGCGCGATCAATGTTCTGGAAGCCACTGACCAGCTCGGCAGCTTCGCCACCGGCGGCAATGAAGTCTCGCAACAGCTCGCCCCGCTTGGTACGGGTCAGCTTGTAGCGCATCGGATGCGCCATCACTGCGACTCCACCATCGGCACGCACCCAGCCCACCGCTTCTTCCATTTCAGGCCAGTGCGCCTTGACGTCCCCCTTCTGACCGGAGCCAAGGTGGCGCTTGAAGGCGTCTTGCAGGTTGCGCGCCAGGCCCGCTTCTACCAATGCGCGCGCAAAGTCAGGCCGTGAGAGCGGACGATCACCGGAGCCATTCAATGTGGCCTGCTCGCGGGCACGCTCCATGGCGTTATCGAGGCCGATTTTCTCCATGCGCGCCGCTATCTCATGGCTGCGGCGCTCGCGTGCTTCATGCTGCTGGACAAGGCCTGCGCTAAGCGCGTCGCCCGCCCCATCTGGCATCAATGCCACGATATGAATGGTCTGATTGCGCCAGCGTACCGACAGCTCACAGCCCGGCATCAAGGTGACTCCCAGCGCGGCGGCAGCCTGCTGCGCCTCGAAAATCCCTTCCATGCTGTCGTGATCGGTCAACGACATGCGCGATACGCCACGGCGGGCGACCAACGCGACCAGATCAGCAGGCGCCATGCCACCGTCAGAGGCTGTGGAATGCATGTGAAGATCGATATCAGGCACGTCGATGTCGGACTCAAAACGCTTGGGCAGCGGTCGTGGTTGCACTCGCAGCGGCGCTTGTGAAGACTCAGGCGCCACATCGATATCATGAGTCTCGGATGACGGGGACGTCGGTGAAATAGCAGACACGTCGTCGGACACGGGGAACCTCTCGGGATAAACGCTTTTCGCCTTGGAATACCCGCGTCAGGAGCAGGCAGCAAAGGCAGGCGTCAGGGGCAGTGTTGACCGCCACGTGAACTCTCGCGTTACACGGGCTTTGTCAGCAGGCAGCAATGGCGGCAGAATGAGCACATGCAGGCAAGGGCTCGCCGTCGATATCCATAGGATACCACTCACGTAAGCCCTTGCCTTCCCGACGGCTGTGCCGTCGTGTTCAGGAGTGTGTGATCCCCATGAAGATGTTGCTCGACTTTCTGCCGATCGTGATCTTCTTCGTCGTCTACAAGACGACCGGCGACATGATCATGGCTACCGCGGTACTGATTCCCGCGACGCTCGCTCAGGTGCTCTATATCTACTGGCGCCATAAACGGGTTGAGAAAATGCAGCTGGTGACGCTGGCACTGGTTGTGGTGCTGGGCGGCGCAACCGTCTTGTTCGGTAACAGCTCCTTCATTCAGTGGAAGCCCACCGTGGTCAACTGGCTGTTCGCTGTCGCTTTCCTGCTTTCGCCGCTATTTGGTGGCAAGCCGCTGGTGGAACGCATGATGGAGAAGGCCATTCAGCTGCCACGCGCCATCTGGCACCGCCTCAACTTGGCGTGGGTAGTATTCTTCCTCGCCATGGGCGGCCTGAATATCTATGTCTTCAGTCATTATTCCGAAGATGTCTGGGTCGATTTCAAGCTGTTCGGCATGCTCGGCCTGACCCTGCTGTTCGTGCTCATTCAAGGCGTCTATCTGTCTCGCCACATGGTACAGGCGCCACAGGACGATACCTCAAGCTCTAATTCTCCCCGCCAAAAGGATGATTCGTGATGCTGTATTCCATTGTTTGTCAGGACGTTGAAGGTAGCCTGGAAGCGCGCATGGCAGCTCGCCCACCACACCTGGCGCGTCTTGAAGCACTGCGTGATGCGGGCCGTCTAGCCATCGCTGGCCCCAATCCGGCCATCGATAGCGAAGCCCCGGGTGAAGCCGGCTTCAGTGGCAGTGTCATCATTGCCGAATTCGCCTCGCTGGAAGATGCGCAAAAATGGGCCGATGCCGACCCCTTCGTCATCGCCGGTGTTTACGCCAGCGCCGAAGTGAAGCCTTTCAAGCAGACACTGCCCTAGGCCTTCACGCATCACCCCGAGATTCAGTCGTGTTGAATCTCACTGGACGACGGACGGCCTTGCCGTCCGTCGTCTGCGTTGCAGCCTATGACATGTAGTCGATTGCATTGAGCCGCCAGCGCTGCCTGCCGTGCAGCTCCCCTCTTGCTCTTCCTTCCCAAGCCCTTCCCTTTCAGGAACGCCCGTGAACGATCGACCTATCTCCTCGCCTGCGCCTTCTCTCAAGGCGCCCGACGCCATCCCGTCGGTGACCGCCCCCGGCATTGTGCCAAAAACGGTACTGGCACCACTGGCAGCGCTGGAAGAGGCCAAGCTTGAGTGGGACGACACCGCGCCACAGGCGACGGAGTACGGCGATGTCTATTTCTCGATCCACGATGGCCGCGCCGAGACAGTGCACGTCTTTCTCGACAGCAATCGGCTGAGTGAGCGCTTTGCAGGCTGGCAGTCTTCGCGTCCCTTCGTGATCGGCGAGACGGGGTTCGGCACTGGTCTCAATATCCTGTGTGCTGCCCAACGCTTTCTGGCCACCGCCCCGCCCAAGGCACGCCTGCATATCATCTCGGTGGAAAAACACCCGATGCGCGCCGATGACCTGCGCCGTGCACTGTCGGCATGGCCGGACCTCGCCTTGCTGGCAGAGACGCTCACCGCACAATGGCCAGCCTCGATATTGGGCGTACACCGCCTACAACTCGATGCGAGTATCACGCTGGACCTGCATTTCGGTGATGCCGTCGAGCGGCTGTCGCGACTGGAAGGCGGTGTCGATGCCTGGTTCCTTGATGGTTTTTCACCGTCGAAGAATCCCGAGATGTGGTCGCCCGAGCTGTTTGCAGCCATGGCTGGCGTATCACGCCCCAGCGCGACCTTCGCCACCTTCACGGCGGCTGGCTTCGTGCGTCGGGGCTTGCGCGCTGCAGGCTTTGTCTGGCGCAAGGTGGCCGGCCACGGCATGAAGCGCGAGATGATCTGCGGAGAACTGGACGAGGTGACCGCCACGGCACGCGCCGAACTGATGGGGCTGCAATCGGATGATGTGCAGGATGAAGTCCCGAATAAAGCATGCGCCATTCGCGGCGCCCTGCATCCGCTGCGGACCGAACAGCCGTGGACTCAGCCACCCCAGCCAGCCCCTATCACGACCCAGACACGTATCGCGGTACTGGGGGCGGGCATTGCCGGCACCAGCTGCGCCGAGGCGCTCGCGCGGCGTGGTTTCACGGTCACGCTTATCGATGCAGAGGCGCCGGGCGCACACGCGTCGGGTAATTCTCAAGGAGCGCTCTACGTCAAACTGGCGGCTGAAACCAACCCTGCCAGCCGCTTCCAACTGGCGGCACTGCAGTACAGTCGTCGTTGGCTGGAGCAGCTCGACCCGCAACAGCGCCTGTGGTCAGCCAGTGGTGTGCTGCAGCTTGCCACCAGCCCACGCGAGCTAAAGCGTCAACAGCGCTTTCTGGAACAGCACTCGCTGCCCGATGCACTGGTGAAGGGTGTGAGCGCCGCAGAAGCCAGCCAGCTGGCCGGCAGTGATATCGCCCATGCTGGCCTCTTCTATCCGGTCGCGGGCTGGGTGCGCCCTGCAGCGCTATGTCAGCACCTTGCTGCGACAGACGGCATACGCTTTCATCAGGCGCGCATTCACGCCATCCGTCAGCAGGATGACGCACAGGGCACGCACTGGCAGCTGGAAGATAGCGAAGGGCATCATATCGTGGTCGATCAGCTGATCGTCGCGATGGGCGAACGGACTAACCTGCTGGCGCCACTGGCGCATCTACCGCTGCAGCCGATTCGTGGCCAGGTCAGCGAGATCACGGTGTCAGCCGAACACACGGCCGAACTGCCATCGCTTGATTGCGTGGTCTGCGCTGGCGGCTATATCTCGCCTTGCCAGCAGCATGTTGATGGCAGCATGACCTTGAGCTTCGGTGCGACGTTTGCGCCACGTGATGAGGATGAGGCAGTACGCAAGGTGGATCATGACGCGAACGTCGCGGAATTGAGAAGCGCCCTGCCCGCCTTCGTCAGTGACTGGGAGCATGCACGCGGAACACCGCTGGAAGCCGATGACTGGCGAGGACGCGTCGCCTGGCGCGCCGCCAGCCCCGACAAGAGCCCGCTTGCCGGCCCCGCCCCCGATGCTGACGCATGGCGTACTGACTACGCAGCGCTGGCCTTTGATGCCAAGAGACGCGTTCCCCAGCTCAGCGGCGCTCACCTGCCGGGGCTATGGCTGTCCACGGCGCATGGCTCGCGCGGCTTCACGACAGCGCCACTCTGTGCTGAACTGATCGCCGCCCAGATGTGTGGTGAGCCACTGCCGTTGGAGCGTGAACTGGTCGAGCATCTGCATCCGGGCCGTCGCCTGATCCGCGATATCATTCAGCGTCGCTGAACAGGTGGCAGTACGCATGATGCATTGCGCAGTACTGCTCAGCACTCGCGACACAAGCGAGCCAACGCCGGACGATCAACGACCTGGTAGGTGAAGGATGGGCGGCCCACCTGCCCATAGTGAAAGGCTTCACTGAGCAGACTTCGGGTCGCCAGATGGCGCAGATACTTGCGAATGGTGACCCGCGACATACCGGTAGTGGCCAGCAGCGCCTCGCTGGTGAAGCTGCCCTCATCACGCGGCAAGGCCTGAATGGCGCCCGCGACCAGTGCCAGAGACACCGCCGTCACTCCCTTGGGCAATCGTCCATCATCGACTGACGGCGCTGCACCTTCCGCGTGAGGGCTAAACAAGCGGTCCAGCTGATGTTGGTTGACCTCGCCGTCCAGACTGGCCAACTGCTGTCGCCCATGACTGGCCAGTGCCAGTGCCTGCTGAAAACGCGCAAAACTGAACGGTTTGATCAGATAGTCACACACGCCAAGGGCATGGGCGCTGCGTACGGTCTCTGCCTCGCCGGCTGCCGTGATCAAGATTACCTGTATCTCCGGTGCCGCATGACGCCTGAGCCAGCGCAATACCTCAAGCCCATTGCGACTGCGCAGATAGATATCCAGTAACACCAGATCCACCTCTTCCGCGGCCAGCACATCGAGTGCCGACGCAACGTCCTCGCATTGGGCGACCAGACGCATGCCTGCGACACGATTGAGATATTCGACGTTGAGACGCATGACCATAGGGTCATCTTCGACGATCAACACACGCATACGCTCAGGCTCCGAGGTCAGGCTGGTCAGAAAATCGCTGCGACTCAGACAGCAGCGGACAGGATGGTTGAGGACAGGGCAACGCCAGCTCGACAAGGGTACCGCCGCCGGGCAGTGAGTATAAATGCCACTCTCCGCCGCGTGTCGTCACGATGTCATGCACCAGCGCCAGCCCCAATCCGCGGCCTTCGCCGCGACTGCTGACACCGGCCTCGCGTGCTCTCTCCAATAGAGCGGGCGGCATGCCGGGGCCATTGTCAGCCACGCTGATCAACAACTGCACCTCCGCGGGTGCCGTCGAGGATTCCAGCATCAGACTGAGCGTGACACGCGGGGGTGCCTCTTGCGTGTCCTTGCATGCGCCCCCTCGTTCGCTCTCCAGCGCCTCAAAGGCGTTATCGAGCAGGTTGCCGATCACGCTGACCAGATCATGACTCAGGCTAGATTCCAGCACCGGAAGATGGGGAGTCGCGTTTGTCTCATGCGTACGCTCACCCTCAGTCTCAAGTGCGCTCTCAAGCTCGACCGTCAAGATGATGCTGCGTTCACGGGCTTCGCTGTGCTTGCCAATCAGCAACCCCGCCAGTAGTGGATCAGCAATCTGCTCGGCAGCGGGGGTGTCGGCAGGCAATTCGTGCTCAACCAACACCGCCAAATACTCACGCAGGCCGACCAGGTCGCCCATATAGGTCAGGCCTGACAGCACATGCAGACGATTGCGGAATTCATGGCGCGAGGCACGTAGCGCTTCGGCTTGGCGACGTACACCGGTCAGCTCCTCGGCGAGACGCTGCATGCGGTCATGCTCACGCAGTACCAGAACGCCCCCCATCAACTGCTCGCCATCACGCACCAGCTGACAGCGCACCAGCAAGCGCTGGCCACCATGGCTGACGCGCCGCGCGGCATCCGGTACTGCTACTGACTGCCCCGCCAGTTGCTCGGTCATGCCGGTGCCCGGCAGCCCATCATCAAGCATCTCACCGAGCGCCAACGGAGGGACCAACAATCCGTGTGCAGCAGCATTGATCAACGTGATACGCCCTGTGGGGTCCACGACAATGATGCCTTCCTCCAGGCTGGCCAGCACTGCCTGATGCTCCTCGACCAATCGCGCGATGGCTACTGGCTCCAGTCCCTTGAGCTGTCGACGCAGGTAGCGGGCCAACCCCAGGGCGCCCAGCGTACCAAAGAGCATCAACACCCCCAGTCCCAGCAATAACTGGCGCTTTTCACTGGCGAGACGACGCCCCAGTGATTCCAGCGTGATACCGATGGCTACCGCACCGATAACCGCAGGTTTCCCGTCAGCGATCGAGGGGAGTGTGACAGGGGCAAAGCTCCTCAAGCTTTCACCAAGACTGCCACGCGACTCAGAGAGATAGGTCGCGCCCGCCAGCGCCTGTCGCTCATCGCCGCCTTGAAACGACTGGCCGATCCGCGCAGGGTCGGGATGCGACAGCCGGAGTCCGTCAGGACGCATCACCACGATGAAATCGACACCATTTTCACGCCGTAAACGCTCGATGTGATTCGCGAGCGGGCTGGCCGCGGACGGCCGAGCGGTGCTGGAGTCCGATGCCATCAGCGCTGCCCGCACCTCAGGCAAGCGTGCAATATGCTGGGTCAGCGCAGCAATACGCTGGCCCTGAATGTCGTGCTGTGTGCGCTCCAGTTGAGCGCTGAACAACCAGGCCGCCACGACCAGGCTCACGATCACCATGCTAGCCGCCAGCAATGAAGTGAGCGTGCTCAGGCTCGGTTGAGGATGACGCAACACATCAAGCAGCTCATTTGCACCCTTGGTGGCATGGTCAATTTCACCACGCCGTGAACCGTCATCGCCGCGCACTTTCATAAGTTTCAAAAGGCTTTTTTTAGTTCGCAAAACTTGGCCCTCGGGGCGTACGCCGTAAGCTCGCCTGTGACGAGTCTCCGTCTCACGTGCACTGTGACACGAGAGACGAATGTCCTTCCTGATCGTGATGCCACGCCTGCGCATCACGGCATAACAATACGTCCTGCGGCATGTCCACGCAGGATGAGGAGCACGCATGACAAACGCCACTCAGGCCGCCTCAGCCTCGCCTACCGTTGAGGCCTCTCGTCCCGGGATGCAGATCTTCGGCATGTCCCTGCCGATGTTTGCCTTACCGCTACTGGTGCTGATCGGTGCCATCGCCTCGGATACCCTGCCCACTGGCATGATCGGTGCGCTGCTGGTCATGATGATTCTCGGTGAGTTGCTCGGCTTTCTCGGCGACCGCCTGCCGATCATCAGCAGCTATCTGGGCGGCGGTGCCATCCTCGCCATCTTCGGTGCCGCAACCTTGATCTATATGGGCTGGCTACCGCAGGACGTCTCAGCCAATGTCAGCGAGTTCATGAAAGCCGGCGGCTTCCTCAACTTCTACATCGCGGCACTGATTACCGGCAGCATCCTCGGCATGGACTCCCGCGTGCTGGTCAAGGTCGGGGCGCGCTTCGCTCTGCCGCTGCTGTGCTCCGTGCTGTTCGCGGCGCTGTTTGCGATGTTGGTCGGCTGGATCATGGGCTTCTCGCCCAAGGACGCGGTGATGATCATCGCACTGCCCATCATGGGGGGCGGCATGGGTGCTGGTGCCGTGCCGATGAGCCAGATCTACGAGCAGCTATTGGGACAACCCGCCAGCTACTACATCTCGATTCTGGTGCCGGCACTGGCACTGGGTAATGTCTTCGCCATCATCATTGCTGGCCTGCTCAACGGCCTTGGCAAGCGCTTCCCATCCCTCACCGGCGGTGGCCAGATGATGCCGGGCGTCGAGGTACGTGAAGAGAAGAGCGCGCCTGATCTGTCCCAGCTGGGCATCGGCATGGTGATCGCCATGAGCTTCTTCGTCGCCAGCCAGATCATCGGCAAGGTCATCCCGCTGCACCCGTATGCGCTGATGATCATCGCTGTGGCAGTGCTCAAGTGCGCCAACCTGGTGCCGGAAAGCATCAATCAGGCCGCCGCCCAGTGGTTCCGCTTCGTGGCCGGTAACTGGACCTTCGCGTTGCTGTTCGGCATTGGCGTGGCCTACACCGACCTCGGTCAGGTGATCGATGCCATTACCATCACCTACGTAGTGATCGTGTTCGGGGTTGTCGCAGGCGCAGCCTTCGGCGCCGGTATCGTCGGCAAGCTGGTCGGCTTCTACCCCATCGAATCAGCCATCACTGCTGGGCTGTGCATGGCCAACATGGGCGGTACCGGCGACGTCGCCGTCCTGTCAGCTGCCAATCGCATGCAGCTGATGCCTTTTGCCCAGATTTCTTCTCGCCTGGGCGGCGCGCTGATTCTGCTGATCTCGAGTCTGGTCGTGCCGATGTGGTTCGCGTAGCACTTTTCTACGCTTATCTGCTTCACGGTAACACCACTCACGACAACGGCCCTGGCTCACGCCAGGGCCGTTGTCGGTTTTAAGACATGGCTCAGAGATGACTCAGCTATTGTTCAAGCGTGAATCAGGCTACGGACTCTACTCAGTCACCTTCTTCCTCATCATCTGCCAACTGGCGACCGAAAGACTGCCATTGCTCCAGCGTCATCACTTCGGTGGATTCAGTACCGATGTCGTGGACGATCAGCAACTTGCCGCGTGATAGCTGACCTTCCAGCTCCGCGACCCAACCCGCCATGCCTTCCCCCACATCAGTGGTGTCGTAGCCCTGACGGGTGACAAAGGTCTCCAGCAAGGCACGGCGTGTCTCGGCGGGCAGCATGCGTGACGGTACCTCGATGAAGCGCTCGCGCGGGTCCATCTGGTCGAGTGGCATCTGACTCATGGGCACCTCCTGATCATGGGTGGCGCTGTGGGAAGAGACAGGGAGTTCCTGTAGCGGCTCATGCAGCGTATCCGTACTCATGCGTCCGTTCCTTCTGATTCATTCATGTCACCCGACTCCCAATCAGCGAGCCGCGCGACGAAGGTGTCTTCATCCAATACGGTGAGACCCAGTTGCATGGCTTTCTCCAGCTTGCTGCCTGCGGCGGTACCAGCGACGACGCCAGCGGTCTTCTTCGAGACGCTGCCGGCCACCTTGGCTCCCAATGCCTGCAGGCGCGTCTTGCCCTCATCACGCGTCATGCTCTCCAGACTACCCGTCAGCACCCAGGTCTGGCCGGCCAGCGGTTGCGGGCGCTCGCCAATCTCGACTTCTTCCCACGTCAGTCCACAGGCCAACAAGGCCTCAAGAGTCTCATTGTTATGCGGCTGTGCGAAGAAGGTATGGATATGCGCCGCCACGATGGGCCCCACATCATCCACTGTTTCCAGCGCTACCTGATCCGCGGCACGTAACGCTTCAAGCGTACCGAAATGCGCGGCGAGGCTTGCGGCCGTAGCCTCACCCACTTCACGGATACCCAGTGCATAGACAAAGCGTGCCAACGTGGTGTGACGGCTCTTGTCGAGCGATGCGACCAGATTGGTGGCTGACTTCTCGCCCATGCGCGGCAGTTCGGCCAGCGTCGCAGCATCCAGTGTGAATAGATCCGCGAGTGTCTTGACCAGCTCACGCTCGATCAGCTGTT
Source organism: Cobetia sp. QF-1 (assembly GCF_002213105.1). Taxonomy (NCBI): domain Bacteria; kingdom Pseudomonadati; phylum Pseudomonadota; class Gammaproteobacteria; order Oceanospirillales; family Halomonadaceae; genus Cobetia; species Cobetia sp. QF-1. The sequence continues at coordinate 276,220 of NZ_NBVS01000003.1, forward strand.
CGATCAGTTTTTCACCAAGGCCATCGACATCCAGCGCCTTGCGGCTGGAGAAGTGCTTGAGCGCTTCCTTGCGCTGGGCGGCACAGATCAAGCCACCGGCGCAGCGCGCCACGACTTCACCTTCAAGTCGTTCGATCTCGGAGCCACATACCGGGCATCCGTCCGGTAGCATGATGGCCTGACGGGTCTCGCCTTCATGGGCGATACGCACGACCTGAGGGATGACATCACCGGCGCGGCGGATGATGACCCGATCACCAATCTGTACGCCGAGGCGCTCGACCTCATCCATGTTGTGCAACGTCGCATTGGACACCACTACACCGGCCACCTGCACCGGGTCCAGACGCGCCACCGGCGTCAGCGCACCCGTACGGCCCACTTGGAAGTCGACGCCTTCCAGCGTGGTTTCCTGCTCCTGCGCCGGGTACTTGTAGGCGATGGCCCAGCGCGGTGCGCGCGCCACGAAGCCCAATTCACGCTGTAGACGCAGGGCATCCAATTTGATGACTGCGCCATCGATGTCGTGATCAAGACGGTCACGCTGCTCACCGAGGCGCCGTGTGTAATCGATGATACCTTCGGCACCACTCACCACTTCAAGTTGTGGGCTGGTACGAAAGCCATAGTCGTTGAGCAGCGCCATCAGGCCGGAGTGATTCTGGCCTGCCTCACTTGCCAGCAATGATTCATCAAGACGTGCGACCTGATAGGCGCAGAACTCCAATGGGCGCGATGCGGCAATTTTCGAATCCAGCTGACGCAGGCTACCCGCTGCGGCATTGCGCGGATTGGCAAATACCTTGCCCTCCTCATCACGGCCACGCGTATTGAGCGCCTCGAAGCCGGCATGGCTCATATAGACCTCACCGCGCACCTCAAGCAGCGCAGGCAGGTTCTCTCCGCGCAGCTTGAGCGGGATAGAGCGAATCGTGCGCAGATTGGTAGTAATGCCTTCACCTGTGCGGCCATCGCCGCGCGTGACACCCTGCACGAACACGCCATCTTCATAGATCAGCGATACCGCCAGGCCATCGAGCTTGGGTTCGCAACAAAAGCTTAGCTGGCTGCCATCACGCAGCTCCAGCGTCTTGGCGGCCCGCTGCACGAAGGCACGTAGTTCATCACCATCAAAAGCATTGTTGAGCGACAGCATCGGCACGGCGTGCTGCACTTCCTCGAAGCCGGTCGCCGGTGCCGCGCCGACCCGTTGCGTAGGCGACTGTGGCGTTACCAACTGCGGATACTCGGCTTCAAGCTGCTCCAGACGACGCAGACGCGTGTCGTAGTCAGCATCAGTCAGTGTCGCATCGTCCTGCACGTAGTACCGATGGTTAGCCTCGAGCAGCTCGCCATGCAGACGCTCGACCTCGAGCAGCACATCATCGGGAATACCCTGCGCAGCGGCCGACTCATCAGGCATCGCCCCATCGACGAAAGAGGCGGAAAACAGATCATCCTGAGCTGACATGACATTCACTCGAAACAGTGGCCTTGCCAGTGCAGCAAGTCTGCAGACACTGGACGACCTGAAAAGCGGGTGACGATACACCAACTCGATACCGAGTGGATCGCCATGATGCTGCCATTGTACCCAAACGCTGCACATGGCAGAAACGCCAACGGCGACCCGAAGGTCGCCGTTGGCGTCATGACAGACTTGCTGACTCAGACACTCAATTGGCCTGTCTCAATTGGCTTGATAGCGGTGCAGACGATTGCGGCGTTCGAATTCGTGTACCTGCTGGCGCTTGAACTCGATGGTCTGCGCGGTCATCACGCTATGGTTCTCGTCTTTCAGCTCACCGCCCAGGCGACGTACCAGCAACATGGCGATCTCGACCATTGTCTCGAACGCAGCAGACGTATCGTCTGCACCTGGCAGCGGCATCAGGAAGGTCACACCATCCAGCTGACTATCGACCATCTCTTCAGGATCGAAGATACCCGGCTTGACTACATTGGCCATCGCAAACTGCAGCGGGCTGTCTTCACTTTCCTCTTCATGGCGCAAGAACAGCCCCATGTTGGAATGACGCAGACCACAGGCCAGTGAGACACCCAGCACATCCTCGCCGCTGAAACCTGAATCACCACGCGCCATCACGGAAATGATAATGACTTCACTGGCATCCGCCAGCATGTCGCGGGCTAGCCCATCATCGACCTTGTTGCGCTCGGCACGAATCACCAGCGGATGACGCTCATCGACAGATTCACTCTCTTCTTCTTGCGCAGTGGCGCTAGAAGAAGACTCCGTTTCAAGTATCGGCTCTTTACGAGAAGAGGTCGTGCTGGCATCAGGCATGTCCGATGCCGACGCGCTCGAGCCTTCTGTCTCCGGAATCTCTGCCATCGGCTCGATATTATCGGCCCGCGAAGCAGAGATGCTCACATCGTCTTCAGATTCATGCGAGACGGCATCATGATCGGCGGGATCGCCTTGTTCATCATGCAGCGCTGGTTCACGGTGAACGGTATCTTCTTCATCTTCACGGCGCGCACTCAAGCTGGCGGTCACGTCACGCATCGACTGACTGGCGCGCGCACCGAACGCCGCAGCACGTTGGCCAAGGCCCTTGCGCTCCGGTGATTCACGTCGCTCCATACGCTCCGCGGGACGACTCGGCTGAGTCACCCGCGATGCCTTGATACCGTGAGCATTATCGAGCACAGAATCGTCTTCCTCTGCCTCGTCATGCTGCTCAGTATCACCGATCACCCGGTAACCGCCGTTCGGCAGCTCCCAGTTGTCGCGTTTATCCACTACTACGTCTTCTTCTCCCGCAGCCGCATCTGCAGCATCGGTAGAATCCATCGTACCCACTCTATCTAGACGGGGTACTCGACGTTGACGCTGGAGCCGACGCACACCGTCAACGACGATGATTGCGACCAGCACCAACCCCAACAAGATGAGCCACTCTCTCAATTCCATGGGTCATTAGCCTGTTTGCTTGGGCACCATGCACGTAAACAGCATAGCGCGATTGCAGAAAAAGGGGACATTATTCGAATGTCAATCCTGTGGTGGTGACCTACGCAATCGCCCTTCAATTATCCCTGACTGACACTATGACGCAAAGTCGTAGTGCTTTCGATCACTCCGTGCAACAAGATTTTGCCAACTAGGCCGCAAGTCCGGCTACTGGCTGCCGTGCGTGAGGATGACCTTGCCCTCTTGCACGGCTTTTATCTCAGGCTTCGGCGAGTACCGCAGCTTCTTCTATCCCTACAGAGACCAGTCGCGAGACACCTGGTTCCTGCATGGTAACGCCCATAAGCCGATCTGCCGCTTCCATCGCTATCTTGTTATGCGTGATATAGATGAACTGTACGCTTTCTGACATCTCTTTCACCAGTCTGGCATAACGGCCAACGTTCGCATCATCCAGCGGCGCATCAACTTCATCAAGCATACAGAATGGCGCCGGATTGAGCTGGAAGATAGCGAACACCAATGCAAGTGCTGTCAGTGCTTTCTCGCCTCCTGACAGAAGATGGATGGTGGAGTTTTTCTTGCCGGGAGGACGCGCCATGATCGCGACTCCCGTCTCCAGCAAATCATCGCCTGTCAGCGTCAACCACGCGGCCCCACCACCGAAGATCTTCGGGAAAAGCGTCTGGATTCCGGCATTGACCTTGTCGAAGGTATCCTTGAATCGCACCCGTGTTTCCTGATCAATCTTACGGATGGCACGCTCGAGCGTTTCCAACGCTTCGGTCAGCTCGGCATGCTGAGCCTCAAGGTAGTTACGGCGCTCAGCCTGCTGGTCGTATTCCTCGATGGCCGCCAGGTTGATAGCGCCAAGCCGCTTGATGCGCTCACCAACCTGCTCGAGGTTATGGCTCCAGGCAGACTCGGTGGCATTGGGGTCAAGACCGTCTTCGAGAAGGCTCGTTGCGGTCTCGTCATAGCCCAGCTCCACCAGCTGTTCATCCTGCGCATCGGCCTTAAGTGTCAATGCCTGCACCTGCATGCGCCCTTCTTCGAGCCGCTGACGGATGCCTTCCAGATTACGTTCATGGGTCTGGCGCGACTGCTCTGCCTGACGCATCTGTTCGACTAATTCATGAGTCTTATCACGACAGGCGTTTAGCTTGGTTTCTTGATAAAGCCGAGTTTCGAGCAACATTTCGAGCTGCTCACGCTCTTCTTCCTGCGGCAACGTCGTTTCTTCACGGCTGGCTTCAAGCAATTCGATTCGCTCTGCCAGCTTTTCGCGCTGTTCGCTCGCACGCGCACGCTGACCCTGCATGCCATCGCGCTCAGTCACCAGGCGCTGGCGCTCCATGTCGAGACGGCTGACCTGTTCACGCGCCGGTGCCTGCTGTGCACGTAATCCAGCCAGTGCACTTTGGTGATCGCGTCGCGACTGCTCCAGCGTCTCACGTGCCTGTGCATTGTTCTCGACCGACTCCAGCGTCTGCTGCCAGCGCTCGCGGGCTTCTTCGAGCGCCAGCGCGTGGCCCTCACGTGTCTCTGCCAGCTGTGCGAGCTCTTCATCGAGCTCACGCGCACGACCATCAACATGCTCAAGGCGACTGGCGAGCCCCGCTTCCTTGAGGCTCAGCTCACGCTGGCGTTCACCCAGCTCACGCTCCTCGACACGCAGATTTTCGAGCGCAGCCTCGGCGACAGCAATCTGCTCGGAGGCTTCTGCCAGCCGTGCCTCAATGTCCTCAAGACGGGCATCCAGTGCCTCTAGCTCCAGCGTGACCTGCTCAAGACGCGAACGCTGAGCAATCACGCTGTCAGCACGTTCACCGGCAACCTGACGGCGGCTCCAGCCACGGCCTAACCACAGGCCATCAGGCGTCAACACACTCTCATGAGACGCCAGTGAGTCACGTTGCTGCCAGGCGGCTGCCTGCGTCTCGACGCACTGGATAGTGGCCAGCCAGCCATTCAGTGCCGCAGCACCACTGATACGCGCAGCCAGTGTGCCCGTCGGTGCAGCCTCAGCACTGGCCGTCTCGACCATCGACAGTTCGCCACCGGGCAGCGCCGCCAGCAATTCTGACAGCGACCCTGCCAGCGGCGACTGATCAGCACTCGCCATGCGAGCACGCAGGAAAGGCCCCAGCACCCAGGCACTGGCAGACTCCCAGCCAGTATCGACCTCCAGCCCTTCGGCCAGCGTAGGTGCCTGTGACAGACCATGTGCTTCCAGATGCGCGGCCAGTGAGTCATCGTCATCACGCAACGCGGCCTCTATCAGCGCTTCAAGCGAGGCCTTCTCGCCTTGCAGCACATTACGCCGTTGGCGCAACTGGTCACGTTCGGCGTCCAGTGCCAGCCGATTGGCTTGCGCCTGTTCGCGCGTTTCACTGGCCTGCTCGCGGCGTGACTCGAGAGATTCTCCCTGGAGCATCACCTCATCGAGTTGCTCACGGAGCTCCTCGCGGGCCTCACGCAGTTCTGCCACATCTGTCAACTCGCCGAGCTGTTGACGGCGACGCTCGCGCTGACGCTCCGCTTCACCAATTGCGCTTTCCAGACGCTGAATCTCGCTCTGGGCACGCTCAGCACCACGTTGCGCCTCGTTATCTGCCTGGCTGAAACGCTCCCACTCACTTTGACTGTCCTGACGCCGCTCTTCGGCTTCTTCCAGTGACAGCTCAAGCCCTTCGAGCGTCTCGCGCGCCATCTCAAGCTCGGGTGCAATGTCCTCAAGACGTGCGTCGATCATCTCCAGACGCTCGCCATCCTCGCCCTCGATACGCTGCACATCGCTGAGTTCGCGACGTGCGACTTCAAGGTCTGCCGCCAGCTGCTGCTCACGCGTACGAGCGTGCTCCAGGCTTTGCTCGAGACGCGCGATCTTGGCCCCCGTCTCGTAAAAGGCCGCCTGATGAACTTCCAACTCACCCGCGAGTTCATCGTGCTGGTAGCGCTGTTCTTCCAACTGACTTTCGCACTGACGTTGGCCGAGAATCTCGCGCTCGACGCCAGTTTCCAGTTCGGTGACACGAGATTGCTGATCGCGCTGCTGTGCCCGCAATCCACGACGGCGCAGCACAGCCAGTTCACCCTTGAGGCGATATTCGTCCTGTTTGAGCGTCTGATAGCGCCGCGCCGCTTCGGCCTGACGCTTGAGGCGCTCGAGCTGTTTGTCGAGTTCCTCACGCAGATCATCAAGGCGCTCCATGTTCTCCTGGGTGCGCTTCATGCGGCTTTCGGTCTCGCGGCGGCGCTCCTTGTACTTGGAGATGCCGGCCGCTTCTTCGAGGGTGCCGCGCAGATCATCGGGACGTGCCTCGATCAACTGCGAGATCATCCCCTGCCCGATAATGGAATAGGAACGTGGCCCAAGGCCGGTGCCGAGGAAAACATCGGCGATATCGCGGCGGCGACACTTCTGGCCATTGAGGAAGTAGCCGGACTGGGATTCGCGTGTCACCAGACGCTTGACGGAAATCTCGGCATACTCGGACCAGGCACCCCCGAGACTACCGTCAGCATTGTCGAAGGTCAGTTCGACGGAGGCCTGACCGACCGGCTTACGGCCGGTGGAGCCATTGAAGATGACATCTGTCATCGACTCACCACGCAGGTTCTTGGCGCTGGACTCACCCATGACCCAGCGCACAGCATCGATGACGTTCGATTTACCGCAGCCGTTGGGGCCGAGTATCGCCGTCATGTTGCTATCAAAAGGCACGGTGACTGGATCGACAAAAGATTTGAAGCCGACCAGCTTGATCGATTTGAGCCGCATTGCGCCTGGCGCGTCCTTGAGGTCTAAAACGTGAAAAAGGGTCTGACGAAGATAATTTTGAAAAACCAGCGCGCAGTCTACCCAAAAGCGCCGGTGGCCCCAACCACGACGGCCTGCAGCGTGTCATCCACACTGCAGGCCGAGTCGTGATTCCAGACACTAGCAATAGACTGCAACAAGGCAGTGCATTGCACGCGGCCCGGCCTATCCCCTACGGAGTGGTGGCCGCGGCACCCACCACATGATCGATATGCAGAGCCAATGGCGTTTCGGCAGCCGTATCACCACGCGTGACCGTCACGTCGGACAGCCGCCCCTCAAGGTCACCCGCCTGAGCGGCTGGTGCGCCAGAGGCCGAGATACGGGCGACGAGATTCACCTCATCAGCCATTGATAAACGCGCCATCGGAGCCATCGCGTTGTCATCCGATAGCGTAACCGTCAGTGGCAGCTGATCCGCCGTGGTCCGCACGACCGCCAGCGGGGGTAGCTTACCCGCGCTATCACGCGCGACGATGAACAGCGTCGCCTCAGGGCGTGCAGCCAATTGGGCCTTGAGCGCAGGAGCAACCGTAATGCTCAAAGTCAGCTGAGCTGTCTCGGCGACTGCCTTGGCGCTGTCATCGACAGTATCACTGTCATTGGCATCGCCTAGTGCTGATTCACTCAAGGCGACCGAAGCATCTACCTCACCGGCCTGTGCCATGCGGGCACGTGCCGCGCTGATCCCCTCGCGCAGCGCCTTGGCTGCACCGGGGTTCTCCATGCCTGCAATCGCCTTGCGCCAGTAATCAATGGCCTGCTCATAGCGGGAATGATCGAATGCATCGATACCGAGCAGCCCCAACACTGTTGGCTGGCGCGGGTCTACGGCCAATACCTCATCGACCAGCGCCTGTACCTCATTCGTCAGCGTGCGCTGAGCGGCAAAGAACTTGAGCTGCGCCATCTGCGCCAGCAATGCTGGCACTCGCCCTTCAAGACGTATCAGCACATCCAGTGCCTGCATGGCCTCGTTGAGCTGACCCGCATCACGATATAGCGGAAACAGCGCCATCCATACCTTGGCGTTATCCGGCTGCGCGTCGGCCTCAGCGCGCAAACGGGCGATACGTGCCTTGAAACTGGCGGCATCATGTATCGGCGTCGCCTCGATGGCGGCCGTCAATGCGAGATCACCACTCGCGCCCTCGAGTTGATACCAGTACAGCGAGCCTACCGCCATACTCACGACCAGCAGCGGTACCAGCAAGCGTCCACTGACAGCAGCCTTTAGTGGCGCACGGCGGGCTGCCTCGGCGTCTTCCAGCAGGCTACGCTCCAGTTCGACCCTCCCTTCTGCCAACGCCGCATCGTCCATATCTCCGCGTGCGTGACCGCGCTCCAACGACGCAAGACGGCTCTGATAGACGCGCACGTTCTCGACCTCAAGGCCGTCATTACTCTCAAAGGCCTGCTGAGCCGCATGCGTACCGCGAGCACGCCGGAGCGGCAACAGCAGCAACCAGGCGGCAGGGATCAATAAAAGGCCAATCGCCAGCCATAGCAGCGTCATGAAGATTCCTTTCCATTTCGAGGGCGACCATGAGCCTTCAGCAGCGCAGAGACTCTGGCCTGTTCGTCAGGGTCAAGCGCACGCACACTTGCACGGCGTCTGGCACGTACGATCAGTGCCACACCGCCAAGCCCGAGCAGAATCAACACGGCCGGCCCACCCCACAACAACCAGGTGCGGCCATCGAGGCGCGGGTTATACAGCACATACTCGCCGAAACGATCGACCATGAAATTCTGGATCTCGCTGTCGCTGCGCCCGTCATTGAGCAAGTCCGCTACGTTCTGACGCATGTCGCCAGCAATGGGTGAATCCGAGTCGCCAATCGCTTGGTTCTGACATTTGGGGCAACGCAGCGCGGCCGTCAGGCTGTCATAGCGCGTCTGCAGCACCGGGTTGTTGAACTGATGCATCTCGATGGCGGCCTGCGCCTTGCCAGCCGCCAGCCATGACAGGAACAGCAACACGACCAACGCCTGAACCAGCGGAACAGCGACACTGGCGAGTGAATGCTTGAGTCGACTCATGTCGTCTTCTCCTCGCCATCGCTACCACTACTCCCATTACTACCATTACTGCCACCATCACTACCGCCCGCCGCCGGAGCTGTGATGCGCTCCAGTGTCGGCAAGATGATCTCGCGCACATCTTCAGGGCGGATATAGCCGGTGTGGTGATAGCGGATCACGCCCTGAGCATCGACAAGAAAGGTCTCGGGTGCGCCGTAGACGCCCAGATCAAAGCCCAGCGTGCCCTCGGGATCGAATATATTGATCTCAAAGGGGTCGCCGAATTCCTCAAGGAAGGTACGGCCCTTGTCGCGCGTGTCCTTGTAATCCACGCCGATCATGCGTACGCCACGATCCGCGAGATCCAGCAGCTGTGGCATCTCGTGCTTGCAGGTCGGGCACCATTCGCCCCACACATTGACCAGACTGACCTGCCCCTTGAGCAGCGACTCGCTGACACGCGCGTCAGGGTCCTCCAGCGTGCTCAGTGTAAAGGTGGGGAAGTCACGCGACAGCAGCGCGGAATCACGCGCATAGGGGTCATCATCGAGGCGCTGATAAAGAAAGGCACCCAATCCCACCACGATCAGCAGCGGCACGAAAAGCACTAGACGAGGCATGCTCATACGGACACCTCCCGCTCGGTCGTGAGTGATGTCGGGCGCGGGTCGACTCGACGACGGTAGCGACGATCCAGCACCGCAATCACACCGCCCGCCCCCATCAGCAACGCCCCCAGCCACAACCAGCGCACGAAGGGTTTGACCTGAATCCGCACGGCCCAACTGCCATCATCAAGCTTTTCGCCCATGGCGACGTAGAGGTCGCGCGTGAAGCCGGCATCCAGCGCGGTTTCAGTCATCGGCATGCCGCTGGCCAGAAACAGACGCTTCTCCGGATGCAACACGGTGACGGGCTTACCCTCACGGCTGACCTCGACCGTGGCGCGATTAGCCAGGTAATTGGGACCACGATATTCGCCAAGCTGCGTCATGTTGAATTCATAGCCGCCTACCGTGACCACCTTGCCTTGTGTCATGCGCACGTTTTCAGCGACCTCGGTATTGGAGACCAACGTCACGCCGACGATAGTGACCGCGATTCCCAAGTGCGCCAGCTGCATGCCCCAGTAGCTGGGTGTCAGCCGCTTGAGGCCCGCCAGACGGCCGGCCTTCGAGGCGCTCTTGTCCCACAGGTCTCGCAACAGTGGCAACACGACCCACAGTGCAATCACCAGACCCAGCGCCACCGAGGCACTCCATGCGATATCCAGCGTGAACGGCAGGAGCCCACCGATGACAAGCGCGGCAACACCAGACAGTGCCAGACGACGGAAGATTTCGCGGCCCTGCATCTGCTTCCAGCGCGAAGAAGGTCCCAGCCCCATGAAGGCACACAGCAGCGTGGTCAGCGGGACGAACAGCGCATTGAAGTACGGCGGGCCCACCGAGATCTTGCCCAGATTCAGCGAATCCAGCACCAGCGGATAGAGGGTACCCAACAGCACGGTGACCATCATCACCAGCAAAATCAGGTTATTGACCAGCAGGAAGGCATCCCGCGACAGCCAATGAAAGCCGAGTGTCGAGCGTACACGTGGCGCACGCAGCGCAAACAGCAGCAACGAGCCGCCGACGGTGATACCGAGCAACACAAGGATGAACAGCCCGCGGTCCGGGTCACTGGCGAAGGCATGCACTGACGTCAACACGCCGGAACGCACCAGGAAGGTACCCAGCAGCGACAGCGAGAAAGCGAAGATCGACAGCAGCACCGTCCAGCTCTTGAAGGCGCCACGTTTTTCCGTGACCGCCAGCGAGTGGATCAGTGCGGTACCGGCCAGCCACGGCATCAAGGAGGCGTTCTCGACCGGATCCCAGAACCACCATCCACCCCAGCCAAGCTCGTAGTAGGCCCACCAGCTGCCCAGCGCGATGCCGACGGTGAGAAACGCCCAGGCAATATTGGTCCACGGTCGTGCCCAGCGCGCCCAGGCGGCATCGAGACGCCCGCCCAACAAGGCGGCCATCGCGAAGGAAAACGCCACCGAGAAACCGACGTAGCCCATGTAGAGCATCGGCGGATGGATGATCAGGCCTATGTCTTGCAGCAGCGGATTGAGGTCCGCGCCATCGGTAGGCATGTCTGGCAGCAGGCGCGCGAATGGGTTGGAGGTCAGCAGTATGAACGCCAGGAAACCTGTCGAGATCAGCCCCATGATGCCCAGCACGCGGGCCAGCATGTCACGCGGAAGATGACGCGCGCCCAGTGAGACGGCAAATCCCCAACCAGCCAGAATCAGACTCCATAGCAGCACTGACCCCTCATGGCTGCCCCACACCGCACTGAACTTGAAGTACCACGGCAACTGGCTGTTCGAGTTATTGGCAATGTAGGCGACGCTGAAATCATCGAGCATGAATCCCGCCGTCAGGCAGGCATAGGCCAACAAGACGAACAGGAACTGCCCCCACGCCATCGGCTGTGCATAACTCATCCATAGCGGACGACGCGTGGCCGCTCCAACGAGCGGTACGACCGCCTGCACACAGGCCAGACAGGCGGCCAGAATCAGCGCAAAATGACCGATTTCCGGCAACAGTTGCGTCACCATCACGGTGTCTCCTGCGGTGTCACGTCACTGGCTGGCTCAACGCTCTGCGCGCTGTCTCTGTCGCTATTACTTCCTTTCTCCATGCCTTTTCCCATGTCCTTCTCAATGACCTTGTCGCCCGACACGCTGCGACCAGAGGCCTTGAGCGCTGCCGATACTTCCGGCGGCATGTATTTCTCATCATGCTTGGCCAGCACTTCGCTGGCCTCGAGATGCTCGCCGTCAAAGGTGCCCATCACCACCACACCCTGCCCTTCACGGAACAGGTCCGGCAGGATGCCCTGATAATGCACCGTGACATCGCGATCAAAATCGGTGACGGTAAAGATGACGTCCAGCGTCTCGTTATCGCGGCTCACGCTACCCTCGCGCACCATGCCGCCCGCACGAATCTGACGCCCCTCGGGCGCCTCGCCGCTCGCAATCTGGGTCGGTGTGTAGAAGGCATTGATATTGGCGCGCAGGGCATAGAGCGTCAGGCCCACCGCGAGGGAGGCCAGCAGCACGACGGCCGTGACGATATACAGGCGCTGCTTGCGTTTGGGGTTCATGGTCAAGACTCAATCAGGGCAAGGGGCAGACAAGCAACAGGAAGCAGATAACGCCAGACCAACTGACCGTCAGCCGGAGATTAAAACGACATCAGCTGTGGGAGCGCTCACGACGCACGCGACGACGAATATCGGCTTCTACCGCGCGGCGAGACAAGCGCGTGGAGATTACCAACCCCATCAGCCCAGCGGTCGTCAGTCCCCAGGCGGACCACACATAAACGGCATGGCCGCCCATCGCGAAAAAGTCGGCGACACTCGTAAAGGCCATCATTCAGTGCCTCTCATCTTTGGCTTGGACTGATGCAGCGTGAACTGATGAGGCGCGCTCAGGCACGATATTCAGCAGCAGGCGCACCCACTGCTTGGCACTTTCGCGCCGCAACACCTCCACCCGCGTACGCATCAGCACCAGCGCCGTAAAGAAGGCATAGAAACCCATCACCATCAGCAACAAGGGTATCCACATGCTGGCCGGCATCGGCGGTGCTTCGCTCAACGTGAAGGTGGCAGGCTGGTGCAGTGTGCTCCACCAGTCCACCGAATACTTGATGATGGGGATATTGACCATACCGACCAAGGCCAGAATAGAGGCGGCGCGTGAGCCGCTATCACGACTGGCGAAGGCGCCGCGCAACACGATCACCCCGAGGTAAAGAAATAGCTGGATCAGCATCGAGGTCAGGCGGGCATCCCAGATCCACCAGGTACCCCAGGTGGGAATGCCCCACACGGAACCGGAGAACAGTGCCAGCGCCGTCATCAGCGCTCCAATGGGTGCGGCGGCAGTGGCGACCATATCCGCCAGCTTGATCTTCCAGACCAGGAAGATCACCGCGCAAGCCGCCAGCAACATGAAGCACGACTGGGCGAGAATGGCCGCCGGCACGTGTACATAGATGATGCGGAAGCTGTTGCCCTGCTGATAGTCCGCCGGAGCAAAGGCCAGCCCCCAGACACTGCCGATGAGCAGCATGATGATCGCCAATGACCACAGCCACGGCAGCCAGCGTGAGCTCGCTGCGAAGAAGGTCGCGGGCGCACTCATACGGTGTAGCCACGGCCACAGCCCCCCCTTGCGCGGACGTACCTCAGCGGTACGCTCACGGGGGGAAGGCTCTTGGCGCGCAGGCGCTTTACGAGAGCCAGCGTTGTGAGAGTCAGTTTCGGCGTTCACGCAGACCTCATGTCAGGGTTCATGCCGGCAGGTGCCCCAGGGCCACATGCCGCAGTGAAATCGAGTGATCGCATCAGGTTAGCCATTGACGCTCAAGCGCAGGCCCGCTGCGATAGCCAGCGGTGCCAATAACAGCGCCAGTGCCAGCATGGCACCCAGAATGGCCAGATGTGGCAGGCTGGGTAGCCCTGCCACGGCGCTTTGTACTGCGCCCGCCCCGAAGATGAGTACCGGGATATACAGCGGCAGGATGATCAAGGACAGCAGCACACCACCACGTCTCAACCCGACTGTCAGTGCGGCGCCGATCGCACCGATCAATGACAGGCTCATGCTGCCAAGTGCCAACGATGCCATCAGCACGCCGAAGGCAGCGCTCGGCAAACCCAGCATCACACCCAGTAGCGGCGCCATCAACGCCAGCGGCAACCCGGTCAACAGCCAATGGCCCACCACCTTGGCCAAGACCAGTAGCGGTAACGGCTGCGGGGTCAGTAAAAGCTGTTCAAGACTGCCATCGTCGAAGTCCTGTCTGAACAGGCCATCCAGCGACAGTAATGTTGCCAATAGCGCAGCGACCCAGACCAGCCCCGGTGCCAGCGTCGCCAATAGCGCCTTGTCCGGTGAGATTCCCAGCGGAAATAGCGTGATCACCAACGCGAAGAAGGCCAGTGGATTGATCAGCTCACTCCGTCGTCGCAATGCCTGACGCAGATCACGCGTGAGCGTGGCGGCCATCGCTGCTCCTAGTGACCCCGTGCTCGCAGCGTTGCTCTCCGCCAGTGGTATCAGTGGCTCGCGCCTCATGCGGACTCCTCATCAAGCGCTGGTCTCTGACCATCGACATTGCCACCGAGCTGAATGCGCCGTAACCGCGATGGGTCCGAAAAGCGATGGTGAGTCGTCATCACGACGCTACCGCCGCGCTCGGCATGCGCGAGCAGCAATTGCTCCAGCGCTGCCACACCTTCGATATCAATGGCAGTGAATGGCTCATCAAGCACCCACAATGCCCGCGGCGTGAGATGCAACCGAGCCAGCGCGATACGTCGCTGCTGACCCGCCGACAGCTGCTGGGCCGGAACATCTTCAAAGCCTGCAAGCCCAACTGCCGCGAGTGCTGCCCACGGTGCATTCACAGAATCAACACCCGCTACACGGTCTACAACCCCGCCGAGCGCCTGATACCAGGCAAGATTCTCGAGCGCCGTCAGGGCACCCTTGATACCGGGCTGATGCCCCAGATAAAGCAGTGATGCCAGAAAATCACCGCGCGCACGCGACACTGGCTGTCCTCGCCAATATACCTCGCCCTCATGGTCATTGAATTGACCCGACAGAATCTTGAGTAGCGTGGTCTTGCCGCTGCCGTTGGGGCCTTCTATCTGCAGAATTTCTCCGCCAGACAGCATGAAATCGAGTTCGCGGAACAACCAGCGCTCATCACGCTCGCAGCTCAACGCCTCTACCGCCAACAGAGGCGGTGCAGAATAAGCGGCATCAGTAGCAGGCTGAATGGACATCTCACAATCCCGATGCTGAACCGTCGTGGAGTACGACAACAGTGATCAACCCGTGTCGATCACTGGTCGCCATTCTACGAGCTGAGGCCGACACTGACCACCGATGTACCTTTCCAGCACCGGCCCATGCAGCCTTCTAGCCAAATGCCACCACGGGCAAAGGCAGTGCAAACTCAAGGCAGCGTCAATGGCCAGTATATTAAATTAGATAAAGCTGATGCATATTCATACGACACAAAGATGCTCAAATATCCATCCCGACATTCTTCCCTCTTGCCTCGTCGTGAGAGATTGCTATGATGCAAACACTGTATACAAAAACAGTATCCATACAGTACCTTCATCGCATGCCTGCCACACCGCAGGCAGCAGACTGATCGGGTCGGCTCTATCGCGTTGTCATCATGTTCGCAGAGCCTAGCAGGCCACAGATGAACTTAGCCTGACGACCCTCCACGCTGCACCGCAGGCCAACGCACATACTGCACCGGCCGCATGGCATTAGGGGATAGCTCATGTCACGACTTCACACTCCGCACTACCTTCAGCGCCTTCATAATCTGCCGCTCAATGATGCAGCCTGGAAAGAAATCGAAGCTTGCCATCTGATGGATATCCCGCTGCTGGGCAACATCACCGCCGGAGTGCCCATTGAAGCCATCGCCGACTGCGGCACCATTTCCGTACCGTCGCGCATGGTGCGCCGCAACACTTATGCTTTGCGTGTACGTGGCCACTCGATGATCAACTGCAACATCCATGATGGCGACATCATCATCATCGAGCGTAGTGAAAGTGCCGAGAATGGCGAAACAGCCGTGGTCATGATCAACCAGCAGGAAGTGACGCTGAAGAAGCTCTATATCGAGAAGTCCGGTGTGCGCCTGCAACCGGCCAACGACAGCATGGCACCTATATATCTCAAGAATGCAGACATCGAAGTACTCGGCATGGTGATGGGAGTCGTGCGCGGCAATGCTGTGACGCATTGAGATCCTGCGCCTCATTGGTGGCGTGACTGCGGTAAGATGGCACGATGAGCTATCTGATACCTGCATTGGCGCCCGAGGCGCATCACGAGCACAGCATCGAAATCGAGAAGAGCCGCTTCATTGCCTGGCTCGCGCATGCGCCCACCTCTGATGGCATGGCCCGACTGCTGGCCAGAGCGCATCTCACACACCCCAATGCACGCCATCATTGCACCGCTTTCATTGCCGGTGCACCAAATGAGCAGAATGCGATTGGCTTCTCCGATGATGGGGAGCCCGGCGGCACTGCCGGTCGGCCGATGTATCAGGTACTTGAAGGCAGCGGTGTCGGCCAGGTGGCGTGCGTGGTCATCCGCTATTTTGGTGGCATCAAGCTCGGTACTGGCGGACTGGCACGCGCCTACAGTCGTTCCGTACTTGAAGGGCTTGAACAGCTACCGACCACGACCTTCACTCCACGTACCCCACGTCGTTTCAAGGTCGGCTTTGCTCACGAAGCCGATATACGCCATTGGTTAAGCGGCTACGGAGTACCGATCGATGGTGGTGACTATACCGCTGACGGCGTGATACTGACGGCGGGATGGCCTCTGGGTGGGACTCCCCCACCGCTTGAGGAGCTACGTGCCCGACTCAAGGGAGCACTGCAAGTGCTTGATGAGACGAGCTGAGCATACGTTCCGCGCACATATCGAACAGTTGAGTGACTGACCTGCACACGACAGCGCCGCCCCCAAGGGCGGCGCTGTCGTGTGCAGAGTCTCACTGAGCGATGATCTTTATAGCATTTCAACGAAGTTCGCGATGCCTGACTGCGCCTCTGTCATGGCCTTGGCTTTATATTCATCGCCCATGTTGAGTCCTTCTGCATAAACATAATGCTGGTCTGCGATGCCCATCAATCCCAGCATGGACTTGAGGTGCGGTGTCTGAGAGTCCAGCTCGCTACCGGCATAAACCCCTCCACGCGCTGCCAGTACCAATGCCTGCTTGCCTTCCAGCAGGCCGACTGGACCTTGCGCCGTATAATTGAAGGTTTCACCGGCACGTAGCACGCGATCGAACCATGCCTTCATCTGACTCGGTATGCCCAGATTATAAAGCGGGGCGGCGATTACCAGCAGATCGGCTGCTCGCAGCTCGGCGAGGAAGGTATCTGACAACATGACTAGCTCACGCTGCGCTGCAGTGCGCTCATCTGCTGGCGTCATCCATGCCTGCATTTCTGCCGCTCCGAGATGCGGCAGATCACGTTCGACCAGATCATGATGTGTCAGCTTATATTGAAGACCGGACGCCTCCAGCGCACGGACGAATGAGGCTGCCAGTACACGAGAGTTACCGTTGTCATCGAACAGTGAAGCGGATACCAACAAGACATTGAGCGGCGCAGTAGACATGAGCAGATTCCCTTTAAGCAGATGAGTAGCCAAGCGAGCGACTGAATCAGTGAGCCAGCATCAATGCTGAATGCCTCAAAGCTCGCTTCGTCGTGCTGCCATCATAAGTGAATCCACTTGTACAAAAAGCGACAATTATTGTGCGAATCATGTGATAAAACCGAATGATTCTATCACCACCTCAATAGCGAAATGCCTCACCACACCCGCCCAACGTACGGCCATCCAGTGTCAGGCTTGCCGTCAGCGGATAGGGAGCGCCCTGCATGGAATCAAAGCAAGCCCCCGGCGTAACAGAAAACTGTAGGTGCTCCACGCCACTGGCACCTTTCGGCAACGTAGCCTTGAGCACTCGCTCGCCGGCGTCATCTTTTGCTACACGGTAGGGCAACGTCAGCACCGTAGCAGTGGAGGCGATTACAGCAGGCATTGCAGCCACGATCGATTCGTCTGCAAGCACATCAGACCGCGCAATGAGTAACTCCTCTGGCGAATCTGCGGAGCGAGCTACCAGGCTGTCACCATGAGCCGAGGCTAGCAGACCCGCGGAAGCGGTCAATGTCAGCAGATTACGCGTTTTATCCAGGCTGACCTGCCAACCGGGCTCATTGCCTTGTGCGACCAGCAACGGTTCACTGGCTATCGGGCGGATCTGGCGTCGATCATCCTGCTCGCATTCAAGCCTGCCACGCGCATTGCGCAGCGTAGCTTGCGTGCCCTTGAACCAGACTTCCAGCCCTTTCTCGCCGCCGCTTTCCACCTCCTTTTGCTTCGCTTTCTTCTTCATTCTCTCCTGCCCGCTGTCCTTATCAGCCTCTTTTTCAGCCTCTTTTTCAGCCCTGTGCTCGATCTTGCCCTCTGACATCGGTGCCGTACCTTCCGCTTGATAACGTGCCCCTGAGGCGCTGATCACGTGCTCCAGCGTGTAGGCATGGTCGCGTGACCACAGATGCAGCCTGTCCTTTTGGGGCTGATCATGATGGCCTGATGTCGCACCTGCAGCCGACTGACCGAAAGCCATCAGCAAATCCTGAGCTGGCGTACAGCGCCAGACCTGATATTCGCGCGCGCTCACGGGCGGCAAGAAAGCGCCCGGCAACTTGATAGCCGGCGCTCGCCCAAGATCTTCAGCACTGGGAGCCGGCGGCGCGGGTGTTGCAGGTGCCTTGCTGACGACGGGGCGTGGATCACTGACAGGGGCAGGTATCTTGAGTGGGATCGGATGGCCACGCGACGCCTTGTCGGCATCATGACTCCATGGCAACGAGGTACAACCTGCCATGACAAGCGCCGTCCCCGCGAGCGCCAGAGGAGCGACTCTACGTAACTGGGCGAGAGCAAAGCCTTCTCTCTTGCAGGAGGCAGAGATAGCAACGAAACGATGACAGCGCTGACGAGACATGAGCCCTCCCTGGGCATGCCTGGGTGCAGGATAAGGCGCGGTAACTCCATAAAGAGAATCGGCGCCGCCACTGGACTCGAAGGCGAAGATGACGACGCCGTCCTGGCGCGCCTTTCAGAAAGTTTATCAAGACTTTCACGTCTTGTGGGCCTGCACAAAAGAGAAATGGCGCGCATAAAAAAGCGCCTGGCATGATACCCGACGCTTTCGATGCCAAGGCATCGCTCTCTCTCTATAGACGACTCAACCCATAGATGACTGAATCAAGGCATGACTGATCAGCCCAGACGCAAGCGCAGTACACGATCGGCACCAATACGCGGATAGCCAAGAGTGTGAGACAGTGTCATGAGTGTGCTCCATCAGCACCCTCGTGGCGGCATCATTTATATTTAGAATGGTTTTCTTGTGCGCCTTTTTACGTCTAGGCGATTGACCTCAGTCTCGTGTCCGCCAAAAATTGAATAAAACTAATTAATCCAATCATAAACATGAGCAACACTCACCATGCTCGAATTACGTCATCTCCGTACCCTGCTAGCTCTACGTGATGCCGGTTCGCTGGTCGAGGCTGCCGAGCGCATCCACCTCACCCAGTCTGCTCTCTCGCATCAGCTGAAAGATCTTGAGGAACGACTCGGCACGCTGCTGTTCGTGCGCAAGACGCGGCCGGTAGAATTCACACGCGCTGGTCAGCGACTATTATCGCTGGCAGAGCAAGTATTGCCACAATTCCGCATGGCGGAGCGTGACATCACACGCATGGCCGGCAGCGAACAAGGGCGGCTGCACATGGCCATCGAATGTCACAGCTGCTTCCAGTGGCTGATGCCAACCGTCGATCGCTTTCGTGATCACTGGCCGGAAATTGAAGTCGACATACCTTCGGGACACAGCTTCGCGCCGCTCAGTGCACTGGGGCGCGAGCAATTGGACCTCGTCATCACTGCAGACCCGGTGGAAATGACGGGTATTCGCTACATTCCCTTGTTCCGCTATGAAGTCATGCTAGCCGTGGCCCGTCAGCATGCGTTGGCAATCAAGGGGCATGTGGCTCCTGAAGACCTGCGTGATGAAGTGCTGATCATCTATCCGGTCGAACACGACCGCCTCGATGTCTTCACCCAGTTTCTGGAACCGGCCAATGTTGCTCCGCGCGAGATACGCACCGCCGAAATGACGGTAATGATGATGCAGTTGGTCGCCAGTGGCCGTGGTGTCACGGCGCTACCCAACTGGGCGCTGACCGAGTACCTGTCACGCGACTACGTGCGGGGACTATCACTGGGCGACGGCATCTGGGCGACACTCTACGCCGCCGTCAGGGAAGATCTACTAGGTACGCCGTGGATGGATGATTTTCTGCGTACCGCCCGCGAGACCTCTTTCGAGGTACTCGATGGCGTGAAGCCTGCCTGACGCTTCGCTGACTGATCAAAAGCAACCGATCTGAAAAAGCCCACCATGCCACGTAGTCAATACGGGCATGGTGGGCTTTTTGATGTCCGCTACCTGGCATGATACTGCCCACCATATTGCGACAGCATCATGCCAAGCGTTTTTCATAGGCACAAAAAAACCGTCCCAGCATAAGCTGGGACGGTTTTGACATCTATCATCTCACGCGAAGTGTACTCCGCGATGAGTGATGATCAGTCGACAGCCTTGACGTTAGCTGCCTGCAGGCCTTTCTGGCCTTGGGTGACGTCGAAGGAGACCTGTTGGCCGTCCTGCAAAGTCTTGAAGCCGTCTGCTTGGACTTCGGAGAAGTGAACGAACAGGTCGTCACCACCGTCTGCCGGAGCGATGAAACCAAAACCTTTAGCGTCGTTGAACCACTTAACTGTACCGGTAGCCATGAGAAATATCCTCTCTGATGAGCATGTTTAATTAGAACGGGCGTTACCCGAAGAGCGTGGGCAAAGCAAAACCATGCATCAAATCAGCGAGGCATTTCGGCGCGCTCAAGGCGTGAAACCGAACTGCGCAGGCGACTGAGTGGTGCGTCTTGCTATCCAACAGACGCTACTATGCACTTCAACCCACCTTGACGTCAAGCCTTCTTGTGAATGAGTTTAATGATTCGGTAATCGCTGCCACTGCAACCAGGTTAAAAAGCCTCCTTCTGGCAGCTGAAGATTCGGAGCGTCGGTCCCTAACAGCAGACTGCCTTCCTTGAAGCTGACACTCCGATTGAGCGTCACACCATCCCAATCCGCGATGGTTGCCAGCGACAACTGATGGCAGACCTCCTCTCTCTGCCCATCCCAGTACCAGCGGCCACAATAGGCAAATCCCTTACGAAATGCTGTGACCAGCTGATCATCCGAAGGCGCCGTCCCTAACGGCTCGCGCTCACAGGACACCAACTGCACGCTCATGAAGCCATTTGCCAGGTAATGCAGCTGTCCCTTGCAGGCGCCGAGTGGCTCCAACTCCCTACCATCCGGCCAGGCATACCAGAAACGTTGCAGCTGCCATGACCCGATCAACTCTGGATGCAAATGTGCCGTCGTATCTGAAGTGTCTATCATACGCCCTCCTTTCCATCAGCCACAGTAGGTAGAACAGGTGGAAGCACTACAGGCATCTCGCGCCCTAATTTCCCCGATGTCAGTGGCAACAGCAGACTGAAGCGCGCCCCCTTGAGGGCCTTGCCGTGGTCCACCACGACGCTGCCACCATGCGAGTGCATGATCTTCTGAACGATGGATAACCCAAGACCATAGCCCCCCGAAGCGCGTGTACGTGAATCATCGAGACGCGCAAAGGGCTTGAAGACCTTTTTGCGATCGTCTTCGGCAACGCCCGGCCCGTCATCTTCAACATCGATACGTATCACCTGTGGGTCATTCGTGATGCGCACCAGTACACGAGAATCAGCATGGCGACAGGCATTGGAGACAAGGTTTTGCAATGCACGCTGTAGATAGCGGGCCTCAGCCTCTACCTCAAGGGACTCCCCTTCGATACTCAACAATAGCTCTGGGTGTAATGGTGCGAGTGTCTCGCACACCTGCTCTGCCACTTCGCGACAATCCACTGCGGTCATATTGAGCTGAATACCTGCCGCATTGTTGAGGCGCGCATAGGTCAGAATTTCATCGATCAGCTTGTCGAGCTCTTCGATATCACCATCGGCTCCCTTTACCTGCCGAAGCACGAAGTCGTCGTCGACCATGTCCTCGATCATCTGCAAGGCAAAGCGGATACGCGCCACCGGCGTACGCAACTCGTGAGAGACAGCGCGAATCATGTCTTGCTGAGCCCCCAGTAGCCCCTGCACTCGCTCCGCCATACCATTGAAGGCCATCCCAAGTCGGCCTAGAAAGTCGTTGGACTCAATGCGTACCCGCGTATCGAGATAACCACCAGCGATACGTGTCGCCGCTCTCTCCAAACGTGTCAGGCGCGCTTCAAGCGACCTCACGACTAGATAGATGACTCCCCCCAACAAGGTAATGACGGACAGCACCATCGCCGCGATCAGCGCAGGTGGGGTGGTTTCAAAGCCACGTAGTGGTCCGACCTTAAGCAGCGTCTGGTGGCCCAGGCGAGCATAAAGCACCATCGCCCGGCCATGACTGGCGACATTGAGCACCACCCGCCCATCATTGATACGACTGGACTGCTGGGCATCGAGACTGTCAGGCACATCCGGGAGCTGCGCAAAAGATAACCCGGAGACCTGCTGCAACTCCGCCAACATGCTGCCACGTTGCTCGGGCATCAACGGGAGCAACGTATCGCGGAGCAAGGCCATCAGACCGCGTAGCTGGCGCTCTGCCAGATGCAGCAGCCGAAGCTCCAGCACGCGATGCTCACCCGGCACCTGCATCAACAACTGCCAGCCCGTATCAGCGTGTGCTCTGACCAGTGGTCGCCCGGCATCCAGACGTCGTTGCTCCCACCAGTTGAGATCAAACATCTCGACGGGTGCGAGTAAAAGACGCGCATCCAGCAAGCCAGAGACTCGGGCGAGAAACTTGCTCCGCTCCGTATCTGGCGTAGCAGATACCCGCTGAGTCAGCAGCTTCATCGGCGCTGCCCCCAAATGAGTCTGGTAGGCCTCTAGCCGAACCATGTTGGTTAGCTGGAAGCCGCCCAGCGCAATACCTAGCGTCAGTATCAACGCCAGGAGCAACGCCATGTAGACGCGCAGAAAAATACTGTCGGACAGGGCACGCCGCATGACTCAGAGATCCTTGACGAACAGGTATCCCTTGCTACGCACCGTTTTGATCCGCTCCGGATGATTGGGATCATCGCCAATCTTCGGTCGGATACGTGAGACTCGCACGTCGATGGAGCGATCCTGGCCGTCATATTTGATGCCGCGTAGCGCTGAGAAGATTTCTTCGCGCGTCAGTACGCGACCAGCATTGGATGACAGCAGCCACAGCAGATCGAACTCGGCGCTGGTCAGCTCGATACGTTCACGTGACAACCATGCCTCACGCGTCGCGTTGTCAATTTCCAGATCATTGAACACCAGGCGTGTTTCGCCGGCTGATGCTTCCGGGCCATCGGCACGGCGCAGCAGGGCGCGCATGCGCGCTAGCAGTACACGAGGCTGTACCGGTTTAGGCACATAATCATCAGCGCCCATCTCAAGGCCCAGCACCTGATCCATATCATCAGTACGCGCGGTCAGCATCAGGATCGGGCCTGAGAACTGTGGACGCACACGGCGGCATATGGAGAGTCCATCCTCTCCCGGCAGCATCAGATCAAGAATCACGAGGTCAGGGCGCAGACTGATGATCAGGTCTACTGCCCGTCCGCCATCGTGCTCAACACTGACACGGAAGTTATTGGCTTCGAGATACTCGCGCGTCAGTGTCGCTAGACGCTCGTCATCTTCGACAATCAGTACATGTTCTTGCGCATTGGTATCCAAGGGCATTCCATCCGCATCGTTGGGTCGGCGTGGCAGGCAGCTCACAAGTCGTTACTGTCCAGTGCCACGTCGTAACCTTTTCAGGGTGATTTGTCACGAATGATACGCCAATTTGTGCGTTTGCGCGCCAGCAGAGCAGACCCTGCAAGGATTGACGGGGCGCATAAAATTTAACGCTCAATGTCTTGACATCGCCTGTCCACAGGGCCGAATTTTCAACCACACGTTACCCACAAGTTATCCACTTGCACGCCCCTGCAAACAACACTATCTTGTGTTTTCAATCAAACACTTACACAACATGTGGTGATTTGCGCCATTAGTCCATAATGAAAGACGCTTCTTTTTAAACGCGAAAGGCCCCCTCTCAAAAAAGAGGAGGCCTTTCAAACCACAGGCAGTATAAGTGCTTGCGGGCGGGCAACTCGTATCACTCATGTAGAACTTCGGCGCGCCAACGCCACTGCATAGTGATCTCTGAGCTCTAGCTGAAATCTACAAGTGCAACTGTAGTGACGACATACCTCAATGTAAATGCTCCAGATGCTTTATCAGAATGTTCTGATGTCACTACTTATAGCTCTATTCAGCTGCCAGCCTGCTTCACTCTGCCTTCTTTATGTGAGGAGGCGCTTTACATGCGCATCTCTGCCAACGAGCAGCTAAAGAAAAACCAACGTAAGGCTAGTAAGGCAGGCCGCACGCTTCAGCAGTGGAAACAACACAGATCTCTCCTGAAGAAAAGAGCAGCTTATGAAGAGGCTGGGCAAAAAAATTTCCAGTTCGAAGAGCCACCGTAATCAAACCTTGCGCTGAATAGCGTACTACCAAGTCGCAATACGCGGCCACAAGCACTATCTTATGAAAAAACGCCTCGAGCGCCAGCATTCTAGCTTTTCTAGGATACTGGCGCTCGAGGCGTCTTCTATGGAAAGAACTCATAGACTCTCATCTCGTCATCAATACCAAAATTTTGGCCACAGACGAGTGGAAAAAATCGCGCTCAACATCTTGACATCGCCTATCGACGGGGGCGCTAGAGGATGGAATTTTCAACCACATTTTGCCCACAGTGTTATCCACTTGCGCTGAAGAGTGGATAACACTATCTTGTGTCAAAAATCGCTTTTGTCCCTATATGTAGGGGTTTTACGACACCATAGCTCATCGAGCCAAGAGGCAATTGTCAAGCCTCATGAGCCATTGAAAGCGTGTCGAATTAGCACTGATCAGCATGCCACTGAGCTACCGCTGAACGGTTCACATGCGATTGAAAATTTCATATCCCAAATTACTCGTGAGAGCTTGCAACAATAGCTGTCCGAAGCGAACTGCCAACGAGCCTCAAACGGCAACGATTCATCTTCAGACGATTCAGGAAGGCGTCATGGATACCACTACCAGCACCGATCAGGCAGCAGTCGATCTGACTGCACCCCAGCGCCTGCGCGTCATTAAGCGCACCGGCGATGTTGCGGCCTTTGACGCCAGCAAGATCTCCGTCGCGCTCTCCAAGGCATTCATCGCCGTGGAAGGCGACCAGGTCGAGTCCAGCTCGCGCATTCGCGACCTGATCCAGCAGCTGACCAGTCAGATCACTGACGCCTTCCAGCGCCGTATGCCTGATGGCGGCACGCTGCACATCGAAGACATTCAGGACCAGGTTGAACTGGCACTGATGCGTTCCGGCGAGCACAAGGCAGCCCGCGCTTACGTCCTGTACCGCGATGAGCACACGCGTGCCCGCAGCGCGCAGAACGATGGCATCACCAAGCCGCACCCGACCATCAATGTCACCCATCTCGACGGCACCGTGCGCCCGCTGGACCTTGGCCGTATCGAAACGCTGGTCTTTGATGCCTGTGCTGAGCTGTCCAACGTCGATGCCCAGAAAATCGTCGATGACTCGCTGAAGAATCTGTACGACGGCGTGCCGATCGATGGCGTGTCCACCGCACTGATGATGACCGCGCGTACGCTGGTCGAGAAAGACCCGAACTACACCTACGTCACCGCTCGCCTGCTGCAGGACAACCTGCGCCGCGAAGCCTTGAGCTTCCTCAAGGTCGCTGACGAAGCGACGTTCGGTGAAATGCAGGAGCACTATCCGGTCGCCTTCAAGGCCTATATCGAAAGCGGCATCGCCTTCGAGCAACTGGATGAGCAACTGGCCACCTTTGATCTGGAGCGCCTCGGCGCAGCCATCGATCACTCGCGTGACAACCAGTTCACCTATCTCGGCCTGCAGACCCTGTACGACCGCTACTTCCTGCACCAGGACGACGTGCGCTATGAGCTACCGCAGGTCATGTTCATGCGTGTCGCGATGGGCCTGTCCCTGAACGAGGAAGACCGCGAAGGTCGCGCCATCGAGTTCTACGAGCTGCTGTCCAGCTTCGACTACATGGCCTCCACGCCGACCCTGTTCAACGCCGGGACTCGTCGTAGTCAGCTGTCCAGCTGCTACCTGACCACCGTGCCGGATGCTCTCGATGGCATCTACGGTGCTATCCGCGACAACGCCATGCTCTCCAAATGGGCCGGCGGTCTCGGTAACGATTGGACGCCAGTACGTGCCTTGGGTTCTTACATCAAGGGCACCAACGGCAAGTCACAGGGTGTCGTGCCCTTCCTGAAAGTCGTCAACGACACTGCCGTTGCCGTCAATCAGGGTGGCAAGCGCAAGGGCGCTGTCTGTGCCTATCTGGAAACCTGGCACATGGACGTCGAGGAATTCCTCGACCTGCGCAAGAACACCGGTGATGACCGTCGTCGTACTCACGACATGAACACCGCCAACTGGGTGCCGGATCTGTTCATGAAGCGTGTCTTCGATGACACCGACTGGACCCTGTTCTCGCCGTCCGACTGCCCGGATCTCCACGACCTGTACGGCGCTGCCTTCCAGGTCCGCTATGAGCAGTACGAAGAGATGACCCGTCAGGGCCAGCTGAAGCTCTTCAAACGCGTCAAGGCACGTGATCTGTGGCGCAAGATGCTGTCCATGTTGTTCGAGACCGGCCACCCGTGGATCACGTTCAAGGATCCGTGCAACATCCGTAGCCCGCAACAGCACGCCGGCGTCGTGCACTCGTCCAACCTGTGCACCGAGATCACCCTCAACACGTCCGAGGATGAGATCGCGGTCTGCAACCTGGGCTCGATCAACCTGTCCCAGCACGTCATCGACGGCAAGCTGGACGGCGACAAGCTCAAGAAGTCTGTTCGTACCGCCGTGCGCATGCTCGATAACGTCATCGACATCAACTACTACGCAGTTCCACAGGCACGACGCTCCAACATGCGTCACCGTCCGGTGGGTCTGGGCATCATGGGCTTCCAGGATGCGCTCTATGCGCAGTCCATTGCCTACGCTTCTGAAGAAGCCGTGACCTTCGCTGACGAATCCATGGAACTGGTCAGCTATCACGCCATCGAAGCGTCCAGTGACCTGGCTGCCGAGCGTGGTCGTTACGAGAGCTTTGACGGCTCACTGTGGAGCCAAGGGATTCTGCCGATCGATTCCATCGAGAAGCTCAAGCAGGAGCGTGGCGCTGACTACATCGAGATGGACGAAAGCCAGACTCAGGACTGGAACTACATCCGCGAGAAGGTCCGCAGTCAGGGCATGCGTAACTCCAACGTGATGGCGATCGCGCCGACCGCGACGATCTCCAATATCTGTGGTGTCTCGCAGTCCATCGAACCAACGTATCAGAACCTGTTCGTGAAATCGAACCTGTCTGGCGAGTTCACCGTGGTCAACGCCTACATGGTTAACGACCTCAAGGCGCGCGGCCTATGGGATGAGGTCATGATCAATGACCTCAAATACTACGACGGCAGCGTGCAGCCGATCGAGCGTGTTCCGCAAGACCTCAAGACGCTGTATGCCAACGCCTTTGAAGTCGAGCCGAAGTGGATCGTCGAAGCGGCCTCGCGTCGTCAGAAGTGGATCGATCAGGCGCAGTCTCTGAACCTGTACATCCAAGGCGTGTCCGGCAAGAAGCTGGACGTGACCTACCGCATGGCATGGTTCCGTGGCCTCAAGACCACTTATTACCTCCGTGCTCTGGGTGCGACTGCCGTGGAAAAATCCACTGTCGATCGCAGCAAGCACAACGCTGTTGGCAACGACACTGCGACAGCACCGGCCGTCCCTGCTCCGGCAGCCCCGGCACCGGCGGCGCAAGAGCCGCGCGGCATCGAAGACTTCTTGAAGGGTAAGAGCGGACAGCGTGCCCCCTCCGCCAGCACCATCGACGAACTCGGCTGCGAGTCTTGCCAGTAAGCGAGTGACTTGCTGCCTCCGATGCGATTCTGTACCGGAGACAGCCTGCGGCTACCTACCAGGACCGAGCCTCGCTCGGTCCTGTGCCGTCACTAACAATCATCGCCTCCTGACACCTCTCGGCCTGTCTCCTTTGCATCACACAGAGACACGCGACCCGATGGCGCCTGCGTCGTAGAACGCACCGCTCACGCTTTTGCGTCACGCTGATCATCCGCGTGGCCACCAACGAACACGAGGAACGCAACATGTTGAACTGGGACGATTTCCACGAAGATGAAGCGCCGACCGCCGAGAAACCTGCGGCTCCGACGCAAGCCGCTCCGGCACCGACCGAAGCGCCGATCGCGGTCGAGAACAGCGAAGGCTACGCCGTCAGCGACGCTGACCGTATCGCGCGCGCCCAGCAAGCACTGGACGAGCTCGACATTGCCAAAGGCCTCGAAGAACTGGAAATGGGTGCCCAGCGCATTCATGTAGACGAAAAGCGCATGATCAATGCCCGCGCTGACGTCAACCAGCTGGTGCCCTTCAAGTACGACTGGGCATGGCAGAAATATCTCGACGGCTCCGCGAACCACTGGATGCCGCAAGAAGTGAACATGAACGCGGACATCGCGTTGTGGAAAAGTCAGGATGGCCTGACCGATGACGAGCGTCTGATCGTGATGCGCTCGCTGGGCTACTTCTCCACTGCTGACTCGCTGGTCGCCAATAATCTGGTGCTGGCCGTCTACAAGAACATTACCAATCCGGAATGCCGCCAGTATCTGCTGCGTCAGGCCTTCGAAGAGGCGATCCACACTCACGCCTACCAGTACTGCATCGAGTCACTGGGCATGGACGAAGGCGAAGTCTTCAACATGTACCGCGAAGTGGATTCCGTCGCACGCAAGTCCGCCTGGAGCCTCAAGCACACCCAGGCCCTCGGACGCGCTGACTTCCAGACCGGCACGACGGAAACGGATCAGGAATTCCTGCGTAACCTGATCGGCTTCTACGCCGTCACCGAAGGCATCTTCTTCTACTGCGGCTTCTCCCAGATTCTGTCCATGGGTCGCCGCAACAAGATGACCGGCGTGGCCGAGCAGTTCCAGTACATCCTGCGTGACGAGTCCATGCACCTGAACTTCGGTATCGACGTGATCAACCAGATCAAGGTCGAGAATCCGCTGCTGTGGACTGCCGAGTTCCAGGACGAAGTCACCCAGATGATCCTCGAAGGCACCCAGCTCGAGATCGAATACGCACGCGACACCATGCCGCGCGGCGTACTGGGCATGAATGCGGCCATCATGGAGGAATACCTCCACTTCATCTGCAACCGTCGCCTCGCACAGCTGGGCCTCAAGGAGCAGTTCCCGGGCGCCAAGAACCCGTTCCCGTGGATGTCCGAGATCATCGACCTGCGCAAGGAGAAGAACTTCTTCGAAACGCGCGTCACTGAATATCAGGTTGGCGGCGCACTGAGCTGGGATTGATTCTGGCCAAGGGTCGTGTACTGATGTAACTAACGCGACTCACAAAAGTGCTAACGGGCCATGTCATTGACATGGCCCGTTTTGCGTCAAAAGAGCTCACAGGGTAGGCTTCGCGCCGTCCCGACTCTCCCCCGGCTTCACGTGAAAGGAACGAACATGCAACTCGGTATCATCGGACTCGGCCGCATGGGCGGCAACATCGCTCGTCGCTTGATGCGCAATGGCCATGAAGTGGTCGCTCATGATCGCGACGCCACCATAGCCCAGTCACTCGTGGCTGACGGCGCGACCCACGTCGAAAGCCTCGCCCAGCTGGTCGAGCAGATCGATGCGCCACGCGCGATCTGGGTCATGTTGCCTTCTGGCGAGATCACCGAGCAAACCATTGCCGCACTGGCTGACATCATGGAAGCAGGCGACACCATCATTGATGGTGGCAATACCTTCTACAAGGATGATGTCCGTCGCGCAGCGAGCCTGAAGGAGAAAGGCCTGCACTACGTCGACGTGGGCACTTCCGGCGGCGTGTGGGGGCTGGAGCGCGGTTACTGCATGATGATTGGTGCAGAGAAAGAAGTGTTCGATCACCTTGAGCCGCTATTCGACACCCTTGCGCCGGGCTATGGCGACCTCGAACGCACCAAGGGACGCAATGCCCCGGACGAGCGCGCCGAGCGTGGCTACATCCATGCAGGCCCGGTCGGTGCCGGTCACTACGTGAAGATGGTACATAACGGTATCGAGTACGGCCTGATGCAGGCCTACGCGGAAGGCTTCGAGCTGATGCAGAGCAAGGGCTCCGCAGACCTGCCGGAAGATCAGCGCTTTGATCTGAACATGGCGGATATCGCTGAAGTCTGGCGTCGTGGCAGCGTCGTATCTTCCTGGTTGCTCGATCTCACCGCTCAGGCGCTGGCCGGTGATGAACGTCTTGATCATTACAGCGGCGCCGTCTCCGACAGTGGCGAAGGTCGCTGGACCGTCGATGCCGCCGTCGAGCAGGGTGTCGCCGTGCCGGTGCTGGCCAATGCGCTGTTCTCGCGCTTCAGCTCGCGCAAGGAAAACACCTATGCCAATCGCTTGCTATCGGCGATGCGCTTCGGCTTCGGTGGCCATGTCGAGCCGCCCCGTCAGGACTGACTGCTCAATCGCTCCGATGGGAGTGACAGGCAGTGGCCAATGATTGCTGCATGAAAAGCGCCCCGCTCATTGAGCGGGGCGCTTTTGTATTCTGTCTTTTCTGAAGGTGTGCATCAGTCGGAAATCGGTGTCAGACGCATCTGCTGACCACGCATGTTGATATCGAACTGACCCAGAAAGCTCATGCCCAACAACACCAGGTCATCGTCCATACCGGGCACGATAGCACCGCGCACCTCTTGCCACACAAGCCCGGCCAGACTGACTTCTTCTAGCGTGGTCAGCGCACCGTGACTGACACCATTGGCAGTGGTGAAGCGCGCATCCCGTCCACGTGGCAGATTCAAGCGCTGCGCCAGTGCCTCGGAGACCGAGACATAGGTCGCGCCGGTATCGAGCAGGAAGGTCACCGCTGCACCATTGATCTCTCCAGGTGCCACAAAGTGACCCGCGCGATTGCGCGTAAGCGTCAAGGGCTGCTGCACCGCCAGTGATTGGCCTGCCAGCGAAGCATTAGGCCGGCTCCTCTCGTCAAGCTGCCCTTGAAACCACCAGACCAGCATGCCAAGCATCAGCCCCCAGCACAGCACCAACATGCCAATGCCATAACGCCGACTCGGGTCTTTCTCGGCAGGGTCATTCTTGGTCGGTTCGTTGTGGTCAGCGTCACTCATCCGCCACCACTGCGCAGCAATAGGCGCAATGCCACTACGCACAGCGCTACGCCCAGTGCGAACGGCACCCCTATCAGCCAACCGCGCGCGCTGGGCAGGCTTGCCTCATGCGGGGCACTGCGCCGATAGGTGAGCACGACATTCTCGCCCACAGCGGGCGTCGGTGAGGGAACCGCCAGCGGCGAGATATATTCGTGCCAGCCGCCCCGCTCATCCTGATAGCGCACGACCGGAGCATACTGAATGGCCTCGATATTGAAGCGCCCGCCCGGCGGCAGACCCGCCATCGCCAGCGCTTCACCCTCACTGAGAGGGCCACCCTTGGGCAGATGAATGCGCCCGCGCCCCTCCACATTCAGCGCGCGGTCGTGGTTGATCACTTCTCCTGTCACCTGCACGCTTTCTCGCGCAAAGGATTGAGCGTGCTGCCAGCGGTATCCTCCCAGCAGCAGCAAAGCTACACCCATTATCAGCAGTCCCCATGTCACGGTCATGCGACGCTCCTTCTGACGATCTACCGTCATGCTTGATGAGGCGTCGGCGGCTCAACTTCATGGGCGATACCACGTTCATGCCCACCGGCCGCTTCCAACATCTCACACACCACCTCAAACGTGCGCCAGCGTGCATGGGCTAGTGGTGTAACGCCTTCGGCATCCGCCAGATTGACGTCGGCGCCATGGTTCAACAAATGTTGCACGACCTGCTGGTAGGCGATATCACCATCACCCAGTAATACCGCTTCAATCAGAGCAGTCCAACCGAGCGTATTCTGGTGATCGACATCGATGGATGTCTGCTCCAGCAGCAGTTCACAAATACCACTGTGGCCGCGCTCACTCGCTGACATCAACGCGGTAGAGGAAAAACGATTGAGCACGGTAGCCGAGGCACCATGCGCCAACAGACGCTCCAGGCAGCCTTGATGCCCCAAAGCCGCCGCAGTCAGTAATGGCGTGTCGTGCAGGGCATCGGTCTGCTCGCTATCAGCACCTGCCGCGAGTAGTGCCGCGACAGCTTCTGGCTGATTGGCCTGCACCGCCACCATCAATGGTGAGCGACCACGATAGTCGATGTCATTGACTCGCTCGCATGCATCCGACGCAGCCAATGCTTCAGCCAGCCCCGCTAGATCGCCATGTTGAGCACACATTGTCATGTCCTTCATCACAACCTCCTGACGCCCGACGTGTCACATGACACCTGACTGATAGCCTATGCGATCTTGAGCATGACTGTTAGCGTTCGCGAGGGGAAGACCTTCTACGGTGACGCTCTACAGGTATAAAAAAGGCGCTCCCGAAGGAGCGCCAGTTCGTCATCACCGCAGGGCGCGGCAGACGAGACTCAGAAACGAAGCCCGTCCGGCTGCCAGCCGGACAATCACAGAGTACGCTGCCACCATAATAGCGACCAATCATCTATAAAGATCATTATCATAGCCAGTGACTATGTAAGATCAGGCCGTCGGATGCGCACCGACCAGCGGCGAACTGGGCAGCCAGACTCGCGCGGCCAGCCCTCCCAGCGATGAGCGCATCAGACACAGCTCACCACCGTAGAGCGCCATCAGGTCATCCACGATCGCAAGCCCCAGCCCAGAGCCGGAACGCCCTTCATCGAGGCGCGCTCCACGGCCGAGTGCAGCAGCCCCTTCTTCATCCGTCATGCCCGGGCCGTCATCCTCAATGATCAGCAGCACGCCACCATCGCGTGTTTCGCTGCTCACCCGGACTTCTTTCTGCGCCCACTGCAGGGCATTCTCGAGCAGATTACCGACCATCTCCTGCAGGTCCTGCGGGTCAACCCGCACGCTGGCGTCATCCTCGAGCGCCAGACTGAGCGTGATACCACGCCGGCCAGCGAGGCGACCCAAGCCTTCAAACACGGGTCCAGCAGCGTCACGCAAGCTGATACGCCCACTCAAGTGCGCGCCACCGGCAGCACTGGCACGCGCCAGGTGATGTCGGACAGCCTCATCGATTCGCCGTAGCTCAGCATCGATACGTGCACGATCATCTCCGTCAAAGCGTTCAGACTGCGCCTTGAGTACGCTGACCGGCGTTTTCAGCGCATGAGCCAGATTACCGGCTGCCGCACGTCCACGCTCGATCAGGCGTTGATCACGCTCGAGCACGGCATTGATTGCGCGGGTCAGCTCAGTAAGTTCCGGCGGCAAGCGTGTCTCTTCAAGGCGCTCGGCCTCTCCGTCAGCGACCCGCTTGAGCCGCGAGCGCAAGCGCCTGAGTGGCGCCAAGCCCCAGCTGATCTGCGCTGCAGAACCACAGGCCAACAGTGAAGCCAGCGCGGCCAGCGCGCCTGCCAATAGCCACTCGAAGCGCGCGACCTCAGCATCTACCTCGCTACGGCTGGCAGCGACCATCACATGCAGTGGCTGGTTGCGTCCAGGCAGGCGAATATCGCGCTCGATAGCACGCAGTACCTGATGTCGCGGCCCCTTGATATCGCGACTTTGTACGATGCCATTACTCATGTCTTCCAACGGAGGCAGCCGTTGATCCCACAGCGAGCGTGATGTCAGTACGTTGCCGTTGCGATCGGATATCTGCCAGTACCAGCCAGAATAGGCCTGATCAAAGCGCGGATCACCCAGCGAGCGAGTCAATCCGGGGCGGCCTTTTTCACGGTCAAACTGGATAGCCGCAATCAGCACCTTCGACAACGACAGCAGCCGCTGATCGAAAGCAGTGGTAACGGCATCACGGAAACTCCATGCCAGCCCAAGACCGGTCAGTGGCATGACAATCAGTGCAATGACCAGCGAGCCACCGAGCAATCGGCGGCCGACTGATAATGGCTTCATGCGTCGTCGCCATCATCGTGTGACGCGCTTGCTTCCGACTCGGCATCAGGGTCACGCAGACGATAACCGCGACCGCGCAGGGTCTCGATGCGCTCAGCACCCAGCTTGCGACGCAAACGACTGATCTGCACATCGATGACATTGGAATCAGGCTCATGGTCGCGATCGTAGACGTGCTCGACCAGTTCAGAGCGGCTGACCACGCCAGGCACGGCATGCATCAAATGCATCAGCAGGCGAGTTTCCTGTGCGGTTAACGAGACCGGACGTCCGGCCAAACTGACAGTGCCGCCATGGGTATCACAGGCCAGGTCACCCAACTTGAGCACCGGATGTGCATGGCCGCGAGAGCGGCGCACTAGCGCGCGCAGACGGAAGATAACTTCGGCAGTCTCGAAAGGCTTGGTGACATAATCATCAGCACCGGCAGAGAAACCAGCCGCCTTGTCAGACCAACGCTCACGTGCCGTCAGCACCAGTACCGGCACTTCGATACCGACTTCACGCCATTGTGCCAACCAGCGGGTGCCATCGCCGTCCGGCAGACCTAAATCCAGCACCACCGCGTCATAGCGCTCAGTCTGCACCAGAAAGTCTGCATCACCCCCGGTGGTAGCGTGCTCGACCAGCACATCCGCTTCGCTTAGGCGTGCCATCAGCGCCTCGGCTAGCGGCATATCATCTTCAACCAGCAATATTTTCATCAGCTCTCAGGCTCCTGACGCAATCGGTGTCCTGACGCCGGCACGGCATCGCTGCGCTCAACGTGGGAAGTACTTCTAGCATACCGCCCATCAGGGTGGCCCGGCACCCTCATCGATAACCCTGTCATCATCCATGACACTGTTATCGTCCATGACATTGCCATCAGATAGCGTGCCGTCAGCATGGCGCCGCATGTCTCCAAGATTGATGCCACGGACTTCGCGCAGGCTGCCATCAGAGGCACGCACGGTGAACTTGGCCATCTGCCCCTGCGGGCCGAGCATCTCGACTTCATAGATCAGCTCACCATGACTTTCGTCCAATTCCACCTCGACCACTTGCCCCAACCAGTCACGCTCGAGGCCATCAAGTAGCTGAGACAATGAAATCACACGCCCTGCTGCCACCTCATCATGCAGACTGCGCCAGCGTTCGCTGTCACACATCGCCAGCTGCGGAAGTGCCAGTGAGCCAACCAGCAAGCTTCCCAAGCCGATACATAACCAGGTACGTCGATGCCGGAATCGACCCAAGCACGATGCCCGGGAAATATCAGGGGCCTTGCGGGAAGTCTGCATGAAGGGGCCTCTTGGAATGCGGCTATGCATGCTGCGCGCCGGGAAAGAGGTGCCGGGCGAAAGATAAGCGGCAGGTAGGAGACAGAGAGAAAGATATTCACTGACAGCCACCCATATGACGCAAAGACTGACAGGATGCAATGAACCTCAGATGAATTCAGCTCTCAGTCTTGCGCAAGGTCGCCTCTGCCATGCTACGTGACATGCTCAGCCATCCCTGAGGAGGAGTTCATGTCCACACTTTCTGCATCGCGTGCTGCTCGGCCAAAAAGCGCTCGGTCGCGGGCCGCCTATTTCTGGCTAGACAGCCAGTCA
This sequence comes from Cobetia sp. QF-1, assembly GCF_002213105.1. Classification (NCBI taxonomy): domain Bacteria; kingdom Pseudomonadati; phylum Pseudomonadota; class Gammaproteobacteria; order Oceanospirillales; family Halomonadaceae; genus Cobetia; species Cobetia sp. QF-1. Next base: position 311,573 of record NZ_NBVS01000003.1, read on the forward strand.
GCACAGAGCTTGCGTCATGGGCTTGGCGTTGGCGCTCTTGGTCTGATGCTGGGTTCAACTCCCGCCTATGCCAATGGTATAGAGGACCTTCCGGCCCGCCATCAGCTGAACGCCTCTGGACTCATGCCAGGCACGCAAGGCGCCGGCAACACGATTCAGATGAATACCGCCGACAGCGAGGGGGCTAGCAAAAATAACGTTCATGCTCACGGTGACGCTACATGGCTCTCCGCCGATGCCGCAAGCCACGCTGACAGCACTACCCTATCCGCTGGACTCGCGCCGGAGCTGCTGACACAGATGATGATGCACGCCAGTCGCCAAGGCATGCTGCAGTTCAGTACCATGGACATCCGCCATGATCACGTGCAGTTCACCGGATGGGGAAGAAGTGGCTGGGAGATGGAATTATCCATCAACCTTGCTGACGGAGAACTTCTCAGCGAGGCACTGCGCAAGGCATCCTCCCCGACTGATGATGCCGCGCTTGATCGCGATAACATGCGCGAGACCTTGAATTTTGCTGCCAGCGACGGCATTAAAAGCATACAGACAGTGGAAGTTGATGCAGATGGCATCTTGATAAAAGGCTTGGACCATCAGGGACAACCTCAGCAGATGTCACTGAACATGCCACTGCCAATCGGTAACATTGGCTTGGCAAGTGCGCTGTCTCTTTATCCCGGCTACCGGTAGATTAATGGCCAGCGCAGGCGAGCAGCAGATTCTGATCAAGACTGATGTAAAGAGAGCATGATAGGCGGCGCGACAGGTACCACAAGAGATGCTGCGCAAACCGACACATCAACGCCGGACAGCCTTGACGACAACGATGCCAGCTTCGATGCTGATAGCATAAGACAGCAGTCAGTATGGCCAAGTCATGAACAAGCCTGAGTAGACCCCAATTCCGGCCCGATACCCCCGACCATCCACTTTCACCTATCGGGTCATCCTTGCCCGGCCTAGCAGCCCGGCATCTATAGCGGAGAATCAATATGCAAGGTCAACAACACAACACATTATGGAACCAGGCACGTCAGTGGCAGACCAATGCAGGCAACCAACGCCCTTCCAATGGTCTGTCCGGGTTCAAACTTGTCGCAGCATGGATTGTTGGCAGTATCGTCATGGTCTTCAGCCTGTTTGCAGCGCTGATCATGATGGTACTCGGCATCATCATGCTGCCCTTCATCCGTCGCCGCATGAAGAAGCGCATGAGTGAGATGCAGCAGCGTATGCAAGAAGCTCAGGACAAGGCCAATGGTCGACAGAACTATTCACGCCCTGAAACCCGCGAAGATGGCAGTGACGCTACAACGCTGGACGGAGAGTATCAGGTCAAGGATTGACCCTTGAGGTTGATTCCTGCCCTTGATGCTATCTAAAAACGCACGACTTGAAGACAAGAAGGCCGCCCCACCAGGGCGGCCTTCTTCATGCCCAAGACCTGCGACTGATGCTCAGGCCCGCATGATTTTTACCTGCATACCCTATACCCGATAAACACTGGCCGTCATCACCTTCGACATCAGACGCATGGCACTCTTGAGTGGAGCGGGGAAACGATGACCTCCAGCCTCCAACGCCCACTGCTCATGATGTGCCTCGTCAATTTCCATCTGACGTAGCACCGCGCGCGAACGCTGGTCGCCCTGCGGCAGGGTCTGCTGGTGTGCTGAAAGGTGCTCGCCGACCAACTCTTCGGTCGCTGCCACAAAGCCAAGGCTCACCTTGTCATTGATGGCACCCGCTGCCGCCCCCAGTGCAAAGCTCGTCATGTAAAACAGCGGATTGAGCAAGCTGGTATTGGCATCCAACTCCACCAGACGCGCATCGCACCACGCGAGGTGGTCCACTTCCTCTTGCGCAGCAAGCTCCATCTGGTGGCGAATCTCCGGCAGCCGAGCAGTGAAGCCCTGTCCCTGATACAACGCCTGAGCACACACCTCACCGGTATGATTGATACGCATCAGGCCAGCAGCGTGCTGACGCTCTTCATCACTGATCTCGTCATCGCGAGTATCACCGGCAGGCGACGGCCTGGACGGCTGGGCAGCGTGAGGCACGAGAGTGCGCAGCACGGTATCAAACTGCTGAATCAACTGATCAGCGCGACTGTGACGGCGCGGAGCCGGAATAGCATCGTGGTGCGACATGTGAAGCTCCTGCGCGACATAAGCAATACCCTCATCTTACGCAAGCCATCGCCTGACAGTAAGAGGCAGGATGTCGCTCTGGATGAGATAACTATTTTCTCTCGACCATCGAAAACCGGCGACGACACCAAGGTGTCGCCGCCGGTATGCGCCTGTGTGCCGCACGCTTTCAATCGCTAGCCGCTACCTGCCCATCAACCACTGGTACAGGCGCCTGCTCTTTACCGGCTCAGCCAGCCGGCCAGGTAAAGCGGCGACCACCCATCAGGTGCATATGAATATGATAGACCGTCTGGCCGCCATCTTCATTACAGTTCATCACGACACGATAGCCATCCTCAGCAAACCCACGCTCACGCGCCAGGTTGGCAGCCACGAATTGAAGTCGGCCGATGGTCGCTAACTGGGATTCCTCAATGTCGTTCAGCGTGGCGATGTGCTGCTTGGGAATGATCAGCACATGCGTCGGTGCCTGAGGACTAATGTCATTGAACGCCAGTACCTCATCATCTTCATAGACGATATCGGCTGGAATCTCGCGGTTGATGATCTTGCAGAACAGACAGTCCATGGACATTCTCCCTCGACGATGGTGCTGCCTGCGGCAGCGCGGCTTTCAAGCGTAGCGCCCAAGGGCGATCGGGCCAAGAGTGCGCAGAGAAAGGCACCCTATCAAGCACTTGAGCAAGTGCTTGATAGGGTGCCTGAACAGTATGAATAGTGACGCGCTTGAGCGAATGTCGCTCGATGAGCAACAGACTGATTCATGCATACCGCTGGGCGGCATGGGAAAACGATAGGATAATCATTGTTATCCAGCTAACAAGAAGCCTTCCACCATGCGTCTGCTCAATCGTCCTGGCTCCGCCCTGCACAAGAGTCACCATCCTCTGGAAGCCGGCCGTGCCTGCTCCTCCACTCCGGCTGCCCCTCTCACCCCTGACGAGACACCCCAGACAGCAGCAGAGGGGCTTACCGCCACTTCGGTTCATGCGACTTCAGATGCCAGCACACTAGAGAATGAATATTCGGGGCAGATGTCCGCCCACTTTCTACAGCGCGCGAAGGGCTTTCTGAAAGCCGAGGTCTACCTGACCCAATTCAACGGCCAATCAGTGGTCTGCAAGGACTATCGCCGCTATGCCGGCACACCAGCAGCACTCGTGGCGCGCTGGCTGGTGCGGCACGAACTGAAAATGCTGGAGCAACTCGGTGGCTGGACACATGCTCCACAGGCGATTGCACGCTTGTCACCACTGGCACTGGCAATGGAATATATCCCCGGCCCACTGCTCAGCGATGTCGCATCGACGTCTGATGCCACGCTGAGCCAGCAGCTGATACGCATCGTGCAGCAACTTCATCAGCAGCAAATGGCTCATAACGATATTCGCGGCTCCAACGTGGTGCTGCGTGATGGCGTACCGGTATTGATCGACTTCACCTCTGCAGTGCGACTACCGCGCTTGCCGGGCACCGCCACTCTCGCGCGCATGATGCGCCGCTTTGATCTGCGCCACTCGCTCAAACTCAAACAGCGTACACTGGGGCGGCCACTCAGCACCCGTGAAGCTCGGTTGGTCATGCGTAGCAAGCGCTTTAATGGCGCACTACGGCTGTGGAAGAAGCAGATTCTGCCGCGCCTCAAAGGCAGGTAGCCCTGAATATTGAGGATGAGAGAACCTGAAAACAGGCTTCTTGCCGGTTTTCTCATCCTGATATTTTCGTCGCTTCACTCACGCCTTGGGCTGTGCCATGAGCGCTTTTTTCAATTCCACTTTAAATCGTTCGAAATCCTCGATCTGCGGTAAATGTCCCAGGTTGTCCAGCTCGAACAATTCGGCATCCGGGATCAATGCAGCCGCCTTTTTCCCCAACTTGTCGTAACGACCCAGTTCATGATCAACACCGGCCTTTTTCCAGTTACGACCAGGACCGGTTCTGTCGCGCGTACCAATGATCAATTTAACGGGCACTGTGAAATCACCAAACTCGGTAATCACCGGCTGAGTGAAGATCATGTCATACGTTTTTGCATTGACCCACGCCATCGTTTCCTTATCCGGACCTTGTATCTGACCTGTGATGAAATCAGTGAGAGAAGAATACGTTGCGTTCCACTCGCCTGCATAATAATTCTTCTGCTGATAACGCCTGACACTTTCGGGAGTCTTGGCCAATTCGTTTTTATAAAAGAAATTGGTGTCTTTATAGTCAACGTATTGAAGATAGTTCTCGAGGCCAATCGGGTTCAACAGTATCAATTCTTCGGTCGCACTCGGATACATCAATGCAAAGCGGCTCGCCAACATGCCACCCATGGAGTGCCCTAATACAATCGATTCTTTTATATCAAGTGAGTCCAGCAGTGCATGCGTTTGCTGCGCCAGAGCGGCAAAAGAGTACTGATAGTCGACTGGCTTGGATGATTTACCGAACCCTATTTGATCCGGGATCAATACGCCATAACCTAGCGACTGCAAATACTGAGCGGTTGATGTCCAATAATCGGCATTGAAGTTCTTGCCATGCATGAGCGTTACCACTGGCATGCCTGACGTTGGCTTCAAATAGATATACGCCATCTTCAAGGGTTGACGCTGTGAGTCGAACGAGAAGTAATTGACAGTGAAGTCGTATGGATACTCACTTAAAAGCGCATCATACGACAGAGACGATGTATCTTGAGAGATAGCTACTTGCGTGCTATCTCCCGATGCATTATTGGCAAGAGCATTACCTGCCAATAGCAACAAACCAGAAAGACACACGGATTTTACGGGAGACATTTTGATTCCTATGAACAAGCGACGCCTTCATTCAATGGCGTTTCGCTTGATCCATCAAGGGTGAATATGGGCGACAGCCGCTACCTAGCGGAAACGCCGTTGAGCCAGCAAGCCTTTTACCAATGGCGTGATGATCAATTCGATGGCTAACGACATCAGCGCACCAGGTACCACCAGCGTATGCGGACGCGACATGAATGAGCCCTGAATCATGGCCAACAGGAAGGGAAAGTCGACACTGCCCGGGTCACGAAAATGGACGACAACCATCGACTCAGCATCCGTGGGAATATCCTGGGGCTCGAACGGGTTGGAGGTATCTACCGTCGGCACGCGCTGGAAGTTGATGTGCGTGCGCGAGAACTGCGGTTGAATATAGCGCACATAGTCATCCATACGGCTCAGGATGGTATCCACTACCGCTTCCTGGGAGTGCCCTCTCAGCTTGGTATCGCGATCAATCTTCTGAATCCACTCCAGGTTCATGGTGGGCGCCACGCCGATCAGCAGGTCTACATGACGTGCGATGTCATGCTCCGGCGTCACCAGTCCGCCATGCAATCCTTCATAGAACAATAGATCAGTGCAATCCGGCAATGACTGCCACTCTGTGAAGGTACCAACCTTATAGCCAGCCTCGATCATCCGCTTGTCTTCGGCGTGAATATAATGCCGATGCGTGCCAGAGCCCTGCTCACCATATTCGAGAAATAACGCTTCCAGACGATCAAGCTGATTGGCCTCGACGGCAAAGTGCGATAGCTCACGCTTGCGTTCCGGTGCTTCCTTGAATATGCGGACCAACTCAGCACGGGTGTAGCGGTGAAAGGCATCACCGTCCACGTAGGCAGCATGAATTGCTTCACGCGAGAACATACGCTCAAAGGTACGCATGACCGTGGTGGTTCCTGCGCCGGAGGAGCCCGTCACGGCAATGACCGGATATTCCCGCGACATCAGTTCGCCACCCTGGAGGTCATGGCGGAGATGGCCCGCTCAATGGCATCGCTGACGCGCTCACTCGGGACGACCAGTCCTTGTGCATCAGCGAAGACCAGTCCGACACGCAATGTCGCCAATATCTTGCCATCGCTCTGACGTACGAGGCGGTGATAAATCCCAAGCCCTTTGCCAGAGACAGCCTCCATGGCAGTCTCCACGATGATGGCATCGCTCAATTTTCCCTCGCCCTGATACTGCACAGCGAGATCAGAGACGATGCTCATCAGACCATCAACATCCCACTCGGGAAAGCCCAATGCCTGCCACGCTTGACCACGTGCTTCGTGGGCAAGGCTGATCACACTGTCATGCCCGAGGTGCTGGCCATAATTGATGTCGCTGACCCGAATCGTCATTGCATGACGATGCACAAGGCGCGGTTCCGGGAATTCGAGCCGGATACGATCCATGGTGACTCCTTGTGACTACGCCTGTGTAAGGCGGCGTGTGTAAGACGGTATGTGCAAAGCGGCGGAGGTGAGGCGGATGAAGAGAGAGTTGATCGCACAAATCGCTAACCGACTAGCCACGCTCAGGCATCTCCCGAAATGACATCTCTCTTTATTCCCCGCGAACCGATCGCACGTCCATCAATCCTGGATTGTATTTGATAGAGGGTTATCGCACGGGCAGTGCCAGTCTGACCAGACTCTCGACACGATGGTCGTAGAGCCATATTGCACTTTCATGGGAGCTCTAACGACATGACCCGGCCATTGGCCGGGTCATGTCGTGAAGTCGAATCAACCCCCACTCAGGGCTGCAATGCCTTAGGCATCGCCACGTTCACGGGCGATGGCACGCCAAGCGATATCGCGTCGTACCAGCATGTCCTGCCAGTTGATGGCATCGACACCTTCGTAAGCGCGCTCAGTGGCGGCGGCCACGCTGTCACCCAGTGCAGTGACACACAGGACACGACCACCGCTGGTGACGACTTGCCCGTCCTGCTCGGCAGTACCTGCATGGAAGACCTTGCAGCCAGTCGCCTCGGCAGCATCAAAACCACTGATGATGTCGCCCTTGCGATAGCTGGCTGGATAGCCACCAGCGGCCAACACGACACCGACGGCTGCGCGGGAATCCCACTCGCAGGTCTGGGTCGCGAGACGCCCTTCTTCGGCGGCCAGACACAGCGCAACCAGATCAGATTTCAAGCGCACCATGATCGGCTGAGTCTCCGGATCGCCGAAGCGGCAGTTGTACTCGATGATCTTCGGTGTACCTTGTGCATCGATCATCAGGCCGGCATACAGGAAACCCGTATACGGATGGCCTTCCGCTGCCATGCCACGCACGGTGGGCAGAATGATTTCGTCCATCACGCGCTGGTGGACATCAGCTGTCACGACTGGCGCCGGTGAATAAGCGCCCATGCCACCAGTATTCGGGCCAGTATCGCCTTCACCGGCCCGCTTGTGATCCTGGCTAGTTGCCATCGGCAGCACATTCTCGCCATCGACCATCACGATGAAGCTGGCTTCTTCGCCGTCGAGGAATTCCTCAATCACGACACGCGCGCCCGCATCGCCAAAGGCGTTGTCTTCCAGCATGTCACGCACGGCGGCTTGCGCCTCTGCGTCACTCATTGCCACGACAACACCCTTGCCTGCGGCCAGGCCATCGGCCTTGATGACGATGGGAGCAGGATGCGCCGCGAGGTAAGCCAGCGCCTTATCGACTTCAGAGAAGGTCGCGTAGTCGCCGGTCGGGATGGCGTGGCGCGCGAGGAAATCCTTGGTGAATGCCTTGGAGCCCTCAAGCTGCGCGGCACCGGCAGTCGGACCAAAGCACTTGAGGCCGGCCTCACGGAAGCGATCAACCACTCCGATCACCAACGGTGCTTCAGGGCCGACAATGGTCAGCTCGATGACGTGATCACGCGCGAAGGTCACCAGTCCGTCGATATCATCCGCGGCAATTGCCAGATTGGTCAGCTTGGACTCGCGCGCTGTACCTGCGTTGCCGGGAGCCACGAAGACCTCCTCGACACGCGATGATTGGGCGGCCTTCCAGGCCAGCGCATGTTCGCGGCCACCGCCGCCGATGATCAGGACCTTCATCTTTTCAACCTTCATGAGCCAGTGAGGATCAAGGCTACCCGCGCGACGCGAGCCACCAGTGAATAATCAGGGTGCGCATTATGGCAGAAAGGCGCTCCACTCGGGACGCCCCTTTTCACATCATGCCAATTTTATGTGACACCCATGCCGCTTCAAGGCCAACGATACCCTTCGAACAAGAACCTCACCTTTAGGTGCGATCATCCTCATTCGGTGTCTCGTCATCACGCGGCGCATCAGCCTCTGGCTGTGCTGGCCCTTTTGATCCCGCCATCCCCGTGCCCATCGCCTGCTGCCAGAAACGCAGATTTTCCTCAGCCACCTCGCGCATCATCTCCATTGGCGAGTGACGTATGGCCTGAGACCACTGCTCCTGCATGCGCTGCTGCTGCTCCATCATCAGGCGCGTGCCCTGCTCCAGATAACCGGCCAGCGGCAGCGGCTTGGCCATCGCGTAGATACGGATGAACTGCTCTAGAAGTTCGTTGGAGAAGATTTGGGCGTCGCCGTCGCCTTGCTCCTGCTCGATGATGATCGTCAGCAGGATAGTGCGGGTTAAGTCCTCACCACTCTTGGCGTCTTCCACCTTGAAGACCTCTTCCGCCAGCACAAGGCTGCGCAGGTCCTCAAGGGTCACATAACGGCTCTGTTCGGTATCGTAGAGGCGCCGATTGGCATATTTTCGGATGACTCGCACAGGTCAGGCTCCTATCGATTTTTCTTCATTGTGCACTCAAGGGGGGGCACTGCAAGAAAAGCCTCATTCGCACGTCGGTGTTCTGCGCGGTACAAACGATGAACCCGTCCGGCAGCATTGAGCGCCATGCTAGAATGGCGCCCGCTGTTTTATGCCTGCTGCTCGTTATATGAAGGCGTTTGTACTCATCGAAATGTGTCGCTGACCTATTGCCATGCTTCACCTTTCCCCTATCCGTCTACTGCCTCCGGTATTGCCATGAACCTGATCTTGCTCGGCGCTGATGACCTGATCGCGTCTGATCACGCCCGCGTCACCGACCCACGCCGTCTGCGCCATCTACGTGAGGTGCATCGCGCCACCGTGGGAGACGAGATGACACTGGGGATCGAAGGCGGCGTGATCGGTCGTGGCCGTTTGGAGAGCATCGATGCGGAATCCGCAGAGTTCAGCCTGCGACTGGAGCATGCGCCACCTCCTCCCCTGAACGTACACTTGCTACTGGCGCTGCCGCGGCCACGCATGCTGGCACGGTCGCTGGAACACGTCACCGCGTTGGGTGTGAAACACATCACCTTGCTGCACACACGGCGCGTCGAGAAGAGCTACTGGCAGTCACCGGAATTGGGCGCAGAGAAAATTCGTCAGCACCTGATCCTCGGGCTTGAGCAGGCACGCGATACGATCATGCCGACCGTCACGCAGGAAAAACTCTTCAAACCCTTCGTGGAAGACCGTCTGCCAGACCTGATGACACCAGCAACGCGCGGCATCATCGCGCATCCAGGCATGGTCAATGCCTGCCCGCGTGCGGTCAGCGAGCCGATCATGTTGGCGATCGGGCCGGAAGGCGGGTTCGTGGATTACGAGGTAGAGCAGTTCCTGAGCGCCGGCTTCCAAGGCGTCCATCTCGGCGAGCGCATCCTGCGCGTAGAGACGGCTGTCACAGCACTCTTGGCACGTCTTGGCTAGCACTAGACCCCATGAGCGCTCAAATAACCGACTCAGCGCCACGCCACACTGCAAGCCTGCCATGGCTGACTTCAAGGCACCTCACCTTGTGTAGATGCGGGCGGCGTTCATGAAGCGGAAAGAACCGTCGGTTATCTTCCCACCAAAGATCGCGATGCAGCCAGACTAGAAATGTCTCCCGCGAGCTGCCCGAATTCATGCGGATGATGTCACGCGGGGCGGCTCCGAACATCGAGTCTCGTCGAATGTTTGCACAAGAAAAAATGCGCTCCGTACAACGTGAATTGCGACATAAGTCTCAATAGCACCGGTCCGGCGTGCGCTGGCGAGGGGTGCAAGTGCGTGATACATTCGAGAGGTTAGGTCACGTTCCATCAATGTTTTCAACAAGATCGCGCAAGTGTCTCCACTCACACACACTTGTCATCCAGGGGCTTCAGGAGGAATACGGCCATGCTCGCAAGACATGACATGACCGCAATAACCCGGCATTTTCGCCGTCTGCCCGTCGCGGGTAGTCGGGGACGCGCTGCGGACCTCATCCCATCCTGGATGCTGGCACCCCGTGCCGTGCGTCTCCCCTTCCTGACCGATCCGCCCCTCGTGGTGGCGACGTCTCGTCCAGAAGGTAGTGCGTGCATCAAGTGCGCATGACCCTCAAGCAGCCCTGAGGCTGCCACTGCAGACCATTGCCCGCCCCTGATCGGGGTTATAGCACGCCATTATGAGAGTGCCTTTCCTGACACGGCTCTCGCGGGCTTAATGATATGCGTTACGGCGCCATCACTACGGCAGCCTGCAGTGTGTTCGCCTATCCTATCGGCACCCAGTGGCCGAAATTCCGCGTCCTGACCTCGAAGCTGGCGGCCTGGCCTATGCCTGCGTCTACCCCGGTAGCGAATAACGGACAACGCCCTACAACGACTGGAGCGAGTCTTCCATGACCCTGCTGTTGATCGTGCTATTGCCGTTACTCGGTGCCCTGGTCCCTTTAATGGCCAGAAATCTGCCCCGCGGCCGTCTTGCCTGGCTGACCGCAGTGGCACCTGCCATTGCGCTCGGCATTGCTGTCTTCCATCTCGGAGATGTCTTTGCCGGTCAGACTCCCCAATTCCACCTACCGTGGATTTCGGAGCTAGGGCTAGATCTGGCACTACGCTTTGACGGCCTCTCGGCGCTGTTCGTGCTGCTGATTCTAGGCATTGGCCTGCTGATCATTCTCTATGCCCGCTACTATCTCTCTGGCGAGGATTCGCTGGCACGCCTCTACAGCTTCCTGATGCTGTTCATGACCGCAATGATCGGCATCGTGATGGCAGACAACCTGCTGCTGATGTGGGTGTTCTGGGAGCTGACCAGCCTGACTTCGTTCCTGCTGATTGGTTACTGGTATCAGCTGAGCGAGGCGCGCAAGGGCGCCCGGATGGCGCTGACCGTTACCGGCGCTGGTGGCCTGGCACTCTTGGCTGGCATTCTCGTCATCGGGCACATCGTCGGCAGTTATCAGTTCGATGATGTTTTGGCCGCGGCTGATCAGATTCGTTCCAGTGAACTCTATCCTGTCGTGCTGGTACTGGTATTGCTGGGAGCCTTTACCAAGTCAGCCCAGTTTCCATTCCAGTTCTGGTTGCCGCATGCGATGTCTGCCCCGACGCCAGTCTCGGCCTTCCTGCACTCCGCCACCATGGTCAAGGCGGGCGTCTTCCTGCTCGCGCGTATGCACCCGATTCTGTCGGGCACTGACCTCTGGTTCTACATCGTCAGTTTTACCGGGCTTGCCACCTTGCTCTATGGCGCCTGGTTTGCACTGATGAAGCAAGACCTCAAGGGCGTACTGGCCTTCTCGACCATCAGCCATCTGGGTCTGATCACGTTACTGTTCGGCTTCAATAGCCAAATGGCTGCCGTGGCGGGCCTGCTGCACATCATCAACCATGCCACCTTCAAGGCTTCGCTTTTCATGGCGGCCGGCATCGTCGATCACGAGTGCGGTACGCGTGACATCCGCAAGCTCAATGGCCTGTATCGCTACATGCCACATACCACGATATTGGCGATGGTGGCCTCGGCCTCGATGGCAGGCGTACCGCTGCTTAACGGCTTCCTCTCCAAAGAGATGTTCTTCGCCGAGAGCCTCGATGCCCAACTGCTCGGCGGTCTGTCGTGGCTGATACCGGCACTGGCAACACTTGGCGGCATTCTGTCAGTGGCCTATTCACTGCGCTTCATTCATGACGTGTTCTTCAATGGCGAACCGAAAGACCTGCCGAAGACCCCACATGAACCGCCACGCTATATGAAGTTGCCGATCGAGATTCTGGTGTTGATCTGTCTGTTGGTCGGCATTCTGCCGTCGTTGGTGATCAAGGACCTGCTGGTCAGTGCCTCCGCCAGCGTGCTGGCTGGCCCGGTGCCAGAATTCAGCCTCGCCATCTGGCATGGCTTCAATGTGCCGCTGATGATGAGCGGCATCGCGCTGGCCGGCGGGGTAGGTGTCTATGCATTACGCCATCACCTCTACTCCTTCCAGCGTCAGTTCCGTGCCCGCAATGCATTGCTGGTCTTCGAGGCCAACATACAGCGCCTGGTCAATCTGGCCGAACGCAGCATGGACAGCTTCGAGAACGGCTCCCTGCAGCGCTACATGCTGTGGCTACTACTGACAGCACTGCTGTTCGTCGGCATTGGGCTGCTGGCAGTTCCGCAGCTCAGTGGTGAGTTTGAGCAGCAACCCTTCGACGCCATGCTGCTGACGGGGGCCGTGATTACCGGCCTGGCAGGCCTAGGGACCGCCATCACACACCGCAAGCGCATCGTCTCTCTGCTGATGCTATCGGTCGTGGGTTTGATGACCTCGCTGGCCTTCGCACGCTTCGCAGCGCCAGACCTGGCGCTGACACAGCTGGCAGTGGAAGTGGTGACCATGATTCTGCTGATGCTGGCGCTGTTCTTCCTGCCCCAACGTACGCCCAAGGAATCCAGTGCCCGCCGCATCATGCGCGACGTATTACTGGCCAGCGCCTTTGGTGTCGTGATCGCTAGTCTTAACTTTGCCATTCTGACGCGTCCGGTGGAGTCGATTTCCGACTTCTTCATGGCCAATGCAGTGTCCGGTGGCGGCGGTCACAACGTGGTCAACGTCATTCTGGTCGATTTCCGTGGCTTCGATACGCTGGGCGAGATCACCGTACTCGGCATTGCAGGTCTGGCGATCTTCAAGCTGCTCAATCGCTTGCGCCTGTTCATGCCCTCGAGTGATCTGGATGGTCGGAGCTGGTCTCCAGATCGCCATCCGATGATTCTGGCCACCGTATCGCAGACCCTACTGCCATTGGCACTACTGGTCTCGGTCTACATCTTCCTGCGTGGCCACAACGAGCCGGGCGGTGGCTTCATCGCCGGTCTAGTCACCGCCGTTGCCATCATCCTGCTCTATATCGCACGTGGTGTGGACTGGACACAGCGCTGGCTGCGCTTCCCGTATCAGCCAGTCGCAGCCGCGGGTGTACTGATCGCAGGCCTGACAGGAGCAGGTAGCTGGATGTTCGGCTATCCCTTCCTGACCTCGTCCTTCGGTCACTTCACGATTCCCGTTATCGGCGAAATCGAGTTGGCCACTGCGTTGCTATTCGATCTCGGCGTCTACCTGACCGTGGTCGGCGCGACCCTGATGATTCTCGCCAATCTCGGCAAGCTGACGACACCGCACCGTCCGACCAAGGAGAAGAGCTGATGGAAGCCCTCTACGCCACTACCACCGGTCTACTGGCCGCCTGCGGTGTCTACCTGACCTTGCGCGGGCGCACCTTCCCCGTCGTGGTCGGCCTGACCCTGCTGTCCTACTCAGTCAACCTGTTCCTGTTCTCAATGGGCGGTCTGGCAATGCATGGTAATCCAGCCGTTGTCGGCGCTGGCACACCGGCCGCTGATCCACTACCGCAGGCACTGGTACTAACCGCCATCGTGATCGGCTTCGCCATGACGGCCTTCGTCGTCATATTGGCGATGCGCGCCCGCGGCGACCTGGGCAGTGACCACGTCAATGGTAACCGTCTCGATGTCTCGCGGGAGGACGGCAAGTGATGCTGCAACACCTGATCGTTCTACCGGTCGTCCTGCCGCTACTGGTCGGTGCCAGCCTGCTGCTGAGCCGGTCCTCGTCACCGGTATTGCGACGCACCATCAGTTTGGTCGCCCAGGCTGTGATGGTGATCATCGCTATTGCACTGGTCGCGCAGGCTGGTGATGGCACCATTCGCTACTATGCACTGGGTGACTGGCAGCCGCCGTTCGGTATCGTGCTGGTACTCGACCGTCTCTCGGCCAGCATGGTGCTGCTCAGCTCGGTACTGGCGTTCTTTGCCTGCTTATATTCCACGGCAGGTATCGATGAGACCGGCTCCAACTTCCATGGCCTGTTCCTGCTCCAGCTGATGGGTATCAACGGCGCCTTCCTGACCGGTGACCTGTTCAACCTGTTCGTGTTCTTTGAGGTGCTGCTGATCGCCTCCTATGCCCTGCTGCTGCACGGCGGCAGCAAGGCTCGCACGTTGTCAGCGCTGCACTATGTGGTGCTGAACCTGCTGGGCTCAGCGTTCTTCCTGATTGCACTGGGCATTCTCTATGGCGTGACCGGCACCCTGAACATGGCTGACATGGCGGTCATCGTCACCACGCTGGACCCGGGCCGCGCGGGTCTGATGGAAGCCGGCGGCCTGCTACTGCTGGTGGTATTTGGACTCAAAGCCGCGATGGTGCCGCTGTACTTCTGGCTACCGCGCGCCTATGCCGCTGCCTCGGCACCGGTGGCGGCGCTGTTCGCCATCATGACCAAGGTGGGTATCTATTCCATCCTGCGCGTCTATTCGCTGATCTTCACCGACAACGCCGGCACACTGGCCGACCTTGGCCGCGACTGGCTGTGGTGGGCGGGGCTAGCCACCCTGGTGGTGTCGATGATCGGCGTACTCTCGGCGCGTGATCTGCGTACGTTAGTGGCCTATCTGGTAATGATCTCCGTGGGGACATTGCTGACAGCGCTGGGCATGAACAGCGTCGAGGCAGATAGCGCATTGTTGTTCTACCTGATTCATTCGACCCTGATTACCGGCGGCCTCTTCCTGCTGGTAGATGTGATCGCGGGACAACGCGGAAAGGCGGGGGCCCGTATCGTACGTGCCCGCCCGTTGCTGCAGGCAGGACTGCTGGGGGGGCTATTCCTGATCGGTACAGCCGCTGCCGTCGGTCTACCGCCCTTCTCCGGCGCTATTGGCAAGGTGTTGATCCTGACGTCGGCATCTCCCGAGCAACAGATATGGCTGTGGCCGCTACTGCTGCTGGCGGGACTGTGCTCGATGATCGCTTGCTCTCGCGCAGGCTCCAGCATTTTCTGGCGCACCGGAAAATCAGAGCCCAGTGGTGATCGCATCGGCCTGGCACGCGGCATCGCCACCGGCGGCCTACTTTCAGCAGCGCTTGCGCTGGTGGTACTCGCTGGCCCGCTGTCGAACTGGACGCGTGCCACCGCCGAGCAGCTATCGAATCCAGCACCGTACCTTGAAGCCTTGCTGGGCAAGGATGCTTCACCGGAAACCGCACCGCCGCTGAAGGGAGACGAGGAATGATAAAGAAACGTTCTCGCCTGCTACCGACGCCCATGCTGTCAGTTCTGCTACTGATCGTATGGCTGATGCTACAGAATAGCGTCGCACCGGGTCAGCTTCTGCTAGGCGCAGTACTGGCCATCGCGATCCCGATGCTGACCTATCGCTTCTGGGAGCCACAGCCAGACCTTCAGAAACCGTGGCGATTGATCAGCTACTTTCTGCGCGTGATTATGGACATCATCATTGCCAATCTGCAGGTGTCGCTACTGATCCTTAATCCGCGGGCGAAATTCCGCCCGGCCTTCGTGCACTATCCGTTGGAGTTGGAGGAGAAGTTTCCGATCACTCTATTGGCAAGCACCATCACGCTAACGCCGGGCACGGTGTCAGCCTACCTGACACTGGATGGCCGCCATCTGATCATCCATGCGCTGGATGTGGAAGATGAACAGGAGTTGATCGACGAGATCCGTCAGCGCTACGAGCGCCCGCTCAAGGAGATCTTCGAATGCTAGATATTGCT
Source organism: Cobetia sp. QF-1 (assembly GCF_002213105.1). NCBI lineage: Bacteria > Pseudomonadati > Pseudomonadota > Gammaproteobacteria > Oceanospirillales > Halomonadaceae > Cobetia > Cobetia sp. QF-1. The sequence continues at coordinate 327,384 of NZ_NBVS01000003.1, forward strand.
CTGTGGATCAGCATCGCGTTGTTTGCGGCCTCGCTGATGCTCAATGTGTTCCGCCTCGCCATCGGACCAGATCTGCCAGACCGCATCCTCGCGGTGGATACCATGTATGTGAATTCCATCGCGCTGATCGTGCTGTTCGGCATTCAGCTCAACAGCAAAGCCTACTTCGAGGCGGCGCTTCTGATCGCCATGCTCGGTTTCGTCAGCACCGTAGCGGTCTGCAAGTACCTGTTGCGCGGCGACATCATCGAATGACCTGAGCGGAGAGTTTCCATGCCTACCTGGTTCTATCCCGTCCTTGAGGGTGTCATTGCCTTCTTCCTGGTGGCTGGCGGTATATTCGCCTTCATCGGATCTCTGGGGCTAACGCATCTCAAGGACTTCTACATGCGCCTGCATGGCCCCAGCAAGACCACCACGCTAGGGGTCGGCTGTGTGCTGATGGCGTCGATGATCTATTTCCGCGCCACCACGGGCCACTTCAGCTTTCAGGAGATGCTGATCACCATCTTCCTGTTCATTACTGCACCGGCCACCGCACACCTGCTCTCAAAGGCAGCACTACATCAGAAACTGGTCGCGGACATTCGCACCCGCAACGTTCCCGATCAGCTGGAAACCGCAAGTGAGCCCGACGAGGCCAATGCTCAACAGACAGAATCACGCCTGCCCTGAGTGTATGGGTTGATAAACGTAAACGCCCCGCCATGGCTTCCATGACGGGGCGTTTTACATTAATGGACAAACAGGTAGGAGACGGCGCTAGTGGCTTACCACCCCTGCGAGTGCTGAAGGCACAGCGCTTCCAGTAGATCGATATGCTCCGGTCGGTCATTGAGTGCGGCGATGTAGCGGAAATCGCCACCACCGGCCTCAGTGAAGTAGCCGCGATTCTCTTCCTCCAATTCCTCCAGCGTCTCGAGACAGTCGGCCGCAAACGCTGGCGAGATAACATCAACACTCTCCAGGCCTTCGGCCCCCCATGCCTTGAGCGTCATGTCGGTGTAGGGCTGAAGCCACTCAGCCTTGCCGAAGCGCGACTGATAGGTCATCGCCCACTCGTCCTCGCTGAGCTCCAGCGCTTCTGCCAACAGCTGGCTGGTGCGCTCACACTGACGTGGATAGGGGTCACCGGCCGTGGCGTAGCGCTTGGGAATGCCGTGATAGCTCATCAGTAGACGCTTTCCACGCCGCCCTTCTGTTGCCCAGTGCTGACGCACGCTATCAGCCAGTGCAGAGATGTAATCCGGATGATCGTGATAATCGCGAACGAAACGAAGCTCCGGCAGGTGCGGGCATGGCTGGAGCGCTCGCGCCAAGCGATCAAATACGGCGGCAGTTGTCGTGCGCGAAAACTGTGGATAAAGCGGCAATACCAGAATGTGATCAGCGCCACGCTTGGCCAGCTTGCGTCCCACTTCTTCCATCCTCGGATTCCCATAGGTCATGGCTAGTTCGACCGGAATATCTTCCCCCAGCGACTCTGCCAGACGAGCTTCCAGCGCCGCGCGCTGACGCTTGCCGATCGCCATCAATGGCGATCCATCTTCTGTCCAGACCGAAGCATAGGCCTCAGCGACCTTCTTCGGGCGAGTGGTCAGCACCAGCCCATGAAGTATCGGCAACCAGAGCAGACGCGGCAGATCAATCACGCGCACGTCGCCGAGAAACTCTCCCAGATAGCGCCGTACCGCCTTGGGCGTTGGGGCATCCGGGGTACCGAGGTTGACCAACATGACGCCAAAACGCGGGGGACTCATGGATGACGAACTCCTGACAGTAGGGCAAGGATTACGATGAGACGGCGGCCATGGATGCCCCGCCTGGCAACATTATCATCTTACCAGCTCGCACTGTTCGACGGAGATAAAGTTATACTATCATCACGATTGGTATAACTTTTAAACAAGTATTGTCCCAACTTGCTTCGCTCGATAATTACGGACAAGGAATCAGCATGAGCCATATTTGGCAGGCCAGCGCTCCCGTCACGCTTTATCACGATGGTAAATGTCCGCTGTGCCAGCGTGAGGTTGCCTGGCTATCACGTCACCCCAAGCGTGAGCGAGTTCAAACCGTCGATATTCGTGCCGAGGATTTCTCGCCCAAAGCGCTAGGACTGACGTTGAACACCATGATGGGACGGCTACATGTGCAGGATGCACGTGGCGAATGGTATGTAGGGATGGATGCCAGCCGAGCACTGTATACAGTACTCGGATATCGACGTTTGGTGAGAGTTTCGCTGCTCCCGGGGCTACGTCCGCTAATGGACATGAGTTATCGTTTCTTCGCGCGCCATCGTGAACGTCTCGGTCGCTGGGTGCCTGATGCTAAACACTGCAATCAACACCAGGAGCGAAAAAATCGCACCTGAAACAAGATTAAAAACGGAGCGACATACGAGAGTCCAGCGGTTGATGGTACTGGGGCGGGCGACCGATCACCTCGTCATTGACGACCTGCGAGACCAACCAGGCGCGATGCAAGCCCGCCCGACGCAACTCACTGTAGACGTCCTCAAGTGAGCGGAACAGCATTGGCTTACCGCGCCGAGTGAGCAACTCGCTACGCTCGGCACGTATATCGTCAGCGGCCCCAATCATCAGCTCGACTAGATAGAAATGACTGGCGGCATGACTGATGATGCGTACTTCAAGCTCAGGATATTCGGCCACTAGCGACTTGAGATTACTGGTAAAAAGATTCACAGGCCTGGAGGTGTCGACGATTCTGGACATGATAGTAGCTCCTGCGCCATCGAGAGCATGGCACCCAAGGATATAAGGCTCGATGGCACGAGACTTGGGAATACGGTATCTGTCTAATGATAGTCAGCATCGCCACGACAGGCGGCAAGGCTTCACGCCAGACTAAGGGTCGTGGATGACAGTATTGAGGCGAAAAGATGGCGATTGAATGACGTACTCACGCCTGCCGCGAAGTGTCATCGCGACCTGGCGCATACGCAAAAGCAACCCAGCACCCAGCCAGAATCAGGGGGGAATGTTGCTCTATCAGCAAAAAGAGGGAATGAGGATGGAGGGGAAAGACGCCAGAATCAGAACATGCTGACATGAAAAAGGGAGAGGGCAGATGCTCGTAATACAACCACGCAGGCTCTCATCCATGACAGATTGAGGAGAGCCTGCGTGCCTCACCAATTCGCTTACAGCGAGTTGGGGTCAATGGCCTTGCCAAGCGAATTACGGTCGATCCACTTGCCGGCCTTGGTTTCCTTGTAACGGAAGACCACCATGTCGCCAGCGACAACCGGCACTTCACTGTCTTCGGTCTGATAGCTGTAGCTCTCGCCCTCCACGACCAGCGTGAAGCGATAGAGATCCGGCATGCCCAGCCATTCCTTGAAAGGCCCTTCGCGCTCAAGGCTCTCAAGTGGGCCACGCCCCTGCAGCTTCGGCGTACGTGCGCGTCCGCGCCCAAATCCACCTGCCATGTTATCTCCTCCCCGTCATTCCGGGTCTTGCGAGGCAACGGCCGCAGCCACTGCCCGAGTGCATGATTGATACGCGAGTGCGCATCACATTATTCAGCGAAGGCCTGGCCATAACTGTCCGGCGCCAGATCCTCGAAGCGGGTGTACTTGCCAATGAAGGCCATATGGACCGACCCGATAGGGCCGTTACGCTGCTTACCGATGATGAGTTCGGCCAGCCCCTTATTATCGGGATTATCCTTGTTATAGACCTCATCGCGATAAACGAAGGCAATCACATCGGCATCCTGCTCGATGGCGCCGGATTCACGTAGATCCGACATCACCGGTCGCTTGTTGGGACGCTGCTCGAGCGAGCGGTTCAGCTGCGACAGTGCTACTACTGGGCAACTGAACTCCTTGGCCAGGCCCTTGAGCGAGCGCGAAATCTCGGAGATCTCGGCGGTGCGGTTATCGGAGAGTCCCGGCACCTGCATCAGCTGAAGGTAATCGATCATGATGAGGCCAAGGTTGCCATGCTCACGCGCCATGCGCCGACAACGTGAACGCATCTCGTTGGGGGATAGCGCCGCCGTGTCATCGACGAACAACTGCTTGTCCTTGAGCAGATTGACCGCCGACGTTAGTCGCGGCCAGTCCTCATCCTCAAGCTGCCCAGTACGCACCTTGGTCTGGTCGATACGGCCCAGCGAAGAAATCATGCGCAGCATCAGCGATTCGGCAGGCATCTCCATGGAAAACACCGCAACAGGCTTATCACCTGAAACGACCGCATGCTCCACCAGGTTCATGGCGAAGGTGGTCTTGCCCATCGAAGGACGCCCGGCAATGATCACCAAGTCAGAGGGCTGCAGGCCTGAAGTCATATCATCGAGATCTCGGAAGCCCGTCGACAGACCTGTCATCTGACCTTTGAGATTGAACATCTCATCGATGCGATCGACAGCGCCGGTCAGCAGCTGGCTCATGCCCTTGGGGCCACCACTCTTGGGGCGTGACTCGCTGATCTGGAAAACGAGGCGCTCGGCCTCATTGACCAACTCGTCGGCATCACGGCCTTGCGGGCTGAACGAGCTCTCGGCAATCTGGTTGGCCGCCTGAATCAGCTTGCGCAGGGTCGCACGCTCACGAACGATATCAGCGTAGGCCTTGATATTGCTCGCCGAGGGCGTGTTACGCGCCAGTTCGGCCAGTGTCGCCAGTCCGCCGACGGACTCTAACTGATCACGACTGTCCAACAGCTCGGATAGCGTCACCACATCCAATGGGCGACTGCCACCGACCAGCTGCGTCATGGCATTAAAGACCAAACGGTGCTCATAACGATAAAAGTCGTCGGCCACCAGCCGCTCAGAGACTGTATCCCAAGCACTGTTGTCCAGCATCAAGCCGCCAAGTACCGATTGCTCGGCCTCCAACGAATTGGGGGGCACCTTGAGCGCCGCCGTCTCGCGATCCTGACCCTGCATCTCGCTCATGCCTGACTGACTCCTGCTGATGACTGACATGCCCACGGGCGCAACTATTCTCGTGCATCACTGTGGACCTGCCAACAGCAATGCAATGAATCCAACATACGTCATGGGGGCAGGCATTCTAACGGATTTCAGACCGCCTTGCCCTGCCTGCATTGCCGTCGGAGACCACCGATGCTACTGAACAAGGCTTCCTGGCTTCGCCCCACTTCTTTCCTGCCCCCTTGTGGCCACTGAACAAGGGGCACAAAAAAACCGCTTCCGCATCAGAGATGCGAAGGCGGTTTTGAGTACTGCATGTAGCGGCTGCATAGTGCAGCCGCTACGGATCAGCGATTACTCGCCGACCACAACCACACGAACAGTAGCAGTTACTTCAGCGTGCAGTTGCAGCACGATGTCGTATTCGCCAGTGCTGCGCAGCGGGCCTTCCGGCATACGAACTTCGCTCTTGGCGATTTCGATGCCAGATTGGGCGATAGCTTCGGCCAGATCACGCGGACCGATGGAACCGAACAGCTTACCCTCTTCGCCAGCTTTGGCGACGAGGGACAGTTCGATTTCATTCAGCTGAGCGGCACGCGCTTCAGCTTCAGCCTTGCGTTCTGCAACCTGTGCTTCCAGCTCAGCGCGCTGAGCTTCGAAAGCAGCCTGGTTTTCAGCAGTTGCCGGAACAGCCAGGCCGTACGGCAGCAGGTAGTTGCGACCGAAGCCAGCCTTGACGGAAACCTGGTCACCCAGGTTACCCAGCTTGCCAATCTTGTCGAGCAGAATGACTTGCATCTCGTAAACCTCTTATCGATGACTGCCAGCGAGACGTGCGCGAAAATCCGCAAATACGTCAGTAAGGGCCAGCAGCAGCAAAATCAGAATCGTGGGCCAGGTGGTCAGCAGCAAAAAGTAGATGCCGATAAGCCATAACCCGCTCATCCCCTTTAACCCGATATAGCCATGCACCAGAGCGATGCCAGCCACCAGTAGCGGTATCCAAACAAGCAGGAGCACCGCGGGAACATTCAGCAGCACGCCAAGAATCCCGCAGGCTGCCAATACCAGGATTTCGCGCAAGCTCAGCCGGAAAGCATGAAACTCATCACGAAACCCACCCGGATTGTAGAGCCCGGATTGCCAGCTACGCGCCAAGGCCAGACAGGCAGTGGCAGCCAGCATAACGACTAACCCAGTGATGCCGCCGATGACCAGCCCTGCGAGCTGTTCAGTCGACACGCCTTGAGCGGCAATGTCGTTCAGGCGTGCATCCAACTCAGGAGCATTCTGACGAATGCTCTCGAGCAATGGGCCAGCCCCGCCTGGTGGCAGGAATATCCCTAACTGCACCATCAGTGCCGACGTCAGACTAGCGCCAATTAGCGCTTCTCCCCAGCGCACGCGAGCGCGCAGCAAGGTAGCCATCAACGTGACCAGCAACACGGTTGCCAGAGGCACCGGGTCACCCTGTGTCCACCACCAGCCCGCCGGTAGGGCGGCAGCAATGAAGACGGGTGCGGCTGGTGCAAGGCCACGCCGAAGCGTGACCAGCGCACTGATGGCGGCACTGAACCAGAAGAGCCAAGGCACAAGTCCCGCCAGCAGCGCAATGACAATGCTCTGCAGCGGACCGCGCATGGCCCAACGTGCCAGTGCCAGCATCATGGTGTCGCCTTACTGGTGGCTGTCGCTGTACGGCAGCAGTGCCAGGTAGCGTGCGCGCTTGATGGCAGTCGCCAGCTGACGCTGGTAGCGCGCCTTGGTGCCGGTGATACGGCTCGGGACGATCTTGCCGGTCTCGGTGATGTAAGACTTCAGGACTTCGATGTCCTTGTAGTCGATCTGCTTCACGCCTTCAGCGGTGAAGCGGCAGAACTTGCGACGACGGAAGAAACGTGCCATTGCAATGACCTCCTGGGGTGCGGTATCAGTTGACGTCTTGAGCTTCGGATTCGTCGCGCTTGTCTTCACGACGCGGGCGCTTCTCTTCAACCGGCTTCATCATCGGAGACGGCTCAATCGCCGCATCCTTTGCACGCACAACCAGGTTACGGATGATGGCATCGTTGAAACGGAAGATGGTTTCGAGTTCTTCGACCACTTCACCCGTTGCTTCGATGTTCATCAGCACGTAATGGGCCTTGTGGATCTTGTTGATCGGGTAGGCCAGGTGACGGCGGCCCCAATCTTCCAGACGATGCACAGTACCGTTAGCTTCGGTAACGATAGAGGTGTAACGCTCAATCATCGCCGGAACCTGTTCGCTTTGGTCCGGGTGGACCATGAACACGATCTCATAGTGACGCATGGCTTGGCTCCTTTCGGTTTGGCAGCCTCCACGGCGCGTCTCGGGCCGGGAAGCAAGGAGTGGAGTGATTACTACGGTTGTGCGATCAGACCCGAAGATCATGGATCGCGCGTACGAGCGAGGGCCGTTGCCCTCATGCCGCACATTCACTGCAGACTGCACTTCACAGAACCGCAGTATTGTAGAGAGGTGTCAAGGGCTTGGCAAGCAATCCGTGGGCCACCTCATCTTTAATCAAAGCCTCAGTCACCCACAGTGCAAGTATCAACCGCGACGCTGGCGCACCGCCTCGAATAAACAGATGCCCGCAGCGACCGAGACGTTAAGGCTCGAGACACTGCCCGCCATCGGCAGCTTGACCAGGCTATCGCAGTGCTCGCGCGTCAGACGACGCATGCCCTTGCCTTCCGCGCCCATCACGAGGGCAACAGGGACGGTGAAGTCCGCCTCGAATGCCAACACTTCAGCTTCGCCAGCGGTCCCCAACACCCAGACGCCAGACTCTTTCATCGCATCCAAAGTGCGCACCAGATTGGTCACCTGATACACCGGCACAACCTCGGCAGCGCCACAGGCGACTTTACGAACGGTAGCATTCAGCGAGGCAGATTTATCCTTGGGCACGATGACGCCATGTGCGCCCGCAGCATCAGCACTGCGCAGGCAGGCGCCGAGATTGTGCGGATCCGTCACGGAATCCAGCACCAGAAACAGCGGCGGCTCCGCATGTGACCAGCCATCCAGACGCAACTTGAGGCCCGTCTCGTTTTCGGTTGCCAGTGGCGGGCACAGGGCGACCAGCCCCTGATGTGCTCCACCTCCAGCAGCCAGAGCATCCAGTTCATCACGGCCACGCAAGGTGACGCGCGAACCAGCAGCACGCGCCTGCTCGATCATATCGCTCAGGCGTGTCTCGGCTTCGCCTGCCTGCACCCAGAGCTCGCTCGGCGCACGCCCACGCGCCAACAGCGCCTCAACGGCATGCACGCCATAGACAGCTTCTAGCCCGCCCGGGATCTGCGGTGCACGAGAGCTGCCTGACGAATGCCGACTGCCACTTCTACGGCCTGCACCACGCTCACCGCCACGATCACTGCCGCGCTGTTCGCCTGCGGGCTTACCGCGGCCGGGCTTGCGCCCCTTGTCCTGACTCATCTGTGCTTTCCTGCCTTGTGGCCCTGACACTGGCCCATGAAACGTGGACTACCGCCATGACAGTAGCCGTGAATGTCTGGCGAATAATGCAACCGCCTAACGCATCAACCCCGACCGAGGCCGGGGCTGAGACTGCATGTGACGACGAACCTGCTAGCGATTAGCTACGTCCGTTACCACGTTGCCCACGAGAGCGCGAACCACGCTTGCGAGACGGGTCATCTTTACCGGCAGCGCCCATCGGCGCCACAGCAGCAAAGGGGCTGTCCGGAGATTCAGGGCCGCTCGGCACTGCCGGTCGTGCAGTTGCAGGGGCATCAGAGGGTGCAGCGCTGGATGACGCCTGACGCTCATTGCCAGCAGCCGGCTTGCGATCACCACGACCGGAACGATCTCCACGCGGCTTGCGCGCGGGACGCTCAGAAGCTGCTGCTTCCTGAGGCGCAGCTTCACTATCGGCTTGCCCCACCTCATCGGTCAGAGACTTGAGACGTTCGCGCTCACGCTTGCCCGGACGCCCCTTGGCAGCAGATTCCTTGCCACTGGTCTCCTTGGTGCCCGGCGCGGCCTCGCCACTGCGATCAGCACTACGTGCCTTGCGCGGCTTGCGCTTGGGACGCGGTGTCGGATCGTTGAGCATGAAGTCGATCTTGCGCTCATCCATGTCGACGCGTGCGACCTGCACGGTGACACCATCGCCCAGACCATAGCTGACGCCCGCACGCTCACCCTTGAGGCGATGCTTCTCTGCCTCGTAGTGATAGTAATCAGACGGCAGTGAGGAGATATGCAGCAGCCCCTCGACATAATAGGCATCCAGGCGCACAAACAGGCCGAACTGAGTGACAGCAGCCACGGTGCCTTCCAGCACCTCGCCCACCTTGTCTTTCATGAACTCGCACTTGAGCCAATCATTGACGTCACGCGTCGCCTCATCGGCACGACGCTCGGTCATTGAGCAGTGCTCACCCAGTTCGAGCATCTGCTCAAAGGTGTACGGGCACCACTTGGTCGGGCGTTCGGTCACGGCATCTTCGGCACGCAGGACAGTATCGGTCTTGCGCGGGCCACGAATGACCGAGCGAATCGCACGGTGTACCAGCAAGTCAGGATAACGACGAATCGGCGAGGTGAAGTGCGCGTAAGCTTCATACGCCAGCCCGAAGTGACCTTCGTTCTGCGGCGAGTAGACGGCTTGCGTCATGCTGCGCAGCATCACGGTCTGAATGATATCGAGGTCCGGACGCTCGGCGATGGATGCACGCAAAGTCTGGAAATCCTTCGGTGCCGGCTCGTCGCCGCCCTCAAGCGTCAGGCCCAGCTCGCCCAGGAAGGCGCGCAGGTTGGCTAGACGCTCAGGCGCAGGCTGCTTGTGGACACGATAGAGTGCCGGTAGGTCGTGCTGATCAAGGAAGCGCGCAGTCGCCACGTTGGCGGCCAGCATGCATTCCTCGATCAACTTGTGCGCATCATTACGCGTACGCGGCACGATCTGCTCGATCTTGCGCTCATCGTTGAACAGTATCTGCGTTTCGGTCGTCTCGAAATCGATCGCACCACGCTTGTCACGCGCCTTGCGCAGCACAGCATACAACGCGTGCAGGTTATGCAACGACGGCAGTAGCGCATTGTATTGCTGGCACAGCGACTGGCCTTCTTCGCTATCCGGGTCCTGCAGCATCGTGGCGACCTTTTCATAGGTCAGACGAGCATGCGAACGGATCACGGCTTCAAAGAAGCGATAGTCGAGCATTTCACCGCTGGTGTTGGAAATGGTCAGTTCGCACACTAGTGTCAGGCGATCGACATTCGGGTTGAGCGAGCACAGACCATTAGATAGCAGCTCAGGCAGCATCGGCACGACCTGGCCCGGGAAATACACCGAGTTGCCACGCGTATAACCTTCCTGATCCAGCGGACTACCGCCACGAACGTAGTGAGACACGTCAGCGATGGCCACCATCAGCTTCCAATCACCGTTGTCTTTCTGCCAGGCACAGACGGCATCATCGAAATCCTTGGCATCTTCGCCATCGATGGTGACCATCGGCGTCTCGCGCAGATCGATACGACCTTTCTTGTCTTCTTCCAGCACTTCAGCGGAAATGGTCGAGATCTGGTCTTCGACTTCTGGCGGGAATTCACTGGGAATGTCATGCGAGCGGATCGCAATGTCGATTTCCATTCCCGGATCCATCCGCTCGCCAAGCACTTCAACGACCTCACCGACCGGCTGAATGCGGGTCGCAGGCTGCTGGGTGATGCGCACGGAAACCACCAGACCGTCCTTGGCACCATTGGCCGCACGGTTGGGAATGATGACTTCCTGAGCGATACGCGAGTTCTCGGGAATCAATACCCCGAAATCCGGCTCAGACTGACGGTAGATACCAACCAGTGTCTGGGTGTTGCGCGCCAACACTTCGACGATGGTGATCTCGTCGCGGCCACGACGATCACGGCCACTGACACGGGCCAGCACCTGATCACCGTGGAAGACACGACGCATCTGGCGCGGCGGCACGGCAAGATCAGGCTTGATGCCGTCTTCACGCGCAAGGAAGCCGAAACCATCTCGGTGACCGACGACGCGGCCACGAATCAGATCGAGCTTATCGATCAGCGCATAGGCGCCGCGTCGATTGCGCAGCACCTGACCGTCACGCTCCATGGCATTGAGGCGACGACGCACTGCTTCCTGCTGATCGTCGTCCTCGAAGCCGAGCATACGGCTCATGTTCTCGTGGGTGATGGGCTTGCCATACTCTTCCAGCTTGTCGAGCAGATACTCGCGACTGGGGATGGGCTTGTCGTACTTATGGGCTTCGCGTTCCGCGTGCGGGTCGTCGCTGAGCGTCCATTGGGTCATTAATCAGGATTCCTTGACGATGAATTCGAGACGGGCAGCGGTCGCGGCACGGAATGTTAGTTTGTCTCTCATGCGCGCATTATAGCCCGTACCCTTGGGCCGACCCAACCATTCCCCGTGCATCACGTGAGTGATGGAGCAAAGAAGTGTCAAAGACAAGCCTGAAAAGCACACAGGAGTAAGCTTCACCAGCGCTTTGTGGCGAATGTCATTTGACCTCATCAAATCTCTATTCGGCTTAATGGGGATGCATCAAAAGCGAAGCATAGAAATTACTTGCATTTCGGCCATGCATCCGTATTATTCGGCACCACTTGCCCAGATGGCGGAATTGGTAGACGCGCTAGCTTCAGGTGCTAGTGTCCGTATGGACGTGGAGGTTCAAGTCCTCTTCTGGGCACCAATTTCGGGTTTCATACTCACGTCACTGACGTTAAGATGACAACCGGAAAACGGGTTAAGCATTTAGGTTTCAATAACTTGATTGCTTGTCCGGGTCGAAAGACCGAATGAGTTCTGATGTCTGCCCAGGTGGCGGAATTGGTAGACGCGCTAGCTTCAGGTGCTAGTATCCGTAAGGATGTGGAGGTTCAAGTCCTCTCCTGGGCACCACGGCCGTCAGACTCACAATCGAACGTCCCTGTATCGCGCTTCGCCCAGATGGCGGAATTGGTAGACGCGCTAGCTTCAGGTGCTAGTATCCGTAAGGATGTGGAGGTTCAAGTCCTCTTCTGGGCACCACGATGCGCACTCGAACAGGGAACATGTAGCCCACTACCAAGGGTTTCATGATCGTTCAGCTGACAGACTCACCTCATGAGCCTCCAGCATACAACTTGATGCCCAGATGGCGGAATTGGTAGACGCGCTAGCTTCAGGTGCTAGTATCCGTAAGGATGTGGAGGTTCAAGTCCTCTTCTGGGCACCATCAAGTTGTTATCTGATGTTACTTCTGCAGCGCCTGCTGCCTACATCACTCCCTCTGCTTTATCTTAGCAATGCTTTCCAATACTCAGTAATGCCCAAGCAATACCTCACGATGCCTCGCGTCGTCTTCCGCGTTTCTGTATTTTCTGCCAATCGATAGCACCTACCTACTGCACGTGCCTTACCCTCTTTCTTCGTTCGCCAGGCGTCAGACTCTGCAAGTGACTGTGGATAAAGTCCGTCGCACGTCTATGAGGCATGTCATTACGCCATGACCAGCGCTCATTTGGCATTCCCTCGCGATCAATGACGCTTTCAGTAACGTGAAGGCGTGCGATTGAAGCTCTCGACCTTCCAGCCCTCACGCCTGACTTGTGATTCCAGTCGCTGCTCGACAGTATCCGGCAGGTCATGGAAGAAATTGAGGCCGGTCAACGCTTCTACCCTATCAATGCTGACGAGAAAGCGATCCAGCGGCTCATCACCCCGCACCTGCTGCGGAAATAAAAATGCCAATGCGCGCGGTGGGTGCTGCGCATCTCCCGGTGCAACAATGATCTTGTAGAAAGCATCAGGGATCTCGATAAGGCTGGAAAGTCGCTCAGTACTGCCGGTAAACACAGGCCCTGCCGTAATCCACAACGCTCCCTTTCGCGGCAGGATATTATCCATGACGGCTGCTTCTAGCCGTTGCCATAGCTTGCGATTCAGCGCTGGGGTCTGTGGAGAGATATTGGTCATGCGGAAGGTCTGCTCCTGCGCTTTCAGACCATATATCTTGCCAATCGCATAGTTGGGTGCCAGATGGCCACGATCATAACCGCTGCCACGATAGCTATCCGGTGACACCGGCCATAGTGAGCGCCAGTCGCGCTCAAAACTTTCCGGACGTTTGCCTTGTCGTGAGGTATCAGCATGGTCCAGTCGCCAAGTTACCCACAGGGGATTGGCGCGCAGGTCAGACCAGCCCACCAGATAAGCATCGCTACGCAGAGCACGCACAAAGGTTTTCCAGTCGAGCTGACGCGCCTCAGGTACGCCCTGCCAAGTGTAGAACTGCTGATAGTCGCGCTCCTGCCACCACCACAGGCCACTACCGACCAGCGCAAATGCCAAGCTGACCCCTAGCCCACGCCACAGCTTGCGTCCGGCTGAACGTATTTCGTCCATCACTCCCAGCATCCAGCCACTTCCCTTTTGTTATCAATATGTTAGTTGTCAAAGATTGGGAAATTGGCTATCGAGACGTTTCTTCCAAAGCGCGCATCCGCTAGAGCCCAAGATCAAACATGGTATCGAGGTCGTGGCGCGAGTGGACCTGTAACGCATTGAGTGTTTCGGTATCACGAATTCCTTCAATGCACGACAGACGCCCCGTCACCAACTCCGCGAGTTGCTCAAAATCACGCACACGGGCGATGGCCACCATGTCGACTCGCCCACCGGTAGAATAGACTTCACTGATACCGTCCAGCTCAGCAATGCGCTCGGCCACATCACGAATACGGCCATGTTCGGCATGAATCAAAATAATGGCACTGTGCATGAGACGACTCCATAAGAATGAGTAGAACACCAATAGCGCACCTCACGGGCAACGCTGTTTACAGACGTTATCATGCCAGAGACAAGCTTCCGAGGCTGACGGCTGCGCCATCTCAGGCCACAATATACAAGGAGCTTATGCGACTGCACCGTGAGTGTGCAGACTGCTCTTCGGCATCATGCATGCTTGGCTGCATATCGACCACCTGACATCGATCGCAGCGCTTGGCATATAGCGTGCATGAGATGTCGAGACGCACAATGATAGTGTGCCAGCGCCTCCTGACGGCGTTTCGTGACGATACTCGCGCCCAAAGAAGCGTGAGCCATTGATGACAAGGAGCTTGACCATGGCTAATCAGAGTCGCCGTAATTTCATGCGCAACAGCCTGCTGGGCCTTGCCGCTCTGCCGTTGGGTGCCGCCATCCTGTCCCCGCGCGCACTTGCTGCCGACCTACCTCTGCTGGATACCTCCAACCCGCAGGCTAAAGCACTAAATTATGTAGAAGACGCCAACGAGGCCAAGGATCATGCCGCCTTCAAGGCTGGTTCCGATTGCGCCAACTGCATGTTCTACAAGCCAGAGAACAAGGGCTGCCAGCTATTCCCCAGCAACAGCGTAGCGCCAAAGGGCTGGTGTCAGTCCTGGACCAAGCGCCCGGCGTAACGCGCGCACCTTGGTTTGCGTGTGAATAAAAAACCGCCACGAGCCCGTGCCCGTGGCGGTTTTTTATTCAGTCTCTGACTCACATAAGCGCTAACCAGAGGCACTATCCTCCTCCGGCAATGGCCACTGATATCGCCTGGCAATCTCATCCTGCTCCATTGATTCCATGTGCACGGGGAATCCCCACAGCTGATGCAGGTGCCGCATGACGGGATAGACGCTACGTGCCAAAGGTCGTCGATCATCCTGCACATGACGCAGTGTCAGCGAGCGATCGCCACGAATATTGGCTGCCCACACCTGAATATTTGGCTCACGATGGCTCAGTGCATACTGGACCGACAATGCTTCACGAATACGCTTGTAACCACGACTATCGTGGATGGCATCAATCACCAGATGGTCGTCATGATCATCATCCATCAGCGAGAATAGCTTGAGGTCGCGAATCACCTTCGGTGACAGAAACTGCTGGATGAAAGACTCATCCTTGAAGTTACGCATGGCGAAATGCACCGTCTCCAACCAATCGCTACCGGCGATATCTGGGAACCACTCGCGATCCTCGTCATCAGGATGCTCACAGATGCGCTTGATATCGGTAAACATCGCAAAGCCCAGCGCATAGGGATTGATGCCGTTATAGTGCGGATGATCGAAGCCCGGTTGCTGCACGACCGACGTGTGCGACTGCAAGAACTCCAGAATCACTCCCTCACCGATCAGTTCTTCATCATAGAGCTGATTCATGATGGTGTAGTGCCAGAAACACGCCCAGCCTTCGTTCATCACCTGAGTCTGGCGCTGAGGATAGAAGTACTGCGCTAGCTTGCGCACAATACGCACTAGCTCGCGCTGCCAGGGTTCCAGCAGCGGTGCGTTCTTCTCGATGAAATAGAGCAGATTCTCCTGCGGCTCGGAGGGGTAGCGTCCACGGCGGTGCAGGCCGAGCGGATCATTGACCTCATCCAGCTGCTCATCATCGTCTTCTGCCTGTGGAATCGTGCTCCACAATGCATTCACCTGCGCTTGCAGATAGGCCTCGCGCTCCTGCTGACGCTGAACCTCTTCCTCTGGCGAGATGGGCGAGGGGCGCTTATAGCGATCCACCCCATAGTTCTGCAATGCATGACAGGCATCCAGCAGCTGCTCGACCGCGTCTACACCATGGCGCTCTTCGCATTCCGCAACGTACTTCCGTGCGAACACGAGATAATCGATTATCGCCGAGGCATCGGTCCAAGCGCGAAAAAGATAATTGCCCTTGAAGAAGCTGTTGTGGCCATAGCAGGCATGCGCCATGACCAGAATCTGCATCATCAGGGTGTTCTCTTCCATCAGATAGGCGATGCAGGGGTCTGAGTTGATGACCAGCTCATAGGCCAGCCCCATCTGGCCACGACGGTAGGCCTGCTCTACCGAGAGGAATTGCTTGCCAAAGGACCAATGGTGATAGCCGACCGGCATGCCGATGCTGGCATAAGCATCCATCATCTGCTCAGAGGTGATGACTTCAATCTGATTCGGGTAAATATCCAGTCGGTATTGCGCCGCAATACGCGCAATCTCGTGCTCAAAATGCTCCAGTAGCTCGAAACTCCAATCAGAGCCGCTGGCAGGCGCATGATTCTCAAGTCGACTCTCACGTTTGTGGCTCATGGGGCCTCCCGACCCGGCATATTTGCCGAGCACGTCACATGATGCCGTCAGGCGCTGACGCGGCGCTTGAACAGCTCTCGGAATACCGGATAAATATCGCCTGCCTCAACAATCTGCTGCATGGCAAAACGATCGGGGAATTCCTCTTCAACACGTTCGTACTCACCCCATAGCGCCTGATGAGCATGCGGCGTGATCTCCACATAGGCGTAGTACTGCAACCGCGGCATCAGCTTCTTGATCATCAATTCGCGGCAGTTAGTGGAATCATCGTCCCAGTTGTCACCGTCTGACGCTTGGGCCACGTAGAGATTCCACTCACCGGCTGGATAGCGTGACTCGATCACTTCATCGAGCAGCGTAAGCGCACTGGATACGATGGTGCCGCCGGTCTCACGCGAGTAGAAGAATTCTTCCTCGTCGACCTCCTTGGCAGCGGTATGGTGACGAATGAAGACCAGCTCGACCTTCTCGTAGTTGCGTTCGAGAAACAGGTACAGCAACAGGAAGAAGCGCTTGCCGATGTCCTTATGGGCCTGAGTCATCGAGCCCGAGACATCCATCACGCAGAACATTACAGCCTTGTTGGACGGCATTGGCTGGTTGATGAGGTGGTTGTAGCGCAGATCATAGGTATCGAGAAATGGTACGGCCTTGAGACGTGCTTCCAGCCGTTCTATCTCGGCCTTCAACTCGGCAATGCGTACCTTGTTACGTAGCACTGGGTCCTTGCGCTCTTCCTGCTCCAGCGCCTCAGTAGCCTCTTTCAGTGCCCGCTTGATAGGCGAGCGCATGGCGATGCGTCGCGCCTGTGCCGAGCGCATCGAACGCACGATATTGATACGTGCCGGAGGACCGTCACGTGCAATGCCAGCACGTACCGGCCGCACCTCATCCATGTCCGCGACCTGCTTGCGCTCCAGGTGTGGCAATTCAAGTCCGTCGAACACGAATTCCAGAAATTCCTCGCGCGATAGACTGAAGGCAAAATCATCTTCACCCTCGCCTTGATTCGAGGCTTGCCCCTCGCCACTCCCTCCACCACCGCTCCCTCCACCTGGGCGACGCATGCGATCCCCTTCAACGAATTCCTTGTTGCCGGGATTGATCACACGCCGCTTGCCACCCTGCCCATGCTGGAAAACCGGCTCGGAAATATCCCGTGTCGGAATGGACACCTCTTCACCGCGCTCCATATCAGTGATGGAGCGACGATTGACGGCATCCTCCACCGCCCGCTTGATATGACTGCGATAGCGTCGAATGAAGCGCTGTCGATTCACCGCACTCTTGTTGCGTGCGTTGCCGCGTCGGTCAATGAAATAACTCATTCGCCCTCCTTGCCGGTCCCACCGTCAGTGGCTGACCGGATGGCAAGTGCCGGCGGAATTCCTCCCCACCGGCAGGCCTGTCGTCAGTCGGCAGGGCTTACTGCGACTTGCGCACCCGCAGATACCACTCGGACAACAGGCGCACCTGCTTCTCGGTATACCCGCGGTCTACCATGCGCGCCACGAAGTCTTCGTGCTTGCTCTGATCCGAAGTCGAGGCCTTGGCATTGAAGGAGATAACCGGCAGCAACTCCTCAGTATTGGCAAACATCTTCTTCTCGATTACTGCACGCAGTTTCTCGTAGGACTGCCAGCTCGGGTTCATGCCGTTGTTCTGAGCACGGGCACGCAATACGAAGTTGACCACCTCGTGGCGGAAATCCTTGGGGTTGGAGATGCCCGCCGGCTTCTCGATCTTCTCTAGCTCCTCGTTGAGCGACTGACGATTGAGCAGCTCGCCGGTTTCAGGGTCACGGTACTCCTGGTCCTGAATCCAGAAATCGGCATAGGTCACGTAGCGATCGAAGATGTTCTGGCCGTACTCGGAATAGGACTCGAGATAGGCGGTCTGGATCTCCTTGCCAATGAAGTCGACGTAGCGCGGCGCCAGATACTCCTTGATGAAGCGCAGATAGCGCTCGTGCGTGTCTTTCGGCAGCTGCTCCTGATCAAGACGCTGCTCCAGCACATACAGCAGATGCACGGGATTGGCAGCTACTTCACTGGCATCGAAGTTGAAGACCTTGGAGAGAATCTTGAAGGCAAAGCGAGTAGAGAGCCCATCCATGCCCTCATCGACACCAGCACTATCACGGTATTCCTGGATCGACTTGGCGCGCGGATCAGTATCCTTGAGATTCTCACCATCATAGATGCGCATCTTGGAGTAGACGCTGGAGTTCTCTGGCTCGTGCAAGCGCGACAGCACGATGAACTGAGACAGCATGCGCAGGGTATCCGGTGCGCATGGAGCATGGTTGAGCGAAGAGTGCTCCAGCAGCTTGGCGTAGATTTTCACCTCTTCAGAGGCTCGCAGGCAGTACGGCACCTTGACGATATAGACGCGATCAAGGAAGGCCTCGTTATTGCGGTTATTACGGAAGGCCTGCCACTCACTTTCGTTGGAGTGCGCCAATACCACGCCGTCGAAGGGAATCGCTCCCATCCCCTCAGTAGGGTTGTAATTACCTTCCTGCGTCGCTGTCAGCAGTGGATGCAGCACCTTGATCGGTGCCTTGAACATCTCGACGAATTCCATCAGCCCCTGATTGGACTTGCACAGCCCACCGGAGAAGCTATACGCATCAGGATCATCCTGCGCATAAAGCTCGAGCTGACGGATGTCGACCTTACCGACCAGCGCTGAAATATCCTGGTTGTTGTCGTCACCCGGCTCCGTCTTGGAGATGGCGATCTGATTGAGTCGTGACGGATACAGCTTGACGACTCGGAACTGGCTGATATCGCCACCGTACTCCTTGAGACGCTTGGCCGCCCACGGTGACATGGCACTTCTCATGCAACGCTGTGGAATACCGTATTCCTTCTCGAGTAGCTCGCCATCCTCCTCCGGAGAGAAGAGTCCCAGCGGAGACTCGAACACCGGAGAGCCCTTCACAGCATAAAAGGGAATCTGCTCCATCAATAGCTTGAGGCGCTCGGCCAACGATGATTTACCACCGCCTACCGGCCCAAGCAGATAAAGAATCTGTTTACGCTCCTCAAGACCCTGCGCAGCATGTCGGAAGTAGGACACGATCTGCTCGATGGCATCTTCCATGCCATAGAACTCGGCGAAGCTGGGATAACGGCGAATCAGCTTGTTGGAAAAAATACGTGAAAGACTGGGGTCCTTGGCGGTGTCGATGACCTCCGGCTCACCGATGGCCGTCAACATGCGCTCGGCGGCGCTGGCATAGGCAGAGCGATCCTGCCGACATAACTCCAGATACTCCTGGAGACTCATCTCTTCTTGCTGAATCCGCTCATAGCGGCTCTGCACGTGATCGAAGATGCTCATGGAAGCCTCCTTGTCGCGACTCCTGGTCGCTGGAACCATCGCCGGGCCCACACATGTACGACTACTTCACCCTGTCACTTGATTGCTTCACCGCTGGCTTCCAAGTGACTGCCTCGGCATGTTTATCAGCATAGATCGATATAGGTAGCGAGTGTCCAATACACTTGATAAGTGCATTCAACGAACTTTCTGCCACCCACGTCATCTCGTACTCACCGCATCTCATTACAGGGCAGACATGACGTATGCTGCAGCACTCTTTCATGCACTCCAGCACTCCTGCATAGCCGTTGAAGCCACTTACCCCTCATCACTCATATCGGGCAACACTGCTATCGTCATGTCGCACTGCAGCACCTTTCAAGAATAGGAACAGACTGGCGACTACCGCCAGCACGTCACGCGGCAACATCACACGTACCGCGGGCATCCACGGCGTTAATGAAGCCCGACCACCATCAATCCGCCACCTCTTCCTTCTCTTGATTGAATACGCGGTCCAGCTGATGCTGGATGCTTGGGACGAAGCAGTTACTGACATCATGATTCTTTCTGATGCAAGCCATGCAACGCGACAACATGAAAAATCATCACGCAAAAAAAATCGCCCACCGAGAACGGTGGGCGATTCATTAGCCTCACAAGCAGGCTTTCATGGAAGGATCAGTAGGTCACAGCAGCTCGGTGCTTCATAAGCCCAGTCATTCGAAAGCCAAAAGGCTCTGAGGCTCAGACGCCTAAAGCACCTCGCGAATGTCTTCCAGCAGACCGTCGAGTAGATCAGTCGTCGTATTCCAGGAGCATACAAAGCGAGCACCGCCAGCGCCGATGAAGGTATAGAAGGTCCAGCCGCGTGCACGCAGTGCCGTCAGCACGTGCTCAGGGAAATTTGCGAACACGCTATTGGCCTGACTGGGGAACAACAGCTCGATACCCTCAAACGCTTCAAGACGTTCAGCAAGATAGTGGGCCATGCCATTGGCGTGGCGTGCATTCTTCAACCAGACATCATTCTCGAGCAGCCCCATCCATGGCGCAGCAATGAAGCGCATCTTGGACGCCAGCTGACCGGCCTGCTTGCAGCGATAATCGAAGTCACGTGCCAACTTGCGATCGAAGAAGATGACAGCCTCTCCCATCGCCAGACCGTTCTTGGTCCCCGAGAAGCACAGCACATCGACGCCAGCCTTCCAAGTCAGCTCGGCTGGTGAGACCCCCAATGCAGCACAGGCATTGGCGAAGCGCGCACCATCCATGTGGATCTGTAGATCATGACGGTCCGCCACCTCACGAATCGCCTGTAGCTCTTCAATGGTGTAGACGGTGCCGACCTCGGTGCACTGGGTCAGAGAAATCACACGCGGGCGCGGATAGTGGATATCGGTGCGCTTGGTGATCAGCTGCTCGATACCGTCCGGCGTCAGCTTGCCATTCGGGCCTGGTGCGTTGAGCAGCTTGGAACCATTGGAGAAGAACTCCGGCCCGCCGCACTCATCGGTCTCGATATGTGCCAGCTCATGACAGATAACACTGTGATAGGACTGACAGAGATGCGCCAGTGACAACGAGTTGGCTGCAGTGCCATTGAAGACGAAGAACACTTCGCACTCGGTCTCGAACAACTTCCGGAAGCTATCGGTGACCAGCTGAGTCCAGCGGTCGTTGCCGTAGGCCAGATCATCATCGCGATTGGCCTGCATCATGTATGCCATCGCCTCAGGACAGATACCGGACGTATTATCACTGGCCAGAAAACGTGAGGTGCCGGTGTCCTCGGCAGCAGTGGTCGCAGATCGTGTCGGAGCTATGGCGTCAGTCGTCATGGGAATGTCCAGAGCAGGAGAAGGGGTTACCTTATCCGATAAAACAAACGCGACCCCTCGGGTAGCAGGCGCCGCAGCAGAGACCCCATCATAACAGCGCTATACGGCACCGCCAGTCACGCTCACGACCATGGCGACGGTTTTATTGGCAGCGGTTTCAAGCCAGATTCAGAGCCGGATAACCGCGCCGCCCCTGCAAACCACCAGTATGCAACACTCGGACTCGCGTACTAGGGGCGATCAGTCCATTGGCAAGATGATGCGCCAGTGCCGCAAATAGCTTGGCGGTATACACCGGCTCGATCTCGAGGCCCGTCTCAGCCTCAAAGCGCTGGATGAAGTCGATCAACCAGGCTGGCGCCTTGGCAAACCCTCCCGCCTGCGCCCCAAGCCACAACCCCCATTCGGGAGTCTGTTGCTCGCTACCGCCGCTCTCCGCCAGCAAGCGTCGCACACGGTGATAAAGCTGATCACCATGATTCATGGTCGGCACCCCCACGACACGCAAACCATCACGCTCACCTAACGTGCTCAGTACACCTGCAAGCGTGGTGCCACTGCCACACGCCAACAGTACAAGCTGCGGGGCGGGAGAACCTGCCAGCGGCGCCACCAGCGCTTCTGCCAGCGGTGCCAGACCGGCAACACCATCAATACTGCCGCCGCCTTCCGGCACCCATAGTCCATCACCATGGCGTGCTGCGAAGTCCTCCTGATCGCGCTGCTTATACTCGGCACGAGAAATAAAACTCAGTTGCATGCCATTGGCGCGAGCATCGGCAAGCGTGGGTGTCAGCGGTGCCTCCGGGTGTCCGCGCACCAATCCGTGAGTGGCAATACCCAGTCGCGTGCCTGCGGCTGCCAGCGCATGTAGATGATTCGACCAGCCACCACCACAGCTGATGATACCGCACCCCTCACTCAACGCCCGTGCCAAAGGCAGCCTCAACTTCCATGCCTTGTTACCTGATATCTCATTATCGAGTGTATCGGCGCGCAGGCACTCGACGATGACACCGGCATCATGAGCCATCGACCAATCAAGACGCTCAACCGGAGGCGGAGTAAACAGATCCAGCAGGTTTTCCAGCGCGGGAGGCGAATGCTGACACAGGGGAGACGAGGACAGTGAGGGGGAATGAGGTGGAAAGGAAGGCAAGGAAGCGCATGAAGGAGGAGACTGCTCCTCCGACCCTCCCATTCTACTCGCCTCTTGTTGAGACGCAGGAACATCAGCATCCAGCGGCTGAGTCTCGTCGGAGGTCTGGCGAGAGGCGGCAGCGTGCGGTGACATGAGCGTGTCCCATGGTGGCGGAGTGCGAGAGATGGGCGTGCAACACTAACGATTGAGGCCGCAGATAATGCCAACTCCCCAAGGGAAGTGACACGACCTACAGCCTCAATCAGTCTAGGCAGAGCATCGACTCAGCTCAACGCTAAATATCCCCATCTTGCGTCATATGAACGTCTCATAGTGCAGCAGCAGCCATGGTGCCTTGAGCGATGGCACGCTTCGCATCCAGCTCGGCAGCCTTGTCGGCACCTCCAATGATATGCAGCTCGACTCCCGACGCCTCAAGCGAGGTCTTGAGGTCCAGCACCGAATCCTGTCCAGCACACAACACGATACTGTCGAGCGCAAGATGCTGAGTCTCGCCATTGATCGCAACACGCATACCCTCGGCGTCGATAGCCTGATAGTCACAGCCAGCCACCATCTTCACGCCACGTTGCTTGAGTGTGGCGCGATGCACCCAGCCGGTCGTCTTGCCGAGATTCTTGCCAGGCTTTGAGGTCTTGCGCTGCAGCAACCACACCTCACGCGGGCTCTGTACGGGAGCCGCTGGCTTGAGACCACCTGGCGCGCTGACCGAGAGATCAACCCCCCACTCTTCACACCACAGCGCACCGTCCAGTGCGGGCGAGGGATCAACATGCGTCATCAGCTCCGCGACATCAAAGCCGATACCGCCCGCTCCGATTAGCGCGACACGCTTGCCAACGCGCTCCGGTGCCATGATCGCCTCTGCGTAGCTAAGCACCTGCCCTCGCGCGATCCCCGCCTCAATCCCCTCGATCTGAGGTATCCGCGCCTGCACACCAGAGGCCAGAATCACTGCATCGAACTCTGCCAGCATTTCAGGCGTAGCGCGGGTATTGAGACGCACCTCAACCCCCGTGCGCACCAGCTTTTCGTTGAAGTAGCGCAATGTCTCATCGAACTCTTCCTTGCCAGGAATTCTGCGCGCGAAGTTGAACTGTCCACCCACCTCGGCTTGCGCCTCGAACAACACTACCTCATGGCCACGCTCAGCAGCGGTTACCGCAGCGGATAGCCCTGCCGGACCACCACCGATTACTGCGACACGTCGCTCGGTACGCGCCGGCTCGATCACCATCTCGGTCTCGTGGCAGGCTCGCGGATTGACCAGACACGAGGTCAACTTCATCTGGAAGGTATGGTCAAGACACGCCTGATTACAGGCAATGCAGGTATTGATGATATCGGCATCGTTGGCTTTCGCCTTGCTGATCCAAGCCGGGTCAGCAAGGAAAGGGCGCGCCATCGACACCATGTCAGCATGACCTTCGGCCAGCACGGATTCCGCTACATCAGGCATGTTGATACGGTTGGTCGTGATGAGCGGCAACGACAATTCAGCCTTCATGCGGTGTGTCAGCTCAGTGAATACCGCCCGCGGCACACTCGTGACGATGGTCGGCACCCGCGCTTCGTGCCAGCCGATGCCGGTATTGATCATGCTGGCACCCGCAACTTCAATCGCCTTGCCTAGCGCGACCACTTCCTCCCAGGTGCTGCCCTCATCGACGAGGTCCAACATCGACAAGCGGTAGATGATGATGAAATCGTCGCCCAGTGCCTGGCGGATGCCCGTGACGATTTCCACGGCCAGCCGGATACGATTCTCGAAGCTCCCACCGTATTCATCGTCACGCTGATTGGTCCGGCGGCAGATGAACTGGTTGATGAAATAGCCTTCGGAGCCCATCACCTCAACACCGTCATAACCAGCATCACTCGCGAGACTGGCGCAGCGAATGTAATCGGCGACCTGCCCCTTCACTTCCTCAGTGCTCAGTGCACGCGGCGTGAAGGGGTTGATCGGCGCCTGAATGGCGGAAGGGGCGACCTGATCCGGCGAGTAGGCATAGCGCCCAGCATGCAGAATCTGCAGGCAGATGCGGCCGTCTTCGGCATGCACGGCATCCGTCACTTCACGATGCTGGACAGCTTCTTCAGTAGTCGTCAGTTTGGCGGCGCCCTTCATCACCGCACCTTCCGGATTCGGCGCAATACCGCCCGTCACGATAAGCGCTACCCCATGACGAGCACGCTCGCGGTAGAAGGCCGCCAGTCGCGTGAAGCCATTGGGCGCTTCTTCAAGCCCGGTATGCATCGAGCCCATCAGCACACGGTTCTTGAGTGTCACATGGCCCAGTGTCAGCGGGCGAAACAGCATCGGATAGGCAGACATGGCGGTCTCTCCTTTCAGTCGCCGCCCCCTGTCAATCACCGCTCCCCTGTTACACAGAGGCACGGCAACGCCATCAGGCGATCATTATTGTGGTGTAGCGTTGAACATCAGCGGCGTAGTGGTCAGGACTGACGCAAATAAACAGACGTATGAAACAGAGATGATCAGTGTAGTGCATGCACCACGGCACTCAATGCTTCTAAAGGACATATTGATAGTCTTATAAGACACAGGTGATAATGAAAAGTATCGGCAACCACAGAATCTAGCTCGATCGCGTGCAATCCGGGAGATCCAACATGCAGCTGGGAGAAGTCTCGATCAGTCTGGTGCATCTTGTCGCGCGTAGCCTGAGCCAGCAGAAGATAGACCCCGCTCCTGTCATTCACCCTTACACCGACTGGCCGCTGATCGCCGATGGCGAGGCGCGCATCGGCATCGCTCGCTACATGCGACTCGGCCATGCCGCCATTCTCGCCAGTGGTGATGAGTTACTGGGGCTGGAAATGGCACGCTTGATACTCCCCGGCGATTTCCTGCTGCCAGGGCTGGCCTGTGCCTGCGCGCCTACGCTGGGAGAAGGACTGCAGCTGCTCTGTGAAGCCGAAACGCTCTACAGTGACAACAGTCGTGGCCACGGACACTTTGAACGTCACCACGAGGGTGGCTGGCTGACGTTTTACTCGCTGGCGCCTTATAATGCATTCAACCGCTTTGTCGTCGACAGCGTACTGGGCAGCTGGTGGCAGCTAGCTCGTCAACTCAGCGGTGATGAGCTCAAGGATGCCCGATTCGAGATCGACTACCAGATACCTGCTGTCGACAATGATGAAAAAGTCGCGAGCAATGAAAACGCCTGGCGAGAGCGCTATGCGCAACGTCTAGGGCTGCCGCTGACGCATTTACGCTTCACGGCGAGCCACAATCGCCTGTGGCTGCCTGCAAGGGTGCTAGATGCCCCTACCTGCCAGACAGCCCCCGTAGCCTTTGCCCAGCTACGCCAGCAGATTCTACAGCTGCTGGAAGCCCGCCAAGGCCATCTCGATAGTGTGTCACGTACACGGCGCGCCATTGCCATGCGTCTATCTGGACGCACTCCCGGGCGTGACGAGGTGGCCGCTGCACTCAACCTTCATCCGCGCACGCTGGCACGTCGGCTGGCTACCGAGGACTGGCACTACGAGGGACTACTGGATGACACGCGCCGAGGATTGGCTGAACGCTATCTGCGCGACACTGGATTGAGCCTCAAGGAAATCAGCTGGGTGCTGGGGTTTTCAGGCCCTGAGAGCTTTCAGCACGCTTTTCGTCGTTGGCACGCACAGCCACCGGGCACATGGCGCAAGCACAACCGGCGCGAAATGTGAGCGCAAATCCACTGCTACGAACACGGAGCACAGAAAAGAAAGAGGGAGGGGGAGAGGGAGAAAAAACCGTCCAGACCAGATGCATGGATCAGACATATATCGGTCAGAAACGCAAAAACCCGAGCACGAAGGCTCGGGTTTTACGAATTCTTGAAATCGAGTGGCGGACTGGACGGGACTCGAACCCGCGACCTCCGGCGTGACAGGCCGGCATTCTAACCAACTGAACTACCAGTCCACATTGGTGGGTAATACTGGATTCGAACCAGTGACCCCAAGCATGTGAAGCTTGTGCTCTAACCAACTGAGCTAATCACCCAACACAAACGATTCTTGCTGCAAGCAGCGGTGACATCTTGTCATTCAAAGTGGCGGACTGGACGGGACTCGAACCCGCGACCTCCGGCGTGACAGGCCGGCATTCTAACCAACTGAACTACCAGTCCACTTTGAAACAACTCAACATCGGGCGCATGACAAACTAATATGGCGGACTGGACGGGACTCGAACCCGCGACCTCCGGCGTGACAGGCCGGCATTCTAACCAACTGAACTACCAGTCCACGACAATCGCTTGCTTCTGCTAACGAACCAGGTCATTTAATCAAGTAACGCCTTGATAGGCAATAACTTTTTTTCAAATGGTGGGTGGTACTGGGTTCGAACCAGTGACCCCCAGCTTGTAAGGCTGGTGCTCTACCAACTGAGCTAACCACCCCTGTCTCGTTGGCGCTGCATTCTACGTAATCCGGCACATGAGTCAACACTTTTTTTACAGGCACTCCTGCGAGCACCCTACGACAGAGTATTGATAAGACTGAGATTTCCAGACTTACATCCCTGTACGCCAGCAGCCATCAGCCTTGCGCCATTTTTCTGACATTAGGTTGTCGTAATCGAGAATAAGTCTTCCTCTGCGCTATTGACACGCTCTAGCCCAATGCAGGGTGATGAGCGAGCACATGAGCTGCCGAGGCAATTAATCGCTGCTGTGTCTCACCACTGGAGCGACGCGGTTTGAAATCATGCTCACCATCTTGCAACCAATGCAGTGTGACTCGCTCAGGTAGTGCATACCCTTGCACATCTTCCTGTGTCCCAAAGGGATCACGTGTACCCTGACAGATAAGCCCGGGCATATCGATATCAGGCAGATGCGCAATCCGTAGCTTTTCCGGCTTCCCCGTAGGGTGGAAGGGATAACCCAATGCATACCAGCCAATCGGCGAGCACTCGAGGCAACGCTCTGGCATCGGGCCTGCCAGCGCCTGCATCAAGTGAGATGCCACACGACTTCCCATTGATTTACCTCCGACCAGCAATGGCACACCCCCTAACGCTGCCAGGCTCGGTGCAAGCGCCTCGCACCACTGGGCCATTTCATCGATCAGACCCGGTAGACGTGGCGGTGGGCGACGCTTCCCCTCTCGGCGCATTTGTACGAGATAGCCAAAATCAAACGCCAGCCACGCCATTCCCTCGCGAGCGCAAGCAACACCGAACTGCTGATGAAAGCCCGTCTCGCGCCCTGCACCTGCACCGTGGGCGTGCAGCAAGATGGCGCGCCGGGGGCTGCCATGAATCTCCAGTGATCCCAGCGATGCTATCCAGCCTCGCCACGGTCCGCGCTCAATCAACTCAACCTCTGACAGCGTAATCCGCATGGCCAGCTCGATAGCCACTTCCTCGAGCGACGCGGGACAAAAGCCCTCCTGCTCATAAGGGAACGGGGCCTCAGCCATATTGGACGCATCTCGATCTTCGTCCGATGATGAAGTAACAGGGGGCAAGCGGTGTACTCCTGTGAATTCGGGCCGACGTGTGTCGACCGACTGACTGATCGCCGGGATCTCTTGTGTAAAAGCAACAAAAAAGAGAGGACGCCTTCAGACACTATCGTCTCGCGTGATGTATGCCACCGCCAGCGATGCACCTTCGTTCATCGCCTGATGAGGCTCTGACATGAGTACAGCACCTGATGCTTCACTCTCTCACCACAAGGTGATCCGCCAGTTGGCGCTCATGGCCATGCTGTGGGGGGGGCTCAGCCTCTGCCTCGCGGTCTGGCTGTGTGCCGTGCGGCTATGGCCAACTCTAGACCTTCAGCTGGCCTGGTTGAGCTACGGTCGTCTCGCTCCCCTGCAGACGCATGCACTGCTCTATGGCCTCGGTGGTTCGGCATTGATCGCCAGTATCTTTCACGTCGCCCAGCATACTGCACAGCATCCGCTCTGCTCTCCACAGCTGGTGCGGTTCGCGTTACTCGGATGGCAAGGCGTCATCGTGCTGGGTAGCCTGGCGCTGATGGCCGGATTCTCTTCTGGCCATCTCATGGCCGAGTATCCGTGGCCGGTTGATGTTCTGATGACGCTCGTCTGGCTCGCAGTGTCCTGGATATTTTTCACCACACTCGAGCAGCGCAGTATCCGCCGTCTACCGGTGGCCTGCTGGTTTATCATCGGCTGCCTGGTGATGGTGCTACTGAAGCATGTCCTTGCCTCATTGACTCATCCCATCAGTCTCGTGCTGGCGATACCGCTATATACCGGCAGCCTGGATGCTCTTTTACAACGCTGGCAGGCTGGCCCATTGCCCGGCGGCATGTTCGCGCTGGGGTTCATCGGCATGCTGTATCACGCCCTACCGAGACAGACGCAGCGGCCGCTATACTCTCACCGACTGGCCATCGTCAGTTTCTGGAGCCTGGTGCTGCTGCTGACATGGGGCGGCGCACCACTGCTCTTCGCTAGTCCCTTGCCCCAGTGGAGTCAGACGCTAGGTATGGCGATGGGTATCGTACTGCTGGCACCGGGGCTTGCACTCAGCATCAATGGCCTGCTGACGCTGAATGGTGACTGGCAATCAATGCGGCGTGATCCGCTGCGATGCTTCATGGCTGCCGCGCTTGTCTTCTATGGCCTTGCGGTGTTGGAACAGACGCTACTGTCGATTGCGCCGCTTAACGCATTGACCTTCAGCGCTGCCGGCAGCCTCTCTCCGGCAAATGCACTCGGTGCCATGGCGATGATATCGGTGGCCATGCTCTACTTTCTGCTTCCTTATCCGCGACTGCCTCATCGATTTTCGACACGCTTGATCGCCCTGCATGCAAGCCTGGCCATCGTTGGCACCTTGCTGTGTGTCGGCGCCAGTTGGGCGACCACACTGCAGCAAGCTGAGATGTGGCATGCATTGGCCGCGGATGGCAGCCCGCAATATGCGCTTGACGAGATACTGGCGACTGCGCGCACTCCGATGCTGGTTACATTGGCAGGCCTGAGCTGTTGGGTGATGGGCATGTTGTTGATGGCCGCCAATGTCGCACAGGCACTGGCTAACTCTTCAACAGATCGAGAACTGTCACGCGGAGGACATCCCGCATGAGACATGTGCTGCTTGAACGTCACGCTGGGCTGATGACAGCGCTGTGCCTCATAACGATGAGCCTTGGCGCCTTGGCCCAGTTGCTACCACTGGGCTTTCAGACCACGCTTTCCACTCCATCCGATGGGCTGAAGCCACTGGATGCGCTGGCGCTGGAAGGGCGCGACATCTACCGCCGTGAGGGTTGTCAGCAATGCCATACGCGGGTGGTGCGCGATCTACCCGGCGACTACGCTCGCTACGGCGCGGCCCAGACATCAAGCGACCTCGCGTTCGATCGCCCTTCCTTGTGGGGCAATGCTCGCCATGGGCCAGACCTGAGTCGTCTACCCTTGCAGCATGACGAGGCCTGGCAGCGAGTTCATCTGTACTCCCCTCGTACCAAGGTGCCTGATTCCTCGATGCCCGGTTATCCGTGGCTATTCGAGCAGGCACTGACCGGCCAGACCATTGCGGCCCGCATGCGTAAGTTGCAAGCGCTGGGGGCGCCCTATCGCGATGACGAAATTCTCGCCGCGCCCAGCAAGGTACGCGGCGTGGCTGAAGCCACTGCATTGCTCGCCTATCTGCGTCACTCCTCTCAAAACCACACCTCGTCAGATACAGCACTAGCCGCATCAGGACAGACTGAAGAATCAAGAAAACAGACAGGAGATACGCCATGAGCCTACTGGGAGGCGCCGACCTGGCAGTGTTCTGGAATATTTGGGTAGGTGTTATCAGCCTCGGCAGCCTCGCGCTGTGTGCATTGCTACTCTTCGGCTGTCAGGCACGCCACCAAGCGAACGCAAGCGACCCTGAAGGCGATGGCCCACCAGAAGAACATCGCATCGACGGCGTGCATCAGCCAGACACGCCGCTGCCACGCCTTTGGAGCCTGCTATTCCTGATGACCCTACTCACTGCCCTCGCAATACTATTAGGTGCGAGTTAATGAGCCAAGATGATGCATGAGGCAAGGCGTCGCAGCTTGCCTATTGCCCTGTCAGTGCGCCTAACGTTGTGAATATCAAATGCCGTATGCTGCACGACAAAATAAGCCAAAACTAATATAGTTGATAAGACTCACGGCACTCATTGGAGGTCGCCCCACTCAGGGCCCTCTGATTGAAGGAGGAGTGGAAACGGAATCCCCCTCAGATATCGTGCTGTGCTCGGACGCCCCCATCAGAAGCTCGCCCCCACGGGTTTCGACGCTATGCCCCAGGAGAGTCACCATGACGGCCAACGCACTGGCATCTCATCGACTACGCGCACATGAAGCTCGCTGCCAGACCTGCTCGCTCAGTTCACTGTGCCTACCGCTGGCGCTGAACATGGAAGCCATTGATCAGTTTGATGCCATCATTCGCAGGCGCGCACCACTCAGAAAGGGCGAAACACTCTTCACCCAGGGCGAGACTTTCGACTGCGTGTTCACAGTGCGCTCGGGCAGTCTGAAACAGATCACGACCGAGAACAGCGGCGCAGAGCAGCTCACCGGCTTCTATCTTCCCAGTGAGCTGGCGGGATTGGACGCCATCGATAGCAATTGCTACTCCGGCACTGCCGTAGCGCTGGAAACGACCACTGTGTGTGAGATCCCTTTCGATCGTCTCAACGCGCTCTCTGAGCAACTTCCCGAGCTACGCACTCAGATTTTCAAGAGCCTAAGTAAAGAATTGCACGAAGATCGCCGCATGATGATGCTTTTATCGCGCAAGACTGCCGATGAGCGTCTAGCCAGCTTTCTGGTCAATCTCTCGCAACGCTTCCGCCGCCGTGGCTATTCGCCCTACAGCTTTCGGCTCTCGATGGCGCGTGCTGATATCGGCAGCTATCTGGGGCTTGCAGTGGAGACAGTCAGCCGTATCCTGACTCGCTTCCAAACCCAGGGGCTGGTAGACATACAGGCGCGCGAGGTGCACATCTTGCACCTGGATGGCTTGATCGAGCTGGCGGAAGGTGAGTGTCAGGGCGGACGCTAAAGACACACTGATCAAGCCCTCCCAACTGCTTGCCCCTGAAACGCCGAGGCCCGTCACGATATCGTGACGGGCCTCGGCGTTTCAGCATGTTGACCACTCTCGATGCACCAGTGGCGAACGTGCGCGCTAGCGGTTCTGCAACCGGTTGTAATCCAGCAGTCCAGATTCCACCGGGCGATCAGCGTAGTTGGCACGCAGTACGCTGTCCGAGAACTCCCAGAAGCGCGGGTCCGTACGTCGTATCCCGACATCAGCCATCAGGGCACGATAATCGTCCTCATCCTCGAGCGCCGCGACACGCTCCGCCAGGCCATCGAGCCTTTCGGGCGTCAGATGCCAGAACGCATTCGGATAATCTCCTGCCACGCCACGCAACACATCGAGTGAGTCTTCCTGTGGACGACGATTGGCCGCCTCATCGAACAGGCTGGTGATATTGGCATGTGCCGAATTGCGCAAGACACTGAAGAGCTGCGGGCTACCACCATCACCGCCATCCAGTGCGATGATCGTGACTTCTGGCATCAAACTGGCCGCGAAGCCTCGCACGGCGCTCAAGGCCTCAAGCTCGTGACGCACGAATGTATTCTTGACGTTACTCAGACTTCTGCCTTGCTCAAGTTCAGGCGCCAAACGCTGATGCATACGCGTCATCAGCCCCAACCGAGCCTGTTCTGGTGACGACAGCTCTTCTGGCGTCCAGACGATGCCACTCGGTGCATCGAACTGTGGCGGCTTCTTGAACAACAGCCCCTCCAACCCGGAACCCACATCGCGATACCAACTATCGTGCACGGCCTGTCGTTCGCCGGCCGGCAGTAGCGCCAGAAAGTTGCTCTCGCCTTCCATGCGCAGAAAATCCATGTACAGCCGCGTGATCAACTGATGACCAAGGTTGCCGTAGACATCGAAGCCAGCGACCAACAGATAATGTATCCGCTCCAACATCGGGTAATCGATGATCCAGGCTGTCTTGGGGGTACTGCCGACCAATCCTTTCATCACCGCGGCATTATCGAAGTGGCGATAAATGGTCAACGCAGCATTGGGGTTGTGCTCACCGCCCGGCCCGTCAGCCCACCCACTGCCATCCCACATGACTCGCGTATCCAGACGCAGGTTACCGTCGGCATAGGCCTTGGTCATCAATGCCTGTTTGGCCTCTAGATAAGCCGTCTGCTTGCCTTCAAACTTGATCCAGGAGCTGATAGGTAGCGCGTTGCTGCTCTGCGCTGCGGGCAGGCTAAGGTTCTTGCCTTCTCGCGCCAGCGTGCGCTCGACCTCCGGACGACTGAACAGGTCCGGGTCCGTGAAACCGACCCAGAAATGATCATTGATCACGTCCACCGCCACCTGCCCACGACACACCGGCCCCTTGATGAAGCCCATGATGGTGTTCTGCGCCTCATCGAGCATGAAGCGATAGCGCGACTCGGCCGGGATCGCCTCGAAGGTCAAGAAGGGATTCGAAGCCGTCTTGAGATCGTAATCCGGCAAATCATCCACCGCGTATTGCGGCGTGAGGAACAGAGCTTTCCAGCGTTCGAGACGCGCCTCGCTTAGCGAGTAAGGCAAATGATTCTTGGCCAGAATCGTGGCGCGCTCCTGCCACAGCCGGTAGTAAACCCGCGGACGGCCAGCGTCATCATGCGGCATGGTCAGGCGGGCATCACCGGGATAGGCGGTATAAGGCGCATCGTAAGGACGACGGGTGGAAATCCGCTGCAGCGGTTCGTCCGGCGGTGTGCTGGAACGCACCAGCTTGAAGAAGATAGGGCGACCATCAGGACCATTGATACCCGGAAAGTACAGGTGTGTCAGGAAGAGGTGCTCATAGATATAACGGGTCATCAGCCGTTGCTTGAGACTATCACCGTTAAGGAAGGCCTCTACCTTTTGAAGGCGTGGCGCCAGCGACTTGGGCAACGGGATCGGCCCCGTCATCAGTGAACCCTGCGCAAGCCAGTTCACCAGCGTGCGGTGCTCTTCATCACTGATTTGTGGCAGCGCATAAGGCATGCCCCAGTCGGGATGGTCTTCCGCGAAATCGTCATAGCGTTCGACGGGGGCACAGACCTGGCTGCGATTGAGCGAGAGATCAAAGCGGTCTTCAGGCAGCAGGCCTTCGTCCGTCACGGGCAGTGGTGCCTTGCGCTTCTGGCTCAGTGCGCGGAACAGCGTACTACCTTCCAGATTGGCCTCAGGCGAGTCCACACGCTCATTGAGCACCGGCGAGAAATTCATGTTGCGCCATTGCTCGGTGGTATCGGCATCCTCAAACATACGCGTCAGGTTAGCCGCCAGCAGGCGCGTGCCGTCATAGACCGGCGCAGGATTCATTCCGCGATCAATCCCCGCTGCCGAAGACATCTTGAGCTGACAAGGCGCGTCGTAGCAGCCATGACAAACGACGCAACGCGTCTCAATGACTGGCTTGACCTCACTCTCCCACTGACGACCAGCAAAGCTGTCATGTGACACTTCACGATTGTGTGGCGAGGGGGTACCGAAACGTGCATCCAGTTGTTGCAGGGCAACGGCGCTGCATCCACCAAGCAGCAGTACCAGCAGAACGCTCCAGCGCCAGCGCGGAACGCGCCACAGGCGTCGAAGTAGACTCAGCATACAAAAACTCCAATCAACAGAAGCAAAGGGCGTAGAACACGACCTTGGTTGGATATCTGCACAGTATGCCACACGCTGCCTAACGGTCCTTCGCCAACGTTGAATGAGGTGCGTGTGATTTTTTTTAGTCAACACGCATCCGATATAAAGTCATCGGCGTAAGACTGAGTGACCCGCCTAGATTGCCTGACCGGCGCGGTAGATCGCGATGAGCCTTAATAACTAATTAAATAATGACGGGCCTGGCCCGCAAGGAAACCATCATGACCATGAAGAAGACCGTAACCGCTGTCACTTTCGCTGCCGCAGCTGCCGCACTTTTCTCTACCGCTGCACTAACCTCCATGTCGGTTCAAGCCGGTGATAACGCCGTGAAGTGCTCTGGCGTCAATTCCTGCAAAGGCACCTCCGACTGCGCGACTGCCAGCAGCGCCTGCAAGGGCCAGAACGCTTGCAAGGGCCAGGGCTGGTCTTACACCGCCAGTGCAGAATCCTGTGCCGGTGAAGGTGGTACTGTCATCGAAGGTTAATCCTGACGATAACCGCTCCATCACCTCCATGATGGAGCGGTACAGCCGAAGGGCTACAACGGGAGGACGGCTTGCCGTCCTCCCGTTTTTGGTTCTGGACTTGAAAGGAGCACGCGTATGCCGGTCACTCATACTTCACGCCACTCCACTCCTGCCACGAATGACATTGGCCAGGGGCTAGGGCTGCGCCCGGAGTACTATCACGAGATTCTCACAACCCTGCCGGACATCGACTGGTTCGAAGCCATCAGTGAAAACTACATGGGGCCAGGGCTCTCTGATGCCGGTGGCTTGAGCGCAGGCGGCAAGCCGCTGCACTTCCTCGAACGCATCAGAGAACACTACCCCATCGCACTGCACGGGGTTTCGCTGTCCATCGGCGGAAGCAATGCGCTGGATACGCGTTATCTACGCGAGCTACGCGCGCTGTGCGATCACATTGAGCCGCTGTGGGTTTCCGACCATCTATGCTGGACCCGCACCGGTGCTCACCAGTTCCATGATCTGCTCCCGCTGCCCTATACCGAAGCCACCATCACGCATCTGGCCGAGCGCATCGATCAGGTCCAGAACGCACTTGGCCGCCAGCTACTGCTGGAAAATGTCTCCAGCTACCTGACATGGCAGCCCGATGAGATGAGCGAGTGGGAGTTTCTCGCTGAAGTCAGCCAGCGCGCTGACTGCCTGATTCTGCTGGACCTCAACAACATCATCGTCTCCAGCTCCAATCACGGTTTTGACCCGCTGACCTATCTGGATGCCATGCCCTCTGAGCGCGTTTGGCAGCACCACCTGGCCGGACATACCCAGCAATCGGTTTCCGGTGGTGAACTATGCATCGATACGCATGATCAACCAGTGCCTGATGCGGTATGGCAGCTTTACGATGCAGCACGCGAGCGCTTTGGTGAGGTTGCCACGATGATCGAGCGTGATGACAACTTTCCGCCGTGGGCAGAGCTGATGGACGAATATGCCGAGCTACGCCGTCGCAGTGGCCGTCCTCTGGGCGACACGACGAACAATGGCTTCTCAACTGACAGCCGCATGGCAGGAGGCCTGCACACATGAGCGACTCGCCCTCTACTGCCTTCACGCGCGACGATCTCATGCGCCTTCAGGAGGTCACTGGCGCCTTTCTCAGCCACCCGACACACGAGAAGCGTGACGCTGCGGCACAGCCAGTGGTCAGTGATGCACTCGCAACCGCAGAGGAACGCCTCGGCATCTATGCCACAGCCTATCGCCTGCGTCTTTTCGAGGTGCTAGGCGGGGACTTCGAAGCAGTACATACATTGATCGGCGATGATGACTTCGCCGCATTATGTCGTGATTATCTGACCACTCATCCGCCGAGTCATTATTCGATCCGCTGGGCCGGCCAACAATTCCCCGCCTTCGTGGCGCAGCGTGAATCTGTACTGCCCGTCGTGCGCGAGATGGCTGAATTTGAGTGGGCACTAGGGCTAGCACTGGATGCCCCTGAAGCACATTACCTCAGCGTGGAGACGCTTCAGCAGCTCCCGCCCGAGGACTGGCCAGCTCTCCACCTCGCCGCGCACCCCTCACTGTGTCGCCTCGACTTTCATCACGACACGCCAGCGCTCTGGAAGGCCATCGACAATGACGAGCCACCGCGTGCACCAGTACAGTCGGAGACCATCGTCGCATGGCTAGTATGGCGCCAGCCCACCGAGGCAGCGCCGGAGGTACACTTTCGCTCGCTCGCGCCTCTCGAAGCCCTCGCTCTCGATGCGATCATCGCCGCAGATGCCACCGGCCTGAGCTTCGCCGCCCTCGGCGAGCTCTTGACACCGGAAGTCGGCCCGGAAGAGGCGCCCGGACACGCCATCAATCTACTGATTCAGTGGCTACCCGCTGGCATGCTAGTGCAGCCTGCCGCACTCTCCACATTCTCCGTGCAAGCCGACTGAGCCTTGCCCTGACATAGCTCACATGACGCTATACATGACAGGCATGCTCGAAAACCGGACAATAGCGACCGGCTGCCCTTGGTAGCCGGTTTTTGCCTTCTTGCCACCCTGATGTCTTGCCATCCTGACGTCTTGCTGCCGTGATGCCCATGCCCCGTTCTCCAGACACCCCGAATTCTGACGCGCCTTCTTCTGACGTGCTTTCCATTGATCTGATCGGCGATGGCTTGGTCGGCGATGACCTGATCGACAATGATTTCGAGGCAGCGCCGCCACTGGATATCCTCTATCAGGATGACGTGCTGGTCATCGTTCTCAAGCCGTCCGGCCTGCTGGTGCATCGCAGTCCGATTGATCGCCATGAGACAGAATTCCTGCTGCAGCGACTACGCGATCAGATCGGCCAGCACGTTTTCCCGGTACATCGCCTCGATCGCCCAACCTCCGGCCTGATGGTCTTCGGCCTTTCACCGAGCAGTGCACGCAAGCTGAGCGCCGCCTTTGAAGAGCAACTGGTCAGCAAGCGCTATCTGGCGGTGGTACGAGGAGTTGCGCCGGAGCATGAGCGCCTCGACTACGGGTTACGCAAGGAAGATGGCCGCCTGCCGAAGGCCCAGATGCCAGAACAGGATGCCATCACCGACATCCGCCGCTTGGCACAGGTCGAGCTACCTGTCGCGATTGACCGCTATCCCCAGTCGCGCTTCTCGCTGGTGGAAGCTCGCCCGCTCACCGGCCGCCGTCACCAGATTCGTCGCCACCTCTCGCGGCGTGGCTACCCCATCATCGGTGACGCCAAGCATGGCAAGGGCATCTACAATCGCTACTTCGGCACGACGCTTGAGTGCCCACGCTTGTTATTGGCGGCCGTTGGCCTGGAGCTACCGCACCCCGATGGCGGCTGGCTGAGCCTGTCGTGCCCACCACAGGGCGCCTATGAAGCTCTGATGGCTCGCTTCGGCTGGCTGGGGCACCTGCCTGAGCGATACGCCAAGCATTTGCCCGAGCGCCCTGCCGTGCGCTGGACAACCCCGCCTGCAAGCGACCTGTCCGACTGAGCCTTCCTGTTCCCTTGAGAATCACGAGCCTGCGCATGACCACATCACCTGACGACACCTTCGCTGATTCCTCCACATCCCCCGCAGCGGTGACCTCCACAGAGACATCCGCCAGCGAGCAGATGCTGGCCGGTTTTTTTCCAGCCGGCGATGACATATCAGCGACAGATGACTACGACTTGCGCTTTGGCGGCATCCGGCGTCTGTATGGTGCAAGCGCCTTCGCGCACTTCCGCTACGCACATGTTGCCGTTATCGGCGTAGGTGGCGTCGGCAGCTGGAGTGCCGAGGCACTGGCGCGCTCGGGCATCGGGGAGCTGACGCTGATTGATCTCGATGACGTCTGTGTGTCGAACGTCAATCGTCAGCTGCATGCGCTGGATGGCCAGATTGGACGCCCCAAGGTCGAGGTACTAGCCGAGCGCTGCCGTCTAATCGCTCCACAGATCAAGGTGAATGCCATCTCGGCTTTCGTGTCGGCAGACAACCTTGGCGAGCTGATTCACGATGAACTGGACCACGTCATCGATGCCATTGACAGCGTACCCGCCAAGACGGCGCTGATCGCCTGGTGCAAACGCCGCAAGCTAGGCTTGACCGTGACCGGCGGTGCCGGTGGCCAGCTTGACCCGACGCGCATTCAGATCGCAGACCTTGCGCGCACCGAACAGGACCCCCTGCTCGCACGCGTTCGCTCTCTGCTGCGCCGCGACTATAATTTCAGCCGTAACCTCAAGCGCCGTTTCGATGTCGAGTGTGTCTACTCCGATGAGCAGCTGACCTACCCCGGTGCCAATGGTGAGGTCTGC
The DNA here is from genome assembly GCF_002213105.1 of Cobetia sp. QF-1. NCBI lineage: Bacteria > Pseudomonadati > Pseudomonadota > Gammaproteobacteria > Oceanospirillales > Halomonadaceae > Cobetia > Cobetia sp. QF-1. The sequence continues at coordinate 365,781 of NZ_NBVS01000003.1, forward strand.
GCCAGCAAGCCCGGCGATAGCGCCACGCGCCTTGATTGCGCAGGCGGCTTCGGTGCCGCCACCTTCGTCACCGGCAGCTTCGGTTTTGCGGCTAGTGCTCGTGCACTGGCACGCATTGCCCGACGCGGTGCCAAGGCCACGCCTGCTGACACTACCGTCAATGGCCATTCAACCACTGACGAAGCATAAGCATTCAACGTCTCGCGCCAGCTCACCTCTGCAAGGAAATCATCATGTCTGATTTGCCCCCCATGCCGCCGCTACCGGAGAATCGTCCCGTGCCGGGGCTCTACCGTCATTACAAGGGTGCACAGTACGAGGTGATCGGTACTAGCCGCCACAGCGAGACCGAAGAGCTGCTGGTGGCCTATCGTGCTCTTTACGGTGAATGTGGCCTGTGGGTGCGACCACTGAGCATGTTCATGGAAAACGTCGAGGTTCAGGGCGAGTCCGTCCCGCGCTTCGCGCTGGTCACGCCGTGGTCCTGCTAGCGCGCGCAAGCACGCCAGCGAGGCACAAACGCCCCTGCGGTATTACTGGCGCGCCCGAGCACAGCTCATAAGCTGACCGACCGGACAGGTACATGCCGGCCTCCAGGGGCAGTGCTATACTGCGCCGCTTGTTTTTCCAGACATACGCATTGAGTCGGTGACGGGCATGATCTGCCCCGCCGCCTCGGCCACGCCCACACAGCGCGCTGATCGTCTGATACAGCAGACGCTGTGAGCTGGTTCATACCACGTCAAGAGCGGAGGAAGCATGAGCGCACTGGTTGGTGTCATCATGGGATCGAAATCGGATTGGGCGACCATGTGCCATACGGTCGAGACCCTGGAAGCCCTGGGGATCGAGCATGAGGTCAAGGTTGTTTCTGCCCACCGAACGCCCGACCTGTTGTTTGACTATGCCGATACCGCAGCGGAGCGTGGCCTTGAGGTCATCATCGCCGGTGCCGGTGGTGCAGCTCATCTGCCAGGCATGTGTGCTGCCAAGACCTGGCTGCCCGTTCTCGGCGTGCCGGTACAGTCCAGCATGCTCTCGGGTGTCGACTCGCTGCTCTCCATCGTGCAGATGCCGGCTGGCATTCCAACCGGCACTCTGGCCATCGGCCGCGCCGGTGCAATCAATGCTGCCCTGCTCGCCGCCAGCCAGCTGGCCAACAAGTATCCGGCCATTCGTACTGCTCTGATCAACTTCCGTGCCGAACAGACCGACCGGATACTCGACAATCCGGACCCGCGCCCCGATGCGCCCAGCCTGACCCTCGGAGGCGAGTGAGCCATGAGCCAGCCGTTCTGCTTCGGTATCGTAGGCGCCGGCCAGCTGGGCCGCATGCTGGCTCAGGCCGGTGCGGCCCTGAATGCCCGCTTCACCTTTCTTGATCCTTCCGATGATCCCTGCGGCCGCGCTCATGGCCATCATCTGAAGGCGGATTGGCAAGATGGCGCGGCGCTGGCGCAGCTGGTGTCAGCGTCTGATGCCATCACCTTCGAGTTCGAGAACGTACCCTCGGATGCCGTGACTACCCTCGCCGCCAGCCGCCCGACCTATCCGCCTGCCAAGGCACTTGATACGGCACGTGATCGCTGGAGCGAGAAATCGCTGTTCATGCGTCTGGGCATCGAGGTACCGCCATTGGCGCTGGTCGACAATCAGGCAGATCTTGACGCTGGCGTTGCGACCATCGGACTACCTGCCGTGCTCAAGACGCGCACGCTGGGTTATGACGGCAAGGGCCAGAAAGTCCTGCGCGAAATGGCTGATGTCGCAGGCACCTTCGCAGAACTGGGCAACGTGCCGTTGATTCTAGAAGGGTTCATCACTTTCGATCATGAAGTCTCGGTCATCGCCGTACGTAGCCGTGACGGTGAAACCCGTGCATGGCCACTGTCACGCAACGAGCACCGCAGCGGCATTCTGCACTGCGCCACACCACTGGCAGAGCATCCGCTGCAGAACGTGGCCGAGGCGGCCGCCTTCAACGTGATGCACGAACTCGACTATGTCGGCGTGATGGCCTTCGAATTCTTCGTGGTCTCCGACGATGCTGGGCAATACCGCCTGCTGGCCAACGAGATCGCCCCGCGGGTGCACAACTCGGGCCATTGGAGCATTGAAGGTGCCGTTACCAGTCAGTTCGAGAACCATCTGCGAGCCGTCGCGAATATGCCCTTGGGCGAAACGAGTCTGCTGGCACCGTGTGCGATGCTCAACATCATCGGACGCATGCCAGCGCGTGACGCCGTGCTGGCCGTACCAGGCACTCGCCTGCATGACTACGGCAAGGCACCACGTGCAGGGCGCAAGATCGGCCATATCACGGTGTTGGCGGCCGATACGGCAAGCCTCGATGCACGCATCGCTGCCGTCGAAGCACTGCTGGTCAATGATCTGGGCAAGTAACCACCTGCCAACATTGACCACGCACAAACGAAACGCCCCCGCTGCCATTGGCAACGGGGGCGTTTTCATTCAGATCATTTGATCAGCCAGCGACTGACACTCGATCAGTCGATCTCGTGGTGAATCTGCTTTTGCAGGTACAACTCGATCCCGACTTTCTCGATCAGACCCAACTCGGTCTCCAGGTGATCAATATGCTCTTCCTCGTCATCAAGGATCTTGCGGAACAGATCACGTGAAGTGTAATCGCGCACCTGCTCAGCGTAGGCAATCGCTTCCTTGAGATCTCCGTGAGCCTGATGCTCTAGCGCCAAGTCACACTCAAGCATTTCCTTGGTGTTCTCACCGATACGCAGCTTACCGAGGTCTTGCAAGTTAGGCAGGCCCTCCAGGAACAGGATGCGCTCGATCAGGGTGTCAGCGTGACGCATCTCTTCGATGGACTCGTCATATTCCCACTTGGCCAGACGCTTGAGGCCCCAGTCCTTGTACATGCGCGCATGTAGGAAGTACTGGTTAATGGCGACCAGTTCATTGGCCAGTATCGTGTTGAGATGTTCATTGATCTTGGGATCACCTTTCATATCGCCATTCCTCTCTTATCTGTCTGTTGGCTTACCGGCATGACGCCAGTGTCAGGGTGCCATCAGGGCATCAGTACAAAACGCCCTGCTCATCATGTCAGGCAAGTATGACCCAATTACACGGATTTTTCGAGACATAGCAACAAGTTATCGACTTTTAGGCGCAAATGGTAAGGATTGGTATCCGCGTTGTCATGTGAGAATAAAGCGTAACGAGCGCATTCAAACCAAAACGCCCGCGGCCAAGTCAATTGACTTGGCCGCGGGCGTTTTAATAAAGACTTCGATGACAAGGACGAACGATGAATCAGACAGCGTAGGCGAGATCTTCCAACGGCATCATTTCGCGAGTCACTGCCTCGCGCGTGATGGTCTTGGCCATGCAGGCACACTTGCCACACTGGGTCGCGCATCCGGTCTGCTCACGGACTTCACGGAAGCTACGTGCTCCCTGCTGAACGACTTCGCGTATTTTATGGTCTGACACACCCTTGCACAGACAGACGTACATGGCTCACCTCATCGCTCCGAGTGAGACAAATGTAAATGATTCGCAGAAAGATGCGCAATACCTAGCTGCAAAAAATTCTCATTTACATGAAAAGTCAGTCACTTACACGACCACCATTTACCATGAATCCTTCTTTCCTCTCCTGCGGCGCTTGATACACCTCCCAAGAAAGCGTACTCAACGAAGTTTCCTGACAACCAAAACGCGCAAAATGCCGCAGCACACGTCAAAACTCGTTGCATCACGGAAATAGGTCGCCGTATAAATGAGCATGGCATCAAGCGCTGAGCCACACGGATGACAGGCCATGCGCTCAGCCAAAAAGCGGTGGTGATATGCCGCAACACCGTGTAAATCCATGAATCAGGGTTGCGATTTTGGGCAGTATCGCTAATATGTATAACGCTCGATTATACATTGAGCCGCAACAAGGCAACAAAACATAATAAATTGCCACCTACTGGCAATTCCGGTTGGCCATCCGACAATCGCATCAATATGCGTCACACGTCGTTGAGGCAAATGACTGCCACGGCCAGCCAGGCAATCAGGAAAAGCATATGAACAGGACACAACAAGAGATTCCGTCGACGCACACCAGTACGGCCATCCTCACCATCGGCATGCCGATGATGGGCGCCATGCTGACGCCGTGACCGGCCTGAATCTGTCTACTGTTTCTGTTTTGCCAATCCTCGCTTTGCCAATCTGTAAGGAGCTTTAATCTGATGTCTTCACTACTCGCTACTGCCGATCATCATGCTACCTCTCATCTACCCTTGAACCTGGATGCTGTCCGGGATGCAGGTATCTGCTTCGGCGATCATCACCGTCTGCCGCTCAACCCGCTATTGCGCAACCTGTACCGTGAAGCGCGCCGCGAAGGGCTGGTGGATGAGAGCTGCAATGCTCGTGAGTTGATGAACCATATCGCTCTGCCGCAGGATCATGTCGTCACTCAGGAAATTTCCGATCGCGTGTGGCGCTATAACGTCGGCTACTCCAATACCGGTGCCAGTGCTGACCAAGGTGACCTGAACGGCGCACTGGACTCTCTCAGTGATCGCACACTGGATGAGCCACTGCCGGGCGCCCTGCAACGTTTGACCGAAGCATGGCTGTACCTGCCCGGCGAGCTGGAAAGCCCGCGCCAGGCGAGTGCCGACGTACTGTGGCTCGATAAGCAGGGCCGCGCCCGCTATCGCCTTGATCAAGCGCGTCACTGGTTCGCCACCCTGCGTGATGAAGCACTGGTCGTGGACGACTGGCTGGCATGGCGCTTGACCCACCTGCCGCTGACCAGCGCTCCTGTCTTCGATACCGTCAGTGCATTCACTCGCTTGGCACGTCTCGACCACGACGGCCAGCGCCCGATCGGTCAGCTGTCCTTCGTACGTTATCGTGATGGCGTGCGCTTCGAAGGTATGGGTACCGCAGTGATCGACCTGCCGCGCGAACTGCCGGAAACCGCAATACAGGAAGATAGCCTGGTAGTATCACGGGCGAGCGTCGAACGCATCATCACTCGCCTCGACGGTCTCTTGGGTGTCTAAGTGACACTCATTTCGGGTCTCTGATCAGCTTGAGATATACATGCAGCACACAAAAAACGCCCCGCCAGTCGATGACTGGCGGGGCGTTTTTTGTGTGCTGCATGACAAGACTCGTACCAATCAGCCGCGCCTACCGCGCGCTGGTATCACAACAACCCGAGTTCCGGAGACAATGTCCTGCCAGCTGCGCTGCTCGTGATCCAATAGTTGCCAGACATACCCCAAGCCGCAACAAGCCAGTGAAAGCCCAGCGATCAAAAAACGAATCAGGCACTGCGTCAGTGTAGGAGCACAGCCCTCTGGAGTCTGTATCCGGATCCGCCAAGCCTGCATGCCCAACGTCATACCACTGCGGCTCCAGAAGTAGGCAAAGAAGGCATACATGGCAACCAGCAGCAACGAACGGAACAGCGGGGACTGATTAGCCTCACCATCGTTGGCCGCCACGCCGACAAAGCTGAGCACGATCAGCAGCGCCAGCACGAGGAAGGTATCGTAGATCACCCCTCCCAACCGGCGCGCCAAGCCTGCAGGCGCTACGCTCTCCTGCGCAAAACACCGCCGTCCTGCGCGGTTTGAATCAGCCACTGCGACGTATCAGCAGCAGACCGATCACATAACAGGCAAGCGTAGGCGCCAGCACTGCCCAGATAGGTGCAAAACCAAACACTACCGAGGCGGGCGCCAGCAGGTCCTGCAGATACTTGAAAAGCAGGCCCACGATGATGCCGTAGAACACCCGCGTACCTGCTGCCACCGTGCGCAAAGGGCCAAACACGAAGGAGGCGGCGACCAGCACCAACGCTGCCAGTGTCAGGGGTTGTAGAATCTTCTGCCAGAAATAGAGCAATGGCTGATTGGCAGAGAGTCCTTGCTCCTTCAGGTAACTGGCGTAGCGCCACAGGTCAGAGGCTGATTGCTGCTTTGGCTCAGTGATCACCAGCTTGAGCAAGTCAGGCGTGAGACTCGTGTCCCACTGACGTGAATCCTGCTGCGCCACCTTGGTGGCTACCGCTTCGCCATCGCGACTCTCGAAGGTAGTGGTCTCCACACCTTCCAGCGTCCATTCGTCCCCTTCCCACACACCACGCTTGGCATATAGCGCTTGATTCAGGTGCTGCTCATCGTCAAAGCGATAACGGGTGACATTGAGTACCACATCATCGCTTCTGATCGAACCGAAGCGATAATAGTCATTGCCTTCACGCTGCCAGCCCCCTCCCTCGGCATACACTGCGCCAGCGCCCTGTTGCTTCTCGGCACGCCAGGCATCTGCATGTAACTCAGTGACCGGCGCGACATACTCGCCGATTGCCATGGTGATCGCGATGACCAGCCCCAGCGGCTTCATCACCCCCCAGAGAATGCGCGTCAACGAACGCCCCGCAGCACGCATGATGGTCAACTCATTACTGGAAGCCATGCTGCCCAGACCAATCAATGCTCCTAGCAACACACCCACAGGCACGAATTCGTAAAAGCGCGATGGTAGCCGCATCAGCAAATAGATAAGTACCTGCAGGGCACCATAACCGCCCTCCACGTCGCCCAAGTCATTGATATAGGTAATCATCAGGTCAAGCCCGAGAATCAATACCTGCACCACCAGCATGGCCACCAGCACATTACGCGCAATGTAACGGTCGAGACGATCAAGCAGCATCAGCGGCCACCTCCGCGGTTGTCGCGCCAGCTCAGCCAGATGCCGAGCGCCAGATAGACGCCGTGAATGGGCCATAGGCCAATAGAGGCCGGGTATTTGCCGGAAGCCACGGCGTTCTGTGCCGCGATCAGCAAACTCAAATAGGTAATGTGAACAAAGATGGCCGGCAATAAGCGTGCAAAGCGCCCCTGACGCGGGTTAACGCGCGCAAGCGGCAAGCCGATCAGCATCAAGATAGGCACCATCAGTGGCAGCGAAATACGCCACTGCAGCTGGGCCTTGGCCTCCGGCGTGTCAGTGGCGATCAGCTCAGCAGTCGTCGCAAGCTCGATGTCGTCCTTTAAACTCGCCGCGTCCTGCCCCTCGGTAACGCGTACACCGTAACGATCAAAACCCAATCGCTGAGCAACCGCCTTGCCCGGCTCCACGGCATAGCGGGTACCGTTACCGAGCACCAGATAGCGACTGCCCGTCTCGGGACTAACCTCCTGGAAGGCACGCTGGGCACGAATGACCGACTGACGCGGCTCGCTATCAGCAGTGTTGGCAGCTTTCTTGTCGTCACGCTCGGCAATGAAGACGTTCTTCAGCTCACTGTTGTCACCACTCATGCTCTCGGCATACACGGTACGCGTGCCGATATCCTGAAAACGCCCTGCACCTAATACCGAGAAATCAGTTTTCTGCTTCTGCAGCTCCAATATCAACTCGTTCTTGAGCGCACCGGCCGGCGTCAGATAGAGACTACACGCCGCCACCATCGCCGTGACCAGCAGAGCCGGCAGCAGAGTGACGCGCAGCAGGCGCTCCGGCCCGACACCACACGCCACCAGCACGGTAATTTCACTGTTCATGTACAGCTGCCCGAACGCCAGCAACACTGCGAGGAAGAACGACAGCGGCAGTAGTAGCTCGAAGAAACCGGGCAGGTGATAGAGCATCAGACTACCGAGAATCGACGCCGGGAAGTCCCCCTCCGCTGCATCACTGAAATAGCGGATGAATCGGCTGCCCATGATGACAAGCATCAGCACCCCAGCCACAGCAGCCATGGTGGTGAGAATCTCGCGAGTCAGGTAGCGGAAGATGATCAAGTAGAACTCCTGTTTCCCGCCCGTAACCGAGCGTGTTGACCTGAACGATGATAGCCGGTGAATGAACGGTGCGGATCACATAAAGGCATCATCGCCCTCATGCATGGCGAGCGGCCTTTGCGTACACTGGCACAACGGTACTGAATGGAGCCAGACACCCAGCAATGCATGTGAATGCATTATCCAGAAAGCATACCGGCTTGTCGCGGCTACTCCATTGCAATGATCTTTCTTGTTCAGCGTAATGGGACAGCTGACACAAGCGCTTGTCATTGCACGTTTGCGCCCCCATCCAGACAATGACCCTCGGATACCGCAGCCTGCCTGATCCGATCGGCCTGCCGGTGTCTCTCACTTTTGTATCCCTATCCGCGCGCGTGGAGTTGCCATGGAATTTCCTGTAGTCATTGCCAATCCGGCCCAGCTTGAAACCGCCTGCGTGGTGGTACCTGTTCTAGAGGGCGACCTCTCCGGTGCCGCTGCACGTCTGGACGATGCCAGCGAGAAGCTGATTTCCCAGCTGATCGAGCGCGGCGACTTCAAGCCCGAGCTGGGCAACACCCTGCTGGTGCCTTTCGCACCGGGCCTTGGCGCTCAGCGCTTGCTGCTGGTCGGCTTCGGCAACGAAGACAAACTCGACGAGAGCCGCTTCAAGCGGGGCCTCGATGCCGCCATGATCGCACTGCTCAAGCTGCCGATTGAAGACGCCGCCTTTGCCGGCGTCAACGAGCTGAGCATCGAGCTGCGCGACGCCGACTGGAAGGCGCGCATGCTCGCTGAGAGCGCATTGCGTAACGCCTACCGTTTCACCGAAATGAAGAGCAAGCCAGGCGAGCCTGTCAGTCTGACTCGCCTGAGCGTGGTTAGTGCCGATAAAGGCCAGCGAGCCGAGCTGGAAGCTGGTCTGCATATCGGTGCTGCCATTGGTGAAGGTGTCAGCGAAGCACGTACGCTGGGCAACCTGCCGGGCAACGTCTGCACGCCGCGCTATCTGGGAGAACGCGCTGAGCAGCTGGGCCAAGCCTCCGCAGGCGCTCTCAAGGTCACCGTACTGGGGGAAGAAGAGCTGGAAGCGCTAGGCGCACTGTCGCTGCTTTCGGTCGGACGCGGCAGTGAAGAGCCGAGCCGCCTGATCATGATGGAATATCGTGGTGCAGAAGACGAAAACGAAGCCCCGCACGTGCTTGTCGGCAAAGGGATCACCTTCGATACCGGCGGTATCTCTCTGAAGCCGGGTGCTGGCATGGACGAGATGAAGTACGACATGGGCGGCGCAGCAAGCGTCTTCGGCACCATGCGCACCGTGCTGGCACTCAAGCCCAAGCTCAACATCATCGGTATCGTGGCCAGCGCCGAGAACATGCCGGACGGTCGTGCCACCAAGCCGGGCGACATCATCAAGACGCTCAAGGGCCTGACGGTCGAAGTCCTCAACACCGATGCCGAAGGCCGTCTGGTGTTGTGTGATGCCCTGACCTACGCCGAGCGCTTCGAGCCAGCCAGTGTCGTCGACATCGCCACGCTGACAGGTGCCTGCGTCATCGCGCTGGGCAATCACGCCACTGGCCTGATCTCCAACGATGATGATCTGGCACTCGACCTGCTGGACGCCGGTGAAGAGGCCTGGGACCGCGCATGGCACATGCCGCTGTGGGATGAGTACCAGAGCCAGCTGGATTCCAACTTTGCGGACATCGCCAACATCGGCGGTCGCGAAGCGGGCATGATCACTGCGGGCTGCTTCCTGTCCCGTTTCGCGGATACCTTCCCGTGGGCGCATCTGGATATCGCCGGAACGGCCTGGATGTCCGGCAAGCAGAAAGGCGCCAGCGGTCGTCCCGTCGGCCTGCTGACCCAATATCTGCTGGATCGCGAGGCGGAACTCAATACCCCGCAGGAAGAGACTGTCTGAGGCTTCGCATGCTCTCTAGAGCGTGCTAGCGTTGAGGCATGCGGATCAGAGACTCCCTCGGGCGCCTCTGATCCGGCTAGCCTATAAAAATGATCGACCCCCAGCGTCTTGCGCTGGGGGTCTCGCTGCTACGGAGACACTCACGTGACCAAAGGCTTCGACGTCCGCGCGTCCACACAACCGGCGGATGCTGCCGTTCGTGACACCATTCTTGCCAATCCCGGTTTCGGCCGTCACTTCAGCGACCACATGGCTCATGTACGCTGGACCGTCGATGGTGGCTGGCATGGCCATGAAGTACGCCCTTATGGCCCGCTGATGCTTGATCCTGCTGCCTCTGTGCTGCACTACGCACAGGAAATCTTCGAGGGCATCAAGGCGTATCGTCACGCAGACGGCTCGGTATGGACCTTCCGTCCCGAGAAGAATGCTGCGCGCTTCCGTAACTCCGCGCGTCGTCTGGCGCTGCCGGAGCTCAGCGACGAAGACTTCATCGGTTCGCTCAAGGTCCTGCTCGCTCAAGACAGTGCTTGGGTGCCGACACCAGCCAGCGCCAGCGATGAATGCAGCCTCTATCTGCGTCCATTCATGATCGCCAGCGAAGCTTTCCTTGGCGTGCGCCCATCGCGTGAAGTCGATTACTACGTGATCGCCTCACCGGTCGCGGCCTACTTCAAGGGCGGCATCAAGCCAGTCTCCATCTGGCTATCCTCGCACTACAACCGCGCTGCCGCTGGCGGAACGGGGTTTGCCAAGTGTGGCGGTAACTACGCCGGTTCCTTGGCCGCACAGAGCGAAGCTACAGCCAACGGCTGTGATCAGGTCGTCTTCCTCGATGCAGCAGAGAACAAGTGGGTGGAAGAGCTCGGCGGCATGAACCTGTTCTTCGTCTACAAGGATGGCCGTCTGGTCACGCCGCGCCTGACCGGCACCATTCTGGAAGGCGTCACGCGTGACTCCATCCTGACCATGGCGACCGATCTCGGCCTGACGCCGGAAGAGCGCCCGATCAGCATCGACGAATGGCGCGAAGGCATTGCCTCCGGTGAGATCACCGAAGTCTTTGCTTGTGGCACTGCGGCCGTCATCACGCCCGTCGGTGAATTGGCCAGCGAAGATGGCCGTCTCGACCTGACCGCCAATGCCGGCGATGTTGCCATGCGTCTGCGCAGCCAGCTGCTCGATTTGCAGTATGGTCGCGCAGAAGACACTCGTGGCTGGATGACTCGCCTGGCGTGATCATGGTGTTCGCCAGATAACGTCTGCGTGCAAGCTCCCGGTGCAGCCATCCATACGAAGGCCCGCCTCTCTCGAGGCGGGCCTTCGTGTTTCATACCAGCGTGCTTTTTATCAGTATGTTTAGCGTCGAAGGCATGCCACGAGTGCGGTATCCTGCGTGTCTGATCGTGACCTTTCTGCTCAGCGGTGCCCCATGACCCAGATCGACTTTTATATTCTGCCCGACACCACGCTTGCAGCACGGCTGGAATTCGCCTGCCGACTGGCGGAGACCATCCATGCCAAGGGCTTTCGCCTGCACGTGCATGTCGAGGATGAGGCCATGGCGCGCCAGTTCGATGAACATCTGTGGCAATTCCGCCCTGAAAGCTTCGTGCCGCATGCACTGGATATCGATCTCGACACTGCCGCACGTGAGGCCGAGCACGCCGATGACATACCGCGCCCGCCTGTCACTATTGGCTGGCAGGAAGCGCCTGCACCAGGCATCGAAGCACTGCTCAACCTGCATCCTGAGATTCCCGAATGGTTCTCACGCTTCGATCGCGTCGCAGAAATCATCAATCAGCATCAGGATGTGCTGGTGACCAAGCGTGAATGCTGGCGCACCTACAAGTCGCGCGGTTACGCAGTGCGCTCGCACCAGCTCAAGGGCGTTAGCTGAGCCGCTTATCTCTGCGCCTGAAAATTCCTCACCAGCCAGTCAAGCCAGCGCTCTATATCAGGAATGGTCGGCGGACTCTCTCCTGTATCGAAGAAGGCCTTCGGCAATCCAAGCTGCTCCTCTCCAATGTCACGTGGCCCCAAGCGCACCGCCCATAGCGGCTGATCGCGCGGCATACGCTGAATTTCTGCAAAGAGCGCTAACACGCTCATGTCGGGGACATGGCCAAATAGCACCAGACATGGACTGATGTCACGCACCAATCGTAATGCCTGAGCCGCGCTACCGGCCGCAATGATCTCCAGATTATCGATATGACTGCCGATGACTTCGAGACGCAGCCTATCTTCCGATCGGGTACTGATCACTAGCCAACGGCACGGCACTGGCAGCACACGATCAGCCGACCATGCTGCCTGCACGATATGCTCATGTGCGCTGACATCCGCCAGCGGCAGCCACACGCGGAAGCAAGCACCGTCACCCAAGACACTCTCTGCCGTGATATCGCCGTCCATGCGACGTGCCAGCTCGCGTGACAGGGCCAACCCCAGCCCAGTGCCTTCAATACCGGAATCTTCCCGTCCAAGTCGCGAGAATGGTTGGAATAGCTGATCAGATTGCATCGGATCAAAACCGAAACCACCGTCAGCCACCTCAACCCACCCCATCTCGCGGCCATCTGCATTGGGCCCTTGGCCAATGGCAATACGGATCCAGCCACCCGTGCGGTTATACTTGATGGCATTTCCCATCAGGTTACCCATGATTTGATCGAGCCTACGCCTGTCAGCATTCAGCCATGTCGTCGACTCCTCCAGTGCAAGCGTGAGCACCAGTCCTGCCTGCATGAGGCGCGATTGATATTGTCCGATGACACGGGGTAGGTGCTGGCCTACCGACATCGGCTGGCAGTCGAGAGGCAGTTCACCTGCTTCCAGGCTCGACATCTGCAGCACATCCTCGATCAAGGCTGATAGCTGCTCGGCAGCATGGCTCGCCTCTTCCACATAACGGCGTTGTTCACGCGTCAGTGCGGATTCTTCAGATAGCAGGTCGGTAAAGCCCATGATGGCGTTGAGCGGCGTACGGATTTCGTGACTGAAGCTCGAGAAAAAACGCGACTTGGACTGACTGGCCTCGGTAGCACTGTCACGTGCGGCCTCGAGTAACTGCAGCGATTGCTTGTGACGCTGAATATCCAGCGCAAGCCCGGTACCGCGCAAGGGGCGTCCATCCGAATCACGCCGTGTCACCTGTCCACGCACCTGTACCCACACCCAGTGACCTTGCGCGTGTCGATAGCGCACGTCTCGCGCCTCAGCCCAGCTATCGCCGTGCATGACTCGCCAGCGGGCTTCCAGCAGGCCCGCCAGATCTTCCGGATGCGTCATGGCATCCAGATCCGCCAGATGCATGCTGCCGCGCATCGGCAGCCCCAGCATCAGGAAGAAGTTTTCGTGAAAGTAGAGGTCATCGCGCTCGAAGTCATAGCGCCAGGTGGCATCGCCCGAGGCTGCCATGACCATTTCGACATGACGAGCGCCTTCTGCGCGCTCCAATTCAATCTGATCACGCCGCAGTGCCGCCTCACGCAATGACTCCCCCGCCTGATCCAGCTCCTCGAGCAGAAAGCGCTCTCGAACCACCGGCTGGCCTCGTCCAATACGCAGTGCCATTTCACTGAGGCGTGCCAGTGACTCCGACAGCGTGGCGGCCATCGCTTCGGCCCGCCAGCGCATCATCACCAGCAATGCGAGAAAGAAGACAATCAAGCCTACCAGCATCACGTAGCCCAACTGGTTAAAGCGTACGTTCCAGACATCAGTACCACTGTCTATCTGTTGCGCATCGACGACGGCCAGTAGCTGCCAGTCGGTCCCTGCTACCGAGTGCCATCCCACCAGACGCTCGCCTGATAGTAATGGCATGCGCTGAACGCCCTGAGGCTGATCAGAGATACTGCGCAACAGGTGCGCCATCTGAGGAGAGCGCCCCTGATCATGAGCCGTATCGAGAAAGCGATCACGTGGCAACGGCAATGGCTCTATTCGAGGTGCGGGATAAGCGCCGAAATCCTGTTCACCACTCCGCGGCATGGCTAGCACGCCGTCGCCGCTAACCAGCACGAGATAAGCCCCCCAGGGGAGATCAGCGCTTTCTAGACGCTCTACCAGCGCATCTAGCGTGACATCAAGACCGACAACACCTTCCAGAAAATCGCCGCGATGCACTGGCATCAGCGTCGAGACCAGCCAACCGCTGCCGACAGGGTCCTGGTAAGCCGGCGTCACCACAGCGCCCCGCCTGGGGTTGTTGCGATCATCGGCCAGGTAATAGAAGCCATAGCTGGTGAGATCGACACCTGGCGTAAAGTTAGTGTGCGTATCATTCCACGGCTCTACCCGAAAGTAGCCGTCATAGCTGGAAAACCAGATCTGGCGTAGCTCAGGGCGCGTATCGAGCATGTCGTCCATCAGAAAATCCATCGTTGCCAGCCGCACGACCTTGTCATGGTCTTGCAGATAACTGGGTACCAACGATGAATAATAGGAGCCTGCACCGCCATCATTGTCCGGCGCATAAAGCGTGCCATCCTTGCTGCGTTTATGCCGTTTGAGTTCTCGCTCACGCTGAGCCGCATCAACGGAAGAATCCAGATACCGCAAGGTGCCCCGTGCCAGTTGATGTGCTTCTGTGCGCCAGTCATTGACGACCAGATTGACGTGCTCTGCCTCGTACTGAACCAACTGCTCCATCTGGGTGTTGATCAGCTCATTGCGTGCCGCTTCCTGTTGCCCGGACACTAGCCAGTGCAGTACCAGATAGCACCCCAGCAGTGCCACTTCCAATACCAGCAGCGGCACCAGTGCATGACGCAGCAATTCATGCCACACCCAGCGACGGGTCGGACGAGGTGACGCATCCGATGAGGATGGCTTGAGCATTACGACTCCACGACGAAAAAACGAACGAAATTGACAAGTAACAGTACATCACCGGCACCTTGGTCCCCGGAAGACGACAGGATACGGCATCGCTGCGTGGATATTGCCTACTTTAATATGCAGTGAGTCACGTCAGACAGACAGCAAGTTGCCGATGCCTCTGCATCACGAATGACGCCTGACATCAGCGGCGCTATAATCGAGCCCATTTTCTGCCTGCGCTGCCCCGCTCACTGAGCCGGCGCGGGACGTCCCGCCCAACCGGATCATTTGCAGACCCATGGACAAGACCTACCAACCGAACGCCATCGAGACGCGCTGGTACGAGCGCTGGGAATCCGAGAATCGCTTTGCGCCGTCAGGCCAGGGCGAGAGCTTCTCACTGGTCATCCCGCCGCCCAATGTCACCGGCTCCCTGCACATGGGCCACGCCTTCCAGGACTCCATCATGGACACCTTGGTACGTTGGCGTCGCATGCAGGGGCGCAACACCCTGTGGCAGGTAGGCACCGACCACGCCGGCATCGCTACCCAGATGCTAGTCGAGCGCAAGCTCGCCGCCGAGGAAGGCAAGACACGTCACGATCTCGGACGTGAAGCCTTTACCGACAAGATCTGGGAATGGAAGGAAGAGTCCGGCGGCAACATCACCCGTCAGCTGCGTCGCATGGGCACCAGCATCGATTGGAAGCGTGAACGCTTCACCATGGATGACGGCTTCTACAAGGCCGTTCAGGAAGTCTTCGTGCGTCTGCACAAAGAAGACCTGATCTATCGTGGCAAGCGTCTGGTCAACTGGGACCCGACACTGCACACCGCCATCTCCGATCTTGAGGTCGAGAATCGCGAGCAACAGGGTAGTTTCTGGCACTTCCGCTATCCGCTGGCCGATGGCGTCAAGACTGACGACGGCAAGGATTACCTCGTTGTCGCCACCACCCGGCCAGAAACCCTGCTGGGAGACACCGGCGTCGCCGTCAATCCGAAGGATGAACGCTACGCAAGTCTGATAGGCAAGTTCATCGAACTGCCGCTGGTCGGCCGTCGCATTCCCATCGTTGCCGACGAACATGCCGAGATCGAGAAGGGCTCGGGGTGCGTCAAGATCACTCCGGCACACGACTTCAATGACTATGAAGTCGGCAAGCGTCAGGGCCACCTGTTGATCAGCGTGATGAGCCAGGATGCCACCATCTTGGAACGCGCCGAGATCTTCGATTTACAGGGCCGTCCGCAACCGGATGAAGACGCCAGTCTGCCGGCCGCCTACGCCGGACTGGACCGTTTCGTCGCGCGCGAAAAGCTGGTCGCTGACATGGATGCTCTGGGTCTGCTGGTGCAAGTCGAAGCCGTCAACAATACCCTGCCTCATGGCGATCGCTCCGGCGATGTCATCGAGCCACTACTGACCGACCAATGGTTCGTCGCCGTCGAAGAGCTGGCACGTCCGGCCATCGAGGCCGTCGAGAATGGCGATATCGAGTTCGTGCCGAAAAACTACGAGAACATGTACTTCTCCTGGATGCGTGGCCTCCAGGATTGGTGTATCTCGCGTCAGCTGTGGTGGGGACACCGTATTCCAGCGTGGTATGACAACGACGGCAATATCTATGTTGGCCGTAACGAGGAAGAAGTCCGCGCTGAGAATAACCTCGGTGCTGATATCGCCCTGCGTCAGGACGAAGATGTTCTCGATACCTGGTTCAGTTCGGCCCTGTGGACCTTCGGCACCCTCGGTTGGCCAGAAGATACCGAGGAACTGAAGACCTTCCACTCCACCGATGTGCTGGTCACCGGCTTCGACATCATCTTCTTCTGGGTGGCTCGGATGATCATGTTCACCTTGAAGTTCAAAGGTGAAGTGCCGTTCCGCAAGGTCTACGTGCATGGTCTGGTGCGCGATAGCCTCGGACAGAAGATGTCCAAGTCCAAGGGCAACGTGCTCGACCCCATCGACCTGATCGACGGTATCGAGCTCGACGCGCTGGTCGAGAAGCGCACCGGTAACATGATGCAGCCGAAGAAGGCCAAGGCAATCGCCAAGGCCACGCGCAACGAGTTCCCGGAAGGCATCGAGCCACACGGCACCGATGCGCTGCGCTACACCCTGCTGTCGCTGGCCTCCACTGGGCGTGACGTGAAGTTCGACATGGGTCGCCTCGACGGCTATCGCAACTTCTGCAACAAGCTGTGGAATGCGGCGCGCTACGTGCTGATGAATGCCGAAGACCAGGATTGCGGCGTCAACGGCGAAGCCGTCGAGCTGTCACTGGCCGATCGCTGGATCATCGCGCGCCTGCAGCAGACCGAGCAGCAGGTCACCCGCGCGCTGGAAGAGTTCCGCTTCGACCACGCCTCCCAAGCACTGTATGAGTTCATCTGGAACGAGTACTGCGACTGGTATCTGGAGCTGTCCAAGCCGGTACTGTGGGACGAGAATGCCAGCGCGGAAGCCAAGCGCGGCACACGTCGCACTCTGGTGCGCGCACTGGAGACCATCCTGCGCCTGATTCACCCGATGATGCCGTTCATCTCCGAAGAGATCTGGCAGCGCATCGCGCCTTACGCCGGCAAGTCGGTCGAAGGTGAGAGCATCATGAGCCAGCCATGGCCACAGGCCGAGGCAGACCGCATCGATGAGCAGGCCATTCTTGATATCGAGTGGCTCAAGGGCGTCATCATCGCTGTGCGTAACATCCGCAACGAGCTGAACCTGTCTCCAGGCAAGCCGCTGGATGTCTTCCTGAAAAACGGTGCGGCCGGTGACGATGAGCGCCTTGAAGCCAATCGTCGTTTCCTCTCCAAGCTGGCACGCCTGGAGAGCATCACCTTCCTCGCCGCGGGCGATGAAGCGCCGATGTCCGCCATTCAGCGCGTCGGTGAGCTGGAAGTGCTGGTGCCGATGGCAGGTCTGATCGACAAGGAAGCCGAGCTCAAGCGCATCGACAAGGAACACGAGAAGCAGCAGAAGGTCATCACCGGCCTCGAGAACAAGCTCAGCAACGAGAAGTTCGTCGGCCGCGCGCCAGCTGATGTCGTCGAGAAGGAACGCGCCAAGCTAGCCGATGCGCAAGCAGAATTGGCTCTGCTGGAAAGTCAGCGCACCAAGATCGAAACGCTCTAGCACTGGCAACAGGTGCTGGGTAGTCACAGCACTGAGCAATAACAAAAGCCCCCGCACCTTCCGGTGCGGGGGCTTTTCTGTCAGTGGCAGTCAACCACCCATCTCACATAGCACAGTGGCCTACTCGGCTATCGCCTCAACCGCCAGGAAGGTCGCCAGTAACTGACCGGAGGTATCCATGATCTGCAAGCGGGCACTATCACCGCTGCCATTCACCTGATAGCTGGCCGCCTCTTCCAGCATGCGATTGAAAGCACTGGACTGCTCAGCATTGCGACACATCTTCATGGTCGAGGCCAGCGGGCCAATGTCCAGAGTCTGACGTGACTCGTCCAACGTGACAGGCCCCATCAGACGATTACAGCCATTGCTGCCCACCAGTCGCAGGCGATCATCCTCTTCATCCGCCCGCTGCTCCTGAGTCGGGGGTTGCAACAGGAAATTCGGTGCCTCCTCATCCGAAGAGGTAGCAGAGAAACTCCAATGCGTACCGACCACTGTAGGCACCTGACTCGGCGCAAGCCCGCTGCGACTATCACTTCCCGTGGACATGGCAGCGCAACCTCCCAGCAAAGATATGCTGAGCAGCAGAGATGTGCCGATCACTCGAGACATGGGCAATAAACGACGGGCGGGGATAGTCATGAACAAATTCCTCGTGGGGCTTGGCAAACAGATACCGAGGCAGGCAAGGAGGCCTTGGTAGAGGGCAGTCGTGCGCAGCGGACCTCATGATAGAAACATTACCATCGGCCACCCTTGCTGGCCTCTTCCGCTGGTATTCGAAAATAACGTAGCGCACCCACAGGTCGCGGAAGGCGCGTTGAGTGCAACATTATGTCACACCGCAAGAGATGCAAAACAGTGTTTCTTAAGAGAGTCTTAACCTAGAATTCACCTCTAATCAGAGAGGCTATTCGCGCCATTGCCTGTGCCTCCTCATCTTGTCGCGCAAAATCACTATCAAGGAGATGATGGCATGCACTTTCGACGCCTGCTTGTCTTGAACGCCGTCGGCCTCGTGTTACTGACCTGCTGGTGGGTACCGACGCTAGACTTCTGGGCCATACTGGACAGCGATATCTTCTGGGGATTCAACCTGTTGATCTCTCCCCTCAATCCGCACTGGGATACGTTGCTGGGACTGCTCAATACGCGTGCCTTCGATGCCTGTTCCTTTCTGATGATGGCCGCACTCTTCACTTGGGCAATGTTGTCCGATGAGCGTCCGTATCGTTATCGTCACTGGCTGAGCATTGGCATCACCATGCTACTGACCGCTGGACTGATTTCATTGTTCGTCTTGCGTGTCATCAGCTATGAACACGCAAGTCCGACGCGGATGTTCGCCCATGCGCAGCACCTCTCCGAACTGGTGTCATTCAAGACCAAAGATTCGGCGTCCAACAGTTTCCCCGGAGACCATGGCCTGATGCTGATGGTATTTGCGAGCTTCATGCTCGTCTTCGCTCCACGTCGCATAGCGCTATGGAGTCTGGCATTTGTCGTGCTGCTGAGTGCTCCGCGCATCATGGTGGGCGCGCATTGGTTCAGTGATGTTTATCTGGGCTCGCTCAGCATTGCACTGATCGCCCTACCTTGGGTGCTCTGCACACCACTTGCGCGTACAGCCGCCTCTCGTATGGAGCGGTGTCTTGCAAGAGTCAACCAGTACCGTCCGCAAGCCTGAGCTTTACGTTGCACTGAAGCTGAGCATAAGTCTGAACCGCTGTATGCCGCGCCCGACACGTCAGCCCGCGACTGAGCCGCCCGAGAAGCCGTCCAGTGCGTGATGACGACTGGACGGTGCGGCGAGATTGGCTTGGGGTGTTTCGCCGGGATGCTCCTTGCTACCAGGCTCTGCAAGATTATCTTGCGAGGCGCCTTCTTCACGCTCTCCACCTGCGACGACACGATCACGTCCGGTACGCTTGGCGTGATAAAGGCGTCGGTCAGCCAGCAACAGCAGGTCATCAAGACTGTCGCTTTCATGACTGACGGCAACACCAATCGAGACTGTAATCGGGATGGGCCGCTCTGCAAACATCGGAGGTGAACTGGCCAGCAATGAACGCATGCGGCCCGCAATGGACACGGCCTCGGCACGCCCACTTCGCGGCAGCAGTATCAGAAACTCTTCCCCACCAACGCGCCCAACGCAATCGCCCTGACGTGACGTGGCGTTCAGCAGCCGTCCCAAGTGCCGCAGCACCTCATCACCGACGGCATGGCCGTGGCGATCATTGACCAACTTGAAGTGATCGGCATCCAGCATCAATGCCGAACACGGTACTGCATCCCGCCACCAGCGCTCGGCCTGCCGCAGTACCTGACGTCGATTCAATAGCCCCGTCAGCTCATCGCGACTGGCATCTTGACGATACTGACGCTCGAAATGCTCCGTCAGGGCCAGCATCCGCCACAAGAAGGTCACCATCAGCAAGAAGACCACAAACAGATTGGTCGATTGCATCAGCCAGACGGCGATATAGCCATCACTGGCATGCAATGGAGAAACCCACAGTGCTGATACCGCCGCGATGAACAACACCAGTGTCGCCAGCACACGCACCTTGCCGGGCAACGGTGCGAGGTGAATGCCGGCCATCACGATGAAGAAGTAGTATTCATAGCCTGCTGAGTGGCCAAAGCAATAGACCGATAGCCATGTCATCAACGTCAGGGCGCTTAGCATCAATGACAGTGCGAGGGTCAATTGATGGTAGCGATGCAGCAGTATGCCGAGTACCGCCAGTAGCACCATGATGCCACTGACAAACGCAAGGCGAGGCTCCTGGAGCATGCTGAAAAAGGGCAGCCAGAGGGCAAAGAGCCCAAACAGCATCAGGTAGATCCATAGATAGCCGTGATAGAAACGACGGTGCTCCACAGCGAGCAAACGTGGTTCATGGCGTAACCAGGCACGAATGACACTCAGCATCAGGCAATCCTTGCCAGCAGAACACTATCCGCGCAGAAAGCCATCTACGCAACACAGCGAAAATATGGGGAATTTCGACAGCCGATACATGAAATGTCAGGTTTTTATGCATCGGGACTTATTATTCTCACTACATCATAAGCGCTCATTGGGGATGCGCCAGCAGCCCTTATTCAAACGCGTCCTTTTTATGCGACGCTTACCAACACGTCAACATTCGTCATAGGTGAATTACCAGCTACCAGTATTGGTCATGGAAGCCCACGGCTCCTGCGGCTCCAGTGCATCGCCTTTCTGCAGCAACTCAAGCGAGATGCCGTCGGGGCTTTTGACAAAGGCCATGTGGCCGTCACGCGGCGGACGATGAATGGTCACGCCATTGTCCATCAGGTGCTGGCAGGTCACGTAGATATCATCGACCCGATACGCCAGGTGACCGAAGTTGCGCCCGCCGCTGTATGCCTCAGGATCCCAGTTATGCGTGAGCTCCAAGAGCGGTGCCTGTGTTTCACGTGCTTGCTTGGCATCACTCGCGGCAGCAAGGAAAATCAGCGTGAAACGCCCTTTCTCGGAATTCTTGCGCGAAATTTCCTCAAAGCCCAGCAGCTCGCAGAAAAAATGCAGTGAAGCATCGACATCAGTGATACGTAGCATGGTGTGCAGATATTGCATGGATAACTCTCTTGAGCAGTAGTGTCAGGTAGCGGTGATCAGTGACGGCTGGCGCCCCGCAATGATCAAGCGGCGCTGGCAACATTCTAGGCACACGAACGCCGTGCCGCGAGTCATCTCACGGCACGGCAGTGTTGCATCATCGAAAACTTATATTGGTAGCTTGCAGACTATCAAGCAATACGCGCGCTGCGTTCCAGTCGGACGGGGACAGCCTTGGAGGACGGCGTACCGGTGTCGCTGCCATGACTCTCCAGCGCGATCAGTACATTGGTTTCCGGATAATAGGCCCCAATACAGCCGGCGGGAATATCGTACTCCACCAATCGGAACTGAGGCGCGCGGCGCTCGTGACCATCCGGGCGCGGCTCGCCCAGCATATCAACCCAATCGCCGTCCGCCAGCCCAAGGCGTGTCAGGTCCTGCGCATTGATGAAGATCACTCGGCGCTGGCCAGATACGCCGCGATAGCGGTCGTTGTAGCCATACACCGTTGTATTGTACTGATCATGGCTACGCATGGTCTGCAAGGTCAACCAGCCATCGCGGCGCGACTGTTGCTGGTGAATCACGGCTGCAGGCAATGCAGCGTACGAGAATTCGGCCTGACCACTGACGGTCGGGAATTCGAGTGCACGCACCGGATTCGCGAGATGAAAGCCACGTTTATGTGCGAGGCGGTCATTGAAGTCGTCAAAGCCAGGAATGACAGCGGCAATTTCATCACGGATCAGGTCATAATCTTCCGTCAGTGCCGCCCAGTCGACCGGGTCACTCACGCCACGTGCAGGCAATGTCCGCGACAACGTCTCGCGGGCGATGGCCGCAATGATGGCAGGTTCAGAGCGCAGTGCATCGCTGGCAGGCGCCTTGATGCCAGCGCTTGAGTGCACCATCGACATCGAATCTTCGACACTGATGTGCTGTGAGGCAACAGATGCCGAGCGATCAATCTCACTGCGCCCGAGGCACGGCAGAATCAGCGCCTCTGTCTGCTTGCCCACCACCAGATGGCTGCGATTGAGCTTGGTGCTGATCTGCACATTGAGCGTGAGTTGACGCATGGCCGCTTCGGTGCGCTCGCTATCCGGTGTCGCACGCGTGAAGTTGCCGCCCAGCGCGATGAAAGTCTTCACTCGCCCTTGCTCCAGGGCCGCAAGACTCTCGACGGTATTGAAGCCGGCGGCACGCGGCATCGTCACGCCATAGCGCGCTTCCAGCGCATCAATCAGCGCCGTCGGTGCATTCTCATCGATCCCCATCGTACGATCCCCCTGCACGTTGGAGTGACCTCTTACCGGACAGGCGCCAGCCCCTGGGCGCCCGAAATTCCCCCCCAGCAGCAGCAGGTTGATGATCTCGCGCACGCTATCGACGGCATGCAGGTGCTGGGTAATCCCCATCGCCCAGGTACAGATGACATTGCCGGCGCCCGCATAGAGTCTGGCCGCTTCTTCCAGCTCCTCACGCGTGAGCCCTGACTGGTCTTCGATAGCCGCCCACGAGGTGGACTCCACCGCTGCCTGCCAAGCTTCGACGCCCAGGGTATATGCTTCGATGAAGCCCTGTGCACGCGTGAATTCGCCTTGCTGTTCCAGCACAAACAGTGCCTTGGCCATGCCACGTACCGCGGCCATGTCACCCCCCATGCGTGGCTGGTAGTAACGCGAGCTGATGGTCTGACTGGACAGCGTAATCATTTCCAGCGGTGATTGCGGGTCTGCAAAGCGCTCAAGCCCACGTTCACGTAGCGGATTGAAGCTGACGATACGCGCACCACGCCGCGAGGCACGCCGCAGATCCCCCAGCATGCGCGGGTGATTGGTGCCGGGGTTCTGACCGAACACGAAGATGGCATCAGCGTGTTCGAAATCTTCCAGCAACACCGTGCCCTTGCCGACGCCGAGACTGGCCTTCATGCCGACGCCACTCGCCTCGTGGCACATGTTGGAGCAGTCAGGGAAATTATTGGTCCCGAAGAGTCTCACGAACAGTTGATATAGGTAGGCGGCTTCATTGCTGGCTCGCCCCGAGGTATAGAAAAGCGCCTCATCCGGCGATTTCAACGCACTCAAGTGCTCGGCGATGAGTGTAAAAGCCTCTTCCCAGCCGATGGGCAGATAGCGATCACTCGCAGCGTCATAACGCATCGGCTCTGTCAGGCGGCCCTGATCTTCCAGCATGAAGTCATCCCAGCCCAGCAACTCACTGACGGTATGCTGAGCAAAGAAGCGCTGCGTCACACGCTTGGCGGTCACTTCCCAGGCGACGGCCTTGGCACCGTTCTCACAGAATTCAAATGACGAGCCATGCTCCGGGTCGCCCCACGCACAGCCAGGACAATCGAATCCCTTGTCCTGATTGGCCTTGAGCAATGAGCGCACACTCTTCCACGGCGCCCTCGAGTGAGTGACGTGTCGTCCCACGCTTTTGAGCGCTCCCCAGCCACCCGCCGGGCCGCCATAAGGTACGATTTGAGGATGGCGTGTCTGCTGCGCATCCTCACGCGGCAGGTTCGCCGACACACTGACAGGCGCAACGATTTCGGGGGCGGAAGATTCAGTCATTTCAATGTCCACTGGGAGTAAGTGAGGTAGCGGTGAAACACGCAGAGAATCCGTCAGCGCGGCTGGCAAGCTCCTTGGACGAGGGGATGGCCACCTGCATGACCGCTCAATAGCTCCAGCCGTTGGCCACGATGCGCGCAGACCAGATTAAGATCACAGGCGCGTGCGGTTTCTACCGCGAGACGCGACGGCACCGCCAGTGTCACCAGAGTGGGGATGTGCGCACGAATGGTCTTCTGCACCAGTTCCAGACTGCAGCGACTGGACACCAGCAACGCTTCTGGCCAGACACCGCTATCGAGACTCATGCCAATCACGCGGTCCAACGCGTTATGGCGGCCGATATCGGCACCCTGCGCCGTCAGCGCGCCGTCGGCGGCTAGGCCAAGCGCCAGATGCATGCCACGGCGTGATGCACGCTCCAGTCTATCGAGACCTCGCATCAGCGCAGCCGGTGATAGTGCCGCACGTGGCGGTAAACGCGTCAGGCCTGCCATCAGTTCAGCTTCATCCTGAACGCCGCACGCGCCGCAACTGGAGACGGAGCTCTCGCGCCGCTGATGCCGCTCGGCAGAGCGTGCCAGTGATTCACTGACCTCCAGACGAACGGCGAGGCCATGGCGCAAGCGCGACAGTCGAATCGCCGTTACATCGTCGCGACGCGTGATCCAGCCGGCCGTAAAGGCATGGCCAAGCGCGAGCGGCTCCAGCGCTTCAGGGCTGGCCAATAGCGTTCCCATCGGCGTGTCATTGAGCGCCAGACTCACCGGCAATTCTGCAGGGCCTTCCAGCTCACGCAGCGGTATATCACGAGCATCCTGATAGCTCGCTTGCGGCGGCTGAGCCGCGCTCACAAGGCCGCTCATCGCTTTTTGATAGAGTGAATCACTCATTAAAGTACTCCGTAGCGAAACGCTTTACTGTGGAATACGTCAGTCACACGCCACACTAATGAGGCATATCCTAACCTCATGCATCAACTGCGACCAATTGAGCTTGACCGCCACTTGATAGACGACACCAATGAAGGTGACATGCAGATAGCGCATCTTAGATTTATCGATAACAGTACCGAAAACGACGCCAAGAGCAGTGTCGAGAAGCTGCCAAGAGGCGCGGTTGAACGCACATGTGATCGCGCGCAGGAAATTCCCGTGCAAGTTGCGTAAAATGCGTCGCCAGACATTCATCATCTTGCTCCGGATTTACGATTCGGCCCGCACGAGGACAGCATTCGCATGATCGACACTACTGTTAGCTCTTCTCCAGCACCCGCTGCCGCGCGGCCCAGCCCGCTGGCACCGGCCCACGTGGTCTGTGCGCTATACAAGTTCGTTGCGCTGGAGGACTTCGAGGCACTACGCGACCCGCTTTTGGCTGTCATGGATGAACACAACATCCGCGGCACCCTGCTGTTGGCACGCGAAGGCATCAACGGCACGGTTTCCGGTTCACGCGCTGGCATCGATGCCCTGCTCACCTGGCTGACTTCCGACCCACGATTGGCGGAGCTCGACACCAAGCAGTCACTCGCCGAGCAGGCGCCCTTCCTGCGTGCCAAGGTCAAGCTCAAGCGCGAGATCGTGACCATGGGTGTCGAGGGGATCGACCCGCGCCACACCGTCGGTACCTATGTCGAGCCGAAGGACTGGAACGCACTGATCTCCGACCCGGAAGTGCTGTTGATCGATACGCGTAACGACTACGAAGTGGAAGTGGGGACATTCGCTGGTGCCATCAACCCGAATACCACCGCTTTCCGCGACTTTCCCGAGTATGTCTCGCGTGAGCTGGACCCGCAGAAGCACCGTAAGGTAGCGATGTTCTGCACCGGGGGTATTCGCTGCGAGAAATCGACGGCCTACCTCAAGGAACAGGGCTTCGATGAGGTCTATCACCTCAAGGGCGGCATCCTGAAATACCTGGAAGACGTGCCGGAAGAAGACACCCTGTGGCAGGGCGAGTGTTTCGTCTTCGATGAGCGCGTCACTGTTGATCATCAATTGCGCCCCGGCCAGTACGACCAATGCCACGCCTGTCGTCTGCCAATCACCGCTGAGGATCAGCAAAGCGAGCTATATCAGAAAGGTGTCAGCTGTCCGCGCTGTTATCACACACAGAGTGACGCGCAGAAGAAACGCTTCGCTGAGCGCGAGAACCAGATTCAGCTAGCACGCGAGCGCGGCGAAGCGCATCTGGGGATGGATGCCGTCGCTCAGATGCAGGCCCGCCGTGAAACGAAACAACAGCAACGTGATGCTGCACGCCTTGCTGCGCAAAAGGGCAACAAGAAGGTCTGAAGCGCCGCTTGTCATACCATATGACACCAGACAATATCGGGCGGCACTGAACGCTTATCCAAACAAATCACCCCAACTTCATGGGGTGATTTTCATTGTGGCCCGATGTCTGGTGACAGCCAACGGTTAGCGCAGCAATTCAAGCACAGCCGACAGACGCCGACTGCGCTGCTGACCGGCACGCCACAAGAGCCCTACCGTCTCGCCTTCTCCTGGCAACCGCTGCGCTACCAGATTCTTGCCCAGTCGTGAATCAGCCAATCCTTCCGCCAGTATGCTGACGCCTAATCCAGCCTCCAGCATCACGCCTAGCGCCGCAATCGAATTGGCCTCCAGCAATGGCGACGGGCTCAGGCCCAATCGCTCAAACTGCTGATTGAGTCGACGCCGCTGTTGCATCTCCGGGGTCAGCAATACCAGCGGATAGTCGCGCAGACAGCCCCATTCGGGCGCAGATGGCAGGCTGAAGTGCTCTCGACTGGCAATCAGTGCCGAATGCTCCTGATACAGAGGGCGGCAGGCGAAGCCACTCATCGCAGGCGCGGCAGGATAGCCTACGGCAAGGTCCAGCTCTCCATCCTCCAGTCCCTGCGCCAGTGATGAGGTCGATAGCTCGCGTAGACGCAGCGACAGCTGAGGGTGAGTCTCGCGCAGGCGTGGCAAGAAATCACCCACCGCAGCGAGCGCCGACGGCACCACGCCCAACGTCAGTCGCCCGGTCAGCACGGCATCTGGCGCCAGGTCTCCCTTGAGCTCATCCAGCTCGGCCAAGATACGGCGCGCATGTGTCAGTACCCGTTCCCCTTCCGGCGTGAAGCTCTCGAAGCGATGTCCGCGAATGATCAGTGCCGTCCCCAGCTCTTCCTCAAGCTGCTTGAGCCGTGCCGACAGCGTCGGCTGCGTGACATGGCAAACCCGCGCAGCCCGTCCGAAATGGCGCTCACTGGCCAGGGCGACCAGAAAGCTTAGCTGACGATGATCCATGAGGAACGACCTTTCATTGCAGAGCAGATGGGGCGAATGGGTATTCAGACACAAAAACGCCCAGCTAAATAGCTGAGCGTTTTCATCGTAGCCTCACCCTAGCGTGCCTAGCGGCCAACTTGGATGATGCGGTAACGCAGCTGTCGTTATTGGGCAGCGTCCTGAACCGCTTCACCGGCTCGCTCGACATCCTGCCCAGCGCCATCAACGGTGTTGCAGCCAGACAACGCTGCCAGAGTGAAGAAAGACGCGAAAATAAGTGCGATGGTGCGAGTCATGGCCATGCTCCTTTGCGTGAGCATCGAGGGCGATATTCGCCACCAATGCCCTGTCGTGATGAATCTCATGAATGCTATTTCTCGACACACCATAGCGCGTGTCAGTGATAGATACCTTGGGTCAAGCCGTTGGCTTTCAAGGGGTCTAATTCATGTTTTATTCATCTCGAAGGAGATATCCCACTCGGCATCATCAGAATGCTTTCATCGTCTTGCTTCAGGCCCAGACTCATCAACTGGCGGAGTCTTCGATCGAGCCACCCAGATGTTCAAGATCTTCCCCGAAGCCTTCCACGGTATTGCAGCCACCCAGAAAAAGGCTAAGCAGAAGCGCGGAACCGGTCATCATCATGAATCGTCGCATGGGTCTTCCTCTGTTCAACAGATGTGTCGAGACATGGTACTGGACTCAGCTGGCAGCGTTATCAATCTTGCCACCCAGATGCTCGAGATCCTTGCCGAAGCCGGACACTGTATTGCAGCCCGCCAAGGCCACACTCGCCACCAGAAAGGCAGCAATCATCAAGCGAGTCACGCGCATCATGCTAGTTCCTGATCAATGTTCAACGCTGTTATGACAGCCTGATGGCCCAAAGGTGCCAGACCTCAGCGATTCACCAGCAGAATCTTGCCCAGAGCATCGCCAGACTCTATCAGTGCATGTGCCTTGGCGACATCACGGAAGCTGAACTGATGCTCATCGAGCAGCGGACGCACTGCGCCAGCTTCCAGCATCTCGCTCAGAGCGTTGAGAAGCTCAGGCTGGTCGTCCATGCCAATACCCGTCAGCAGCGGTACGGAACGGAAGATGACATGCAACGACAGATTCTTGGCATGCAGCTGGGTCAGGTCATGCGTCGAACGCGTATTGATGGAGCATAAGCGGCCAGACGTCGCGGTTGCCTCGATGGAGCGATCAAGATTATCACCACCCACCGTATCGAAAACCAGATCAAAACCACGACCTGAGGTCAGGCGCGCGACATACTCGCTGACGGCTTCTTCGCGATAGTTGATCACTTCATCGGCGCCGAGCTGGCCCGCCAGCTCGGCCTTTTCATCACTGGAAACCGTGGTGGCGACCTTCGCGCCCAGATACTTGGCAATCTGGATCGCTACATGACCCACACCGCCAGTACCCGCGTGAATCAGTACGTGTTCGCCTTCCTTGATCTGGCCGCGCGAAACCAATGCCGTCCATGCCGTCAGGAAGACGAGTGGCAATGCTGCGCACTCCTCAAGCGTCAATGCGGCAAGGCTCGGACGCTTCACGATCACACGCGTATCGGCAATCATGAAATCAGCCAGCGCACCTTGCCAGCCTTTCACGCCGCCGGCGCAGCCCAACACCTCATCACCGACCGAGAAGTCGCTCACACCATCGCCTATCGCATCGATCACGCCAGCCACATCGCCATTAAGGATAGCGGGGAAGTCCGGGTGCGACTTGACCAGCCCGCTGCGCAGCTTGGTCTCGATAGGATTGATGCTGGAGGCCACGACCTTGATGCGCACCTGCCCACGCCCCGGAGCGGGGGTATCCAGCTCGCGCTCGACAAACACCTCAGGACCACCGTACTGCTCAATGACCATGGCTTGCATGAGTGAAAACTCCTGAAAAATGAAAAATAGGGACGCCGTCATCACTGAAGGCGTCGTCATAAACTGTTATTTGCGTGCTACTACCGACATGTCGTGGGAGTGCTGAACGTACAAATACTGCGAGCTTACTCCGACTCGCGCACAAGGTCAGTAGGCGGCGCGGATCAGGTGAGCAACAGCCGCAGCACGATGATGAAGATCACGACGACCGTTAGCCATTTGACCCAGCGTGCACCTGCCGGGCTCATGTTGACCCGTGCGCCAAGGAAGGCGCCGCTCATGTTACCGATCGCCAACACCAGCCCGAAGGCCCACCTTACCTGTCCGTCAAACACGAATACTGCCAGTGCCGGCAAGGTGTACATCAATACGATAAAGACCTTGAAGACATTCACCTGTGTCAGGTCAATTCGCAGCAGTCGATAAAGCACCACGATGAACAGCACTCCGACGCCTACCTGAATGAAGCCACCATAGATGCCGATGCCAAACATCGCCACCAGCACCGTCGGTGTGATGCGTTCTTTTGTCAGTTCGCGAGTATCGAGTGTCGGGGTCGGCAATAGCATCAATACCGAGCACACCACCATCACCACGATCAGTACACTCTCAAAGGCCTCGGCACTGATGCGCGTCGCCATCCAGGCCCCCAGCATGGCCCCTACCACTGCCGGCAATGCCAGCCGCCAGGCCACGCCCATATTATGCGCACCAGCACGCAAGAAGGTGCTGGTTGCCGTGGCACTTTGCAGTACGATCGCGACCCGATTGGTGGCGTTGGCCTGCCCCGGTGGCAGCCCCAGGAACATCAACAGCGGCAGCGTCAGCATCGAGCCGCCCGCCGATAGCACATTGATGAAACCGGCCACACCGCCTAGCGCGATCAATGCCAACACACTGCCGACATCCAACCCAGCCGCCAGCTCTGCAACTCCAGACGTCATGCAGACCTTCCTTGTCCAAACGTGAGATGAAAACTTGCCAATGGTACGCCGAGCGCACGATGCCCGGCCCACTGCCCCAACGAGGGGAAAGTGATGCCGGGCATCGTTCATACCGTATCGATCATTGCCATTTGCGCTTGATCAGTGCGCTAACGCTTCCTGACGACTGCTCTGGCGAACACTATACGTCAGCACCAGCAGAAAGACGGCCAATCCGCCCAGATCCACTGCCAGCATGCCATGCGGCCACAGCATCAGCGCACCCAGCGGGAACATGGCCAGACGCAGCCACCACGGTAGCTCGTGCTCAAGATAGCCTTCCATGCCCGCCACGATAGCGTAGATACCGAACAGCGCGAACACGAAGACCGTCAGCATCTCACCGATGTCTCCTGAAATCAGCGGGCTCCAGGCGAACAACAGCGGCACGATATACAGCCCCTTGGCGATCTTCCAGGCGGTCAGCCCCGTCTTCATCGGTGGCGTCCCGGCAATGGCGGCAGCAGCGAAGGCGGTCAAACATACCGGCGGCGTTACGTTGGAATCCTGCGACAGCCAGAAGATGATCATGTGGGCACTCACCAGCGCCATGGTCAGCGCATGCGGCGACAACGCCTGCTCATACAGCTGGCTCTGGAAGGTATCCGGCACCAGTGCCAACAGCTCGCGGGCAGCATCCATGCTCATCGGTGCGCCCAACAGATCCAGCTTGTCAGGGGCTGCCAGCATGAAGATGGCCTTGGCCTGCTCCGGCAGATTCCCCGCCGCCAGCAAATCCACCAGCTGAGAGTGAGCAATCAGATTATAGAGTGCCGGTGCAGACAAGGTGCCCAGTACGATGTACGAGGCCGTTACCGGCAGACCCATACCTAGAATCAGCGAGGCTAGCGCGACCAGCGCGATGGTAATCAACAGGCTACCACCTGCCCAATCAGTGATCATCAATGAGAAGGTGTTGCCGATACCAGTGGTTGAAACGACATTGACGATCAGTCCGACCGTGATCAATAGAATCGCCGTGGTGGTCATGTTGCGCACCCCCGACAGCATGGCTTCCACAATATCCCCAAGCTTCATCGGATTCTTCGACAACCACGACGCGGCGATGACGGAGAGAATCGCGATACCAGCGGCATAGGTCGGCGTGAAGCCGTAGATCAGCGCACCGACCAATACGATCAGCGGTGCCAGATAGTGCCAGCCATCCTTGAGCACGTCCTTGAGACGCGGGCCCTGCGGGTCATCCAGCGCCGTCGCATCGGAGCGCTTGGCTTCGATACGCACGAACATGGCGACTGACAGGAAGTAGAGCAGTGCCGGCAGTGCAGCCACACCAACGATAGTCAGGTATGGCACTTGAGTGTAGGACGCCATGATGAAGGCACCTGCGCCCATTACCGGCGGCATCAACTGGCCACCGGTCGAGGCCGCAGCCTCTACCCCCGCCGCAAAGCGTGCAGGGAAGCCAGCACGCCGCATCAGCGGGATCGTGATCACGCCAGTGGAAACGGTATTGGCCACACTGGAGCCAGACACCGACCCCATCAGGCCGGAGGCGAACACGGCCACAAAGCCCGGCCCACCCTTGAAGCGGCCAGCAGCACAGCGCGCCAGATCAATGATGAAGTCGCCCGCTCCTGATTTGACGAGGAAGGCACCGAACAGAATGAACATGAATACGTAGGACCAGGAGATGCGCGCAATCGAGCCCAGCATCCCTTCGCCGCCGATGAAGCTTCTGAACAGCACCGTTTCCCAGGTCAGGCCCGGGAAGTTGAACACGCCACCGACATACTTGCCCCACCACGCCACGTAGGTCAGCGCGATCAGGCACAGCACCGGAATGAACCATCCCGTGGTACGGCGCGCAAACTCAAGAATCAGCCCCACTGCAGCAATGGAGACCACCCAATCCGCAGTGGAGAACACTACACCGCGATCATAGAGCGCATCTTCAAAGCCGATCAGATACAGCCCACACCCCAATGCCGCCAGCCCGAGCATGATATCCACACCCAGTACCCAGCGCTTGGCACCGTCACTGGCCGGCGTGATCATCGGGATGGTCAATGCGCACAGCAGACCAAACAGGCCGAAGTGCAGCGCACTCACCCATAGTTCCGACAGGGTCGAGAGCGTATTGAAATACAGGTGTGCGAAGCAGATGACGATGGAGAGTACGAAGACGGCACGCCCTAACCAGGGCAAATCCATACGCCACGGGGCGGCTTCAGCGGATTCGTCACGCACATCGGAGAGATCCGGTGTGTCGGACGTGGTGTCAGAAGGGTGGGAAGGCTCTGGCGAGCGAGAATCATGCATGGCGGTGCCTCGGGACAGGGTCAGGCAGCGAAGGCGTAAGTATCGATACAACGACGTACGCACAGGCTTGCGAAGGTAGAGCGGGTCTAGATGCTGATGCTTGAGCCTGGGCATCAGACTCGAATGCATTGCTCTGGCCTCAGGCCGGCAATGATTTATTGGAAAGCACTTATGCGAGGCAAGTGACGTATTGCCATCAATGCATGACGCCACTTGCCGGAATTCGAAGGGTCACTGCTCAGCCTCCATCGCAAATTCCAAGAACAGACGATGAAGGCAGGCCTTGAAGATAAAACAGACGTTACGCGAGACTTATTCGGCGATCAGACGTTCCGGAATCTCGATGCCCTGCTCCTTGAAGTAACGTACAGCCCCCGGGTGCAGCGGCAGCGGCAGACCCGCGATGGCCTTGTCGATGGCCATGGCCTTGGTGGCCGGGTGGATGTTGTTCAGGAATGGCAGATTCTCGTACATCGTTTTGGTGATCTGATAAACATCTTCTTCAGAGACATCATCACGCACCACCAGGATATTCGGCTGGGCAATGGTGTTGATTGCCTTGGTCTGGCCCGGATAGGTGTCGGCAGCTATTTCGTAAGGTGTCCACAGCTCGAACTGAGAGTTGACCTTGGCCAGCTGCTCAGTAGTGAAGTCCAGCGTGGTAATTTCATCACCAAGATTGGCATAAGCGCGCGTCACGGCAGAGGCCGGTGCACCCGCGGGGATGTTCATGCCATCGATGTTGCCGTTCTGCATGGCATCGGCGCTCGGGCCATAGCCCATGTAGGCCAGATTCATCTTGTCGGCATCGATTCCCAGCTGATCGAGAATGAAGCGGCCAGAACCCTCGGTACCGGAGTTTTTCTTGCCGATGGAGAAGCTCTTGCCATAGAAGTTGGTCATGTCATCGATCGTGCCGGACTTGGCCTCGTCGTTACGCACCACGAAGTGCTCGACGTTCTGCCATAGCATCGAGATGCTGCGCAGATGCTTGTGGGCCTTGTTGACTGGCGGAGTGCCATTCCATGCCCAGGCGCCGTAAAGGCCCTGAATGATGCCGAACTGAGCCTGATCTTCTTCCATCAGCTTGAGGTTCTCGCCGGAGCCGGCAGACGAGATCGCGGACACGGAAATGCCAGCGGTCGGCTCAAGCTTGACCTTGATCAACGTGGACAGTGCCACCCCGACTGGATAGAAAGTACCGCCGGTCGTGGCAGTACCCATGATGTACTGGCCTTCCGCTTGAGCCACGGCACTGAGACCAAGAGAGGCTGCGATGGCGAGACCGAGACCGGCCTTGAGGAACTGGCGCTTTTGCATGGAATGACTCCTTGGCGAACCTGCCGGGACGCAGGTTTAGCATTTATTGTTGGAAGTTATGGTGCGAAATCGTTCTTGGAATACAGGACGGAGGCGGGCACCAGACTGAGCAAGTCTTCTGAGGTATCGGAATCGCGTGGTCACTCACGACAGCAACAATGGCGACAACTGCGAGATGGCGCTGCGGCAATGACTGTCGAACGCTGCGAGGCGTGTGCTCCGTCTCGATTGAAGACTAGCAAGTCATGGGCAAGTGCGGTATGTGGCGATGGGGGCATTGCGTCAGCGCTGAGCCGACGGAAGGGAATCATCAAAGTGGCAGGATTCTGCCGATCTGGTCACACTGGGGTCATTCGGGCACACCGCCTGCCGTTCGCCATACTGGCGCATTTATCATGCTTGCAAGGAGAGATGATGAGCGATTTTCACCTGCACACGCAGCTTGAGGCTGACACCCACTTCGTGGCCGATCTCGCCTTGTGTAGCGTGCGTCTGATGGACGATGCCCGCTATCCGTGGCTGATTCTGGTGCCGCGACGCGCCAATATCCGTGAGGTTTATGAGCTCGACAACTCCTCACAACATCAGCTGTGGCATGAAACTACCTTGCTGGGCGAGTTGTTGATGCTGGTCAGTGGCAGCGAAAAGCTCAACATCGGCACGCTGGGTAATGTCGTGTCGCAACTGCATGTGCACGTGATTGCCCGCAATAGCGACGACGCCACCTGGCCTGGGCCCGTGTGGGGTGTGGGCCGTGCCGAGACTTACGAAAGCGAAACACTCACCGTGCTGATCGACACGCTACGCATGAAGATTGCCGAGCTACCCAGCTACTCATTCTAGCCACTGGCCATTTCTTGCTGCTAGCCAACAGACACGGGGCCCATATGAGCCCCGTGTCTGTTGGTGAGAGTACCGCCTTCCTCTACCATCACTGCAGCATCACTGGCTTGGTGACCGTGGCGGAGTCTCTTCCGAGAATGGCGAGCGCGCCTCTGGCACAGCGCCAGGGGCGAGTGACTGCGGGGCACTGGGAGCCGATGCACTCGGGGCCGGACGCCCAAACGGTGAGGCACCACGGCCGGTCGGCGACTCCATGGCCTTGAGACTGCTGGCCACCAGCAAGGCGCCAAATACGCTGATGATGATGCCGCCGACCAACCCGATCAGCGCCGCCCAAGGCCAGTGACGCACGGAAGCACGGCGGTTACTGCCCTCTTTGCCCAGGCGTGCGCCAGCCGCTACCAGCCGTCCGCTGGCCTTCATGAGTAGCGTTGCCATCGCGACGCTGCCCACCGTGAGCGCCGTACCCAGTGACATCGCCAGCACTGCCAGCACTCCACTGCCGACCATGCCCAGTGCCAGCGCTGCCAAGAGCACCAGAATCGCGCCGGAACACGGTCGCAGACCGATAGCCAGCACCGCCATTCCCATGGTGCGCCAGTCACCGCTGGCCTGCTCTGCCGTCACGCCATGCGCATGCCCACAACCGCAGTCGTGATCATGGTCGTGGTCGTGCGAGTGGTGATGTGAGTGTTCGTGTGAATGGTCCTGTGAGTATTCATTCAAATGGTCGTGGCCATGCGCTGCTCCCTGCACAGATATCCGAGCGGCTCGCCATAATCCTCGTGCAGCACGCAGAATCAGCAATAGCCCCAGCAGCAATACGCCGACATGGCTGAGCAACGTGACCTTCTCGACCTGCCCGAGCACCTCACGTCCCGCCCAATCGAGCAAACCAGCTCCCAGCCCGACCAGCACCAACGCGCTGACGCCCTGCAACAATGCCGCCAACAACGATAGCCATAGCGCGCGACGGCGAGCCACCGTCTGACTGGCCAGCAACGTACTGATGACGACCTTGCCATGCCCTGGACCCGCGGCATGCAGCACACCATAGGTGAAGGAGAGGCCGATCAATGCCCAGGGCGTGCCCGGGTGGGCAGCCAGCTCACTCATGGCGCGGCCAAGCGCGCGCTGGAAGCGAGATTGCTCGGCAAAGATCCACCCCAGTGCCTCCCCCCAGCCCTGCACCAGACTCGGCCATACCAGCATGCCCAGTACGACCAGACCACACCCGATGGCCAGGACGCCCGCCCATTGACGGCCACGAGCAGAGGCAGGCTTCATGAGGCTGTCGCGCATGCCCTTGAGACTTTTGACATCCTGCAGTCCACTGGAATCTTCTTGCTCACGACTCATTGAGCGGCCTCACAGCGCACGCTGCCGATTTCGGCGAAGTATTGACCCAGATCCATCGGTGCCGTGGCATTGATGTCCAGCATCGATGCCTCGGCGACCTTTTCGGGGTCAGGGTCCGCGGGCTTGATACCCGGCGTGCAGCTCAATGGCGAGGTCTGCGATTCCAGCCCACTGACGACCAATCCCTCTTTGACGGCAATGGCATCCGGGTCGTGCAGAATCTCGATGTAATAAGTGGGGTCGTAGATACGATAGCTGAGCGTATGCCCTGCCATGGGGACCGGCTTGGCCAGCGGCAACTCCATCTGGAAGGCGACCCGCTCGCCCTTGAGCCAGGTGGTCTGGTTCTTCGCCTTACCCAACGCGACCGGTGCGTCATCCAGAGTGACATGGGTGTAATACTCAAATTGCGAGAGATTGGCGAGAATCTCGTTGCCCAGGGCATCGAGACGCTGCTCCATGCTGCTGTCGTCCTCAAGCGCCGCCAGCTCCTGACGCAACGTCAGGCTATAGAAGGGATCAAGCAACCAGTACTGACGCAGTGCGACTGCTCGCCCTTGGTCATCGAGACGCAAGGTGACGCGTAAATCGACCCAGCCATGAGGGTGCGCAGCCGCCGGCTGACTCACACTCAGCAGAGACATTGTCAACAAGGGCAATAACAACGCCATGCAGGCGTTGCGATAAGCGGCAACAGACATCGAAAGACTCCGAACAAGGCGGATGAAAGGATTCAGGCAAGATGAATGGGCGAAAAGATGTCACGCCCGACGATAATGGCTTGCAAAAACTGATGACTCACACAAAACGTTACCTTATAACACCAGCAGATGCATCACTCTCCAGACTCGTCACCGCCCTGGCGGAAGCTGTCACGACGCAGCCCATACTTGTGCATCTTGAGGTTCAGCGTGCGACGCGGCAGCGCCAACTCATCAAGCACTAGTGCAATATTGCCGCGCGCACGCTGCAGAGACGCGCGAATGAGAGTTGCCTCGAAGAGCGCCACCTGCGCTGCAAGCCCTGTAGAGTGATTGCCCTCGTCCTGCTTCCCTTCACCGTCCACCGGGACCGGTTCAGTCTCTCCCAGCACGACTCTCTGACTAGCCAGTTGACGTAACTGCCATAGATTACCGGGCCAATCGGCCGCCATCAGCGCCGCAAGCTCACCGGTGCCAAATGATACCTCTGCCACCTGATGCACCTCCGCCGCCTGGCGGCTGAAGTGCGCCATCAATAACGGGATATCTTCTCGGCGCTCACGTAACGCAGGGGTGCTCAGTTCTATCTCGGCCAAGGCATGACCCAGCGTCAGGCTCAGTGCGCCGCCGGCTATCAGCTCATGCGGGCTTTTCATCGCGCTGCATACTAACCGTGGTGATTGACGCCCTGCATGTGACTGGCTCACCAACCAACCGTCTAACCACTGCCATTGTTCGGCGCTCAGGCCACTCACTTCATGCAACAGCAATGTCGTCGCGCCAGGCGCTGCCGCCAGTGCATCAGCCATAGCTTCGGCCAATGCGCCCGCTCCGCGCGCATCACCGGTCAACGGACGGCACTCGACTCTCGCCAATAGTGCATGTGCTGCCATCACTGCATCGCTACGCGCA
This sequence comes from Cobetia sp. QF-1, assembly GCF_002213105.1. Lineage (NCBI taxonomy): Bacteria > Pseudomonadati > Pseudomonadota > Gammaproteobacteria > Oceanospirillales > Halomonadaceae > Cobetia > Cobetia sp. QF-1. Next base: position 403,221 of record NZ_NBVS01000003.1, read on the forward strand.
GATGCTGTCTGTGGTGCAGCATGCTCAGCAAGGGCGAGCGCAGTTGCGGTACGCCCACTGCCCGGCTCACCCGTGATCCAGAGGCGTGCCGGATGTCCGCGTAATTCCAATAGCTGTTCACGTAGCTGACGTACCTTCGGACTTTCGCCGCGCAACAAACCGCTTAGGCCACGTACGCTCAGTCGGCGGCGCAAACGCTGGTTCTCATCACTCAGTCGCCGACCGGCCAATGCTTGACGCAGTTTCAGTTCAAGCGCCTCCGGGTCGAATGGCTTCTCGATGAAATCACGGGCACCACCCTGCATCGCCGCGACTGCCGTGGCGACATCGCCATGGCCCGTCATCATCAGCACCGGCAATTCCGGAGCGGCGAGCGCAAGCCGAGCCAGTAGCGTCATGCCATCCATGCCTGGCATGCGAATATCGCTGATCACCACGCTGACGGGTTCTCCGCTGGCTAGTGCTTCCAACAGTGCTTCGCCACGACTGAAGCAACGCAACGTCAGCTCAGCCAACTCGAGCCACTGAGCCAGCGACTCGCGGACGGCAGGGTCATCATCGACCAACCAGATTGGCGCCTCACGTGTCAGTTCCCGGTCATGCGTCAGACGTTGCTCTGCTACAGAAAGGTGTTCGATGAGTAGTCCGTCCGCAGAGTCGTCAGAGAGGTCATTCATGCTTGAGGCGCCTGTGAAGATATCTGATCAACATCATCCCTCCGGGCCTGATTACGCGATGCAAGGTCTGGCGTCAGTAGCCATAACTCAAAGACGGCACCGCCCAATGACAACGGCGATGATGCGGCATCGTCGGCCAGTCGCAGAGCCCCACCGAGATCTCGCGCCATGCCGTAGCTTAGAAACAGTCCCATGCCCATACCTTCACCGATGCCACGTGTCGTGATGAAAGGATCAAACAGCGTGGCACGCAACTGCGGATCAATACCGGGGCCATTGTCTTCGATACGCAGGCAACCGCCTGCCTGCCCCTCAAGGCAGGTAACATGCGGCCATGCCTGCCAGCGCAGGCGTAACCGGGGTGCTTCGCCCGTCGCACCCTCTGCCTGTTGACCATCCAATGCATCCAGCGCATTGCGGATAAGATTGGTCAGTAGTTGTTCAAGACGTACCTGCTCACCGATCACCTCGAGCGTATCGATGAGCCCCTCACGCTCGACCGTGATACCGAGCCGCGATAGCCGCTCTTCGAGTAGCTCCAGCACGAAGTCCACACGCGGCGTCAGCGCCAGCGGCGCGGGAGGCTGCTGACTAGCCGGACGCACGAACACGCGCAACTGACGAATCATGTCACCCAGCCGCTCGGCCAGCTCGCCAATGCGTGTGAAGTTACTGCCTGCCATCACGGCAGTACGGGAGGCTTTCTCTGGCTGGGCAGCACCACGCGCCAGCAGTTTGCTACCGCTGGCCGCATAGGTGCGAATGCCCACCAGGGGCTGATTGAGCTCATGGGCGATACCGGCGGCCATCGTGCCGAGTGCCGCCAGCTTGCCAGTTTGCACTAGCTCATCGCGCGTGGCTTCCAACTCACGGGAGCGCTCGGCGACCCGCACTTCGAGTCGCTCATTGATCTCTCGCATGACGCTGGCTTCGCGCCGAATCAGGCGTAAACGAGCCTGACGCTCACGCATCCAGAGCGCCAGCAGGCCAAGGCTAAATAAAGCAGCAAGACCCACGAGGACGGCATTGCGCGCCTGTGCGTAAAGCGGGCGCATTGGCATCAAAAAATGCAGCTGCCACTTAAGCGGCCCACTGGCCAGTGACTCATCCAGGTAACGTTGCCCGACGGCAGCCGAGGACAGAGACACAGCATCGCCGGCCCCGAGCACCAGACTGCCGTCCTCCAGAGAGCGTGCCAGCGGGGAAAGTGGCGCGCCACGGAACTGCTGCTGAGCGCGGATATTGGTCATCGCAACGGGCGTCAGCGCGGCAAGCGCACGATATTTCCAACTACGCCGAGCGGCCAACAGCACAATGCGATTGGCATCGGCGAGCAGCACCGTCTCGCCTGCCTGCCGCCAGGTGTCTTCAAGCGCCTCCAGCGAGACCTTGACCACCAACACACCTAGTGGCTGATCATCCGGCCCCATTACTGGTGCAGAAACAAAGTAGCCGGGCCGACCGGTGGTATTGCCCACCGCGAAGAACTCTCCGCGCCCACCAGCAATGGCATCAATGAAGTAGGGCCGATAGGCATAGCGATGGCCGACAAAGCTCCCTTCTTCATCGAAGTTACTCGCTGCGAGCGTCAGTCCCTGACTATCGGTCAAGAAGATGGCGGCGGCACCGGACTCCTGCGCGACACGCTGAAGATGCCAATCCAGACTATTGCGGTTGCGACTGTCATCTGATGCTTGAGGGGTAGAAGCAGTCTCGTCGAAAGCGGCACGCACGCGCGGCTGCCGTGCCAAAAGGCCCGGCAGCCACTGAAAGCGCGATAATTCCGCATTGAGAGTGCTGGCATAGAAGTGCAACCGCGTGGCAGCGTGCTGACGGGCATCCCGCTCACCGCGCGAAAACTCCCAATGCCAGAGGGCAAACAGCGCCATGAGCCCCGCTAGCAGACTGGCGGTCAGCGCCAGCCACACCAAGCGGCGGCGACGCAATGCACTTAGTCGCATGTGCTGCACTGCCTATCGCACCGAATCATCATGCTTCTCGTCACGGGACGCCAATCACCGGTACGGTGCGGGCGTTGAGTGCTATCGCCACATCCACCAGTAGATTATCGAGACGGCCCGGCGCGATATCAGCACCATTGCTGTCACCGGTCACGCTGAGACGAATCTGGCCATTGACCTCGCTGACCCACGCCTCGAGCATCAACGGCGGACGAGCCGCAAAGCTGGCATCGAGACGTTCCAGATCAGGGTCCGCGCGGTCAATGATGAAGCCGCGTTCAGCAAGCGTCGTCAGCAATGTGACGAATACCTGCTGTGACGTCAGTGCACCGCTGTCCGGGACAATGACAGCGGTACGTGAATCCGGCGCGTGGGTGGGCTGCGTCATGCAACCGCCCAATGCCAGCAAACCAAGGCACGCCATCAAGCGCAGGAATGTTGGAATACGGTATTTCATCAGCGAACCTCCCGAGGATCACGACCAGCCAGTGCGGCATCAAGCTGGCGGGCGATCTGCCGGCAGCTATCGCTGTCATTCTGTGGGCGGGCATCAATCACATAGCCACCTTGATTGATGACCTGTTCATCGCGGATCACCCGTACACGCTCATCCGGTGCGACCAGCGAGATACGCTCAAAGCTGATCGGGTCATCACGGTAGACATCATTGCCGACACCCACGCCTACACCGCGGCCGGCTGCCACGCCATAGCCGACAGAGAAGCCAATACGAGAACCAAAGGGACCGCTGATGGCGCCCAGTCCTGACTGATCTACCTTGCGCTCCCCTGTCACGACACCGAGTGTCTGCTCGCTCTCGCGCACTTTATAGCCGCGCGCTTCGACTATCTGAGTCGCTGCCTGCAGCCATTGATGAGCATCGCCTTGGCGCGGAAAGATGCATGCCTCAGGCAGGCCAGTACTTTCTTGAGCCGCTAGTGGGTCCTGCGGAGCGAATACAGAACAGCCGCTCAGCAACAGCAAGCTGACAGCGGTCAATGCCATGCGTGGCCCTTGCCAACAAGAACGACGGGATAGATAGCGGAGTGCAATAAGTCGATGGGGCATGCGGACATCTCCTATCAGCCCATAAGCACAGAGATATCTCACGATTCTTCGGCGAGACACGTCAAAGGCGCTAGACTGACACATAAGTCTTGTATGGTTCCTGCACAACTTTAGTGTCAGACACTTGGTTGGCAGGTGGTCTCATCTTAGCGCTCAGCCGAGACAGCGCCTACCTTACTAGCCCTGTGATACCGCCTTCTTGCGCGCCAATCAACCACGAGAGAGTGACACCTCGGGGAAGAAGAATCGATCCATCAATGGCGCTCGCGTAGTACACACGCGCGGACAACTCACGACGCGGCTGGTTCAATAAGTTACCATTATCAACGGATAGGCAATCAGGGAGATTAATTTATGTCAGAAAACGCTGACCAACCTACGGTCGCGAAGATCAATCCGCCGGTATTCTTCGGCTCTGCCATCGTGATTCTGGCCTTTGTGCTCTTCACGGTACTGAAGCCAGAGCTTGCTAATACGGTCTTTGGTCACGTTCAGACTTGGATCATCGATACCGTCGGCTGGTTCTACCTGCTGGCGATGGGGCTGTTCGTAATCTTTACGCTGGGTCTCGCCTTCTCACGGTATGGCGATATCAAGCTGGGACCAGATCATTCAGAGCCGGATTTCAGCTATAAATCCTGGTTCGCCATGCTGTTCTCCGCAGGCATGGGCATCGGCTTGATGTTCTATGGCGTCGCCGAGCCAGTGATGCACTTCACCTCACCGCCTGTCGGTGATGCTGGTACTGTGGAAGCCGCTCGCGAAGCGATGAAGACCACCTTCTTCCACTGGGGTCTACATGCTTGGGGCGTCTACGCCGTCGTCGCACTGGCACTGGCTTATTTCAGCTTCCGTCACGGGCTTCCGCTGCGCATCAGCTCTGCACTTTACCCAATCATCGGTAAGCGTATTCATGGCCCTATCGGCCATGCGGTCGACATTTTCGCCGTCTTCGGCACCATGTTTGGCGTAGCAACCTCGCTTGGCCTTGGTGTACTACAGGTCAATTCGGGGCTGCATTATCTGTTTGGCATCGAGAATAGTCTGACGACTCAGATCATTCTGATCGCCATCATTACCGGGCTCGCCACCATGTCTGTGGTAATGGGTCTGGATGGTGGCATCCGCCGCCTCTCCGAGCTTAACCTTGGCTTGGCTCTGGCACTGATGCTATTCGTGCTGTGTGTCGGCCCGACCATCTTCCTGCTGCAGTCGCTGATCCAGAACATCGGTGGCTACTTCAGCGAGGTAGTGGACAAGACCTTCAACATGTACGCCTACATTCCCGATGATGGCCCGTCCAAATGGCTGGGTGGCTGGACACTGTTCTATTGGGGCTGGTGGATTGCATGGTCTCCGTTTGTCGGCATGTTCATCGCGCGTGTCTCGCGCGGCCGCACCATCCGTGAATTCGTCTACGGCGTACTCTTCGTGCCAATGGGCTTCACCTTCCTGTGGCTGACTTTCTTCGGTGACAGCGCGCTACACCTGTTGATGACTGATGCTGCAGGCGGCCTGGCTGACGCAGTATCCAACGATGCTTCGGTGGCACTGTTCAAGTTCCTTGAACTCTTCCCCTTCAGCAGCGTGACCTCGTTGCTGGCGACATTGCTGGTGGTAACTTTCTTCGTGACCTCCTCTGACTCCGGCTCGCTGGTCATCGACATGCTGACCTCAAAGGAAGGCGATGAGTCTCCGGTGTGGCAGCGTATTTTCTGGGCCGTTTCAGAAGGTTTCGTAGCCGTTGCCCTGCTTGCGGCCGGTGGCCTGGGTGCTCTGCAAACCGCTTCGCTGGCCTCGGCACTGCCCTTCGCCATCATTCTGATGTTCGTGGCTTATGGCCTGCTCAAGGCACTGCGGCTCGAGGGCGTCAAGCAGCGCTCCATGCAGCACCTGAGCAATACACCGGGCCACACAGCTGGCGGTGCTCGCAGCTGGCAGAAGCGTGTACAGACGCTGGTCGAAACGCCACGCCAGAAGAGTGTCGAGCAGTTCGTCATTGATCTGGTGACACCGGCACTGGCAGATGTCGCGAAGGAATTCGAGGCCCAAGGCCTGGATACGCGCATCAACGACGAAGAAGACCGCAGCTATCTGCAGGTCAGTCATGGCGAAGAAATCGACTTCGTCTATGGCGTACGGGTACGCGAATATGCGGCACCGGCCTTTGCCCTGCGCAGCGTCAAGCGCAAGGGGGCCAGCGATCTGCAGCGTCAATACCGTGCCGAGGTCTTCCTGCGTGAAGGTGGCCAGACGTACGATGTGATGGGTTATAGCAAAGACCAGATCATCGGCGACGTGCTGGATCAGTACGAGAAGCATATGCACTTCCTGCATCTGGCTCGTAACTGAGCAAGCGATCACTGACAGCATGCTGTTCGATACCCATGTGTTCGGCAGCACTGTGAGAAACGGTACTCTGATACAAGTATCGTGATCGACAGCCGATGCTTTGGCTGTCGCAAAGACCCCGCCTCGTGCGGGGTCTTTGCGTTTGTAGGCCTGCCATCATCACGGCGATATGGTGCACCTGCCTTGAAAAGGCCAACCACATGCCGCATCTAAGTAGGAAGCGCCGTGATAGCAATCAATAATGAGGGCAATGCAGCAAATTCGTTACCCTCCTTGCAACGGCACGCTCTACACTGGTCTCATCGACGCGTCGTGGGCTCATCCCCTGCGTCGCCGGCCTACCTCACAGCGCCGGTTAATTTCATATTCCATAGGGAGAGTCATTCATGTCCACCGATACCAATGCCATTGGCCTGCACACGTCCACCGCCACTCAGCTGGCCGAACACCTCAACATCCTGCTCGCCAATTACCAGACCTTCTACATGAACGCGCGTGGCTATCACTGGAACGTGAAGGGCAATCAATTCTTCGAGCTGCACGTGAAGTTTGAAGAAACCTACACCGACCTGCTGACCAAGGTTGACGAGATTGCCGAGCGCATCCTGACCCTGGGCCACGAGCCGATGCACGCCTACAGTGATTACGCACGCGTGGCGACCATCAAGGAAGACACCCATGTCAGCGACGGCACCACCTGCGTCAAGGGCCTTCTGGCGGGCTACAAGTCACTGATCGAGCTGCAGCGTGAGATTCTCTCCGTGGCATCTGATGCCGACGATGAAGGTACTGCCTCGCTAGTGGGTGACTACATCCGTGAGCAGGAAAAAACTGTCTGGATGCTGTCTGCCTACCTCGGCTGATATTGTTTGGCCAGGATCACCTCGGCTGTGCAGCACTGATATTCGACTCTGACATTCAGTACGGATATCTGACACGACATAGCCAAGCTCCACCGCCAAGCATCGTCTGAGCAAGCGCCGCCTTCTTCCCCCGTATTCTCGCGGATGGTAGAAGGCGGCGTTGTAATTATGACGCAGAAAGTAGAGGGATGACCTGTATCCAGAGCGGATCATCTGGCCGATATTCAAGGAGGAATGCATGTCATTGCCACTGACACGTCTGTTACGCAAGCTGCTGCATGTGGCCGCCAAACCCATGCGTCACTCACAAGGAAAAGACGGCTGCGTCATTCATGCCTACCGTGGCTATGGCTCTCGCAGTGAAGTTTTCCTGATGGGCCGTATCTTCCAGCAGCCCGGTTCGCGCAGCCAGCTTGCGCCAGGCGCTGGACGTGACCTGATGGATGTTGCGCGTCGCATGTTGCGCTGGGGAAAGGGCGGCGTGGAGGTAGACGTCAGTCTCGGTGATAACTGCACGACCGTGACCACTGATCGTGATGGCTACTTCAGCGTGCACCTTCCTCTCACATCCCCCCTCGTGCATGAAGGCCAGTGGCAGACGGCTCAATTGATCGCGCGCCCGCCGAAACAGGCTGCGGTGGAGGGCGAGGCACAAATCTACCTGCCTCCCGCCAGCACCAGACTGGGCGTGATCAGCGATATCGATGACACCGTGATGCATACCGGTGTCGCCAACAAGCTGAAGATGCTTTATCGCCTCTTTATCGAATCTGCCGAACGACGCATGGCTTTCCCCGGTGTCGCAGCGCTTTATCAGGCACTGCATGAAGGGCCTGATGGCCAACAGCAACGCCCCCTACTCTACGTCTCCCGCGGACCGTGGAGCATCTACGAAATGCTCGAGATCTTCTTTCAGCACAACCGAATTCCGGTAGGACCCATTCTCTTCCTGCGCGAGTGGGGACTGACGCTGCAGCGTCCATTGCCCAAACGCTCTGAAGACCACAAGCAGGCACTGATCGAGAAGATGCTCGATCTCTACGATGAGATGCAGTTTCTGCTTATCGGTGACAGCGGTCAGCATGACCCTGAAGTCTATGCCGATGTCGTACGCCGCTACCCGGGGCGTATCTGTGCCATCTATATCCGCCAGATCGGCGATTCCGACTCGCGCAAGGCCGAGCTAGCCACATTGAGCGAAGAGCTGTCAGTGCTCGGCTGCGACATGCTGCTCAGCACTGACAGTCTCGACATGGCGCGTCATGCATACGCCAATGACTACATCGATGCCGCAAGTGTCGAGATGGTACGCGCCGAGATTGAGCATCAGTACTCAGACGTTGCTGCTTGAGCGATACCCGCCTAGAGAGGCATGAGACTTATCCACCAGACAGCAAAACGGAGACCCATGGGTCTCCGTTTTGCTGTCTGGCGAATGACTGCTCGGCAAATCAGCCCTGACGTGCACGGATCAGATGATCCAGCGATAGGCGCCCCGGCCCCTGCAATACAAGTACCAGCAAGCTGGACATCCACAGGCCATGAGTGACCCAGGCGTCTGGATAGACGAATAGCTGGATGGTCAGTGTCATGACGGCGAGTCCCAGCGCGGCAAAGCGCGACCCCAAGCCTAACCACAACATGAGCGGGAAGAAGTGCTCAGCGAACGTTGCCAGATACGCGGCCAACACCGGCGAGACCAGCGGTAACGCGTACTCATGCTCAAACAGGAAGAAGGTGCTTTCCTTGAGGGCGAAGCCGTCGACCTTGGTTTGTGCCGACATGAAGAACACGGCGCCAATGACGATGCGCATCAGAATCAGCACGGCATCCATGCGCAGATTTTCCAGCCAGACCAAGACACTCAATAGCTTGCCGGCGATACCGGAGCGAGAAGAGGATGTTGATGACGCGGATGATGATTCAAGGCTCATGAGTGAGGCCTCCTCGAGAATGCGCTGATGCGCGGGGCGTTACCGGGAGTCACCCGCATAACAGGGCATGAGTCGTAATCGAAGACACAGTACGGCTTACGCCGGTGTGCTCTGATCGTCAGTGTTCTGAATCCAGGGCGATAAACACGCCACTGCTCAACAGTGGGGCTAGCAGCAAACCGAGATCTTCCTCGGGATAATGCTCCGCCAGCGTCGCAGCAGCGTCGCCCAGGGCCTCACCCGCAATAAGCTCCTCGAGCAACCGCGCACCTGCCACCGACAGCGGTAGTACTTGAACGTCGAAAGCCGGCCGCGTCACCAGAAGCGTCTGTGGCTGATTGATGTCCAGCCCTGCGAGCGTGGCCTGCGGCTGTTGATGACGCTGCCATATGTCCAACACGCAATACTCGAGATGCAGCAAGCGGGCTGCCGGGTGCGAGGCAAAGCGCAACGCCATGACCTCTTCCGGCGCCAGTTGAGAGAGCTGCGTCGGTACCAATGCCCGGGCATCAGCAGCGTGATACGCCTCTCGTCGTGCGACCTCGAGCTGCGCTAGATCCACTGCATAGAAGGGCAGACGATCACGAGTCGCCCGGCCACTCTCGGCAAGTGTTGTCAGCGTCACCTGCAAGGTGTCGGCGAGCCCGTGACCGTAATCCATCATCAGTGGTGAATCCGGCAAATGCTGGCGCGCATGGTCATGTGCCAAGGCAGCGAAAAATCGCTCACCCAGTACCTGACGCGTCACGGGATAAGCCTCTTCCAGCGCGGCGATGAGACTGGCCCAAACATTATTGCGGTATACATCGAGTCGTTGCTGATGGCCTGACTCGATACCAGGCAAATGAGTATCCGGCTCGGCCAGCGCCGCAACGAAGGCTTGCTGCCAATGAGACAGATCCTGCGCCGAAGATGTCATCGAGCACTCTCCGCCTTGAGGTGAGAGGCTGTATGAACACGGCTTTCCTGCATCAGCGCCTCAGCGCGTGATGCCTGCCCCAACAACACTTCAAGGGCAGGCACCTGGGTATCCCATTCGATCAATGTCGGCCGCGAACCGATACGATTGATGAAGTCGGCATAGAGTGCCCAGACATCATCACTGACAGGAGCGCCGTGATTGTCGATCAACAGGCTCTCCCGCTCGTCCGCGATATGGCCTGCCAGATGGATCTCACCGACGGCTGACGCGGGAATCGCCTCCAGCCAAGCAGCAGGATCAATGCCAATGTTATGTGCCGAGACGAAGACATTGTTGACGTCGACAAGCAGACCGCAACCACTACGCTCGATCAATTCATTGAGAAATAGCGTCTCTGGTATCAGCTCGGCTCCCAATTCATGCGCATCAAAGCGCAGATAGTGAGCCGGATTTTCAATCAATACCTGACGGCCCAGGGTGTCCTGCAGCTGCGCCAGATTATCAGCAACCCGTGCCAGCATCGCCTTGGTCAGCGGTACTGGCAGCAGGTCGTTATAGAAGTGGCCACTATGGCCGGCCCACGCCAGATGCTCAGACACACTGGCGGGAGTATGACGCTCGCAGAGCGTCTTGAGACGGGCAAGATGCGCACGATCCAATGGACGATCTGACGCCAACGACAGGCCGACTCCATGAATGGAGAGTGGGTAGCCCTGAAGTGCATCCAGTCGTGCGTGAGGTGATCCTCCGGCGCCCATGTAGTTCTCGGCATGAATCTCGAGAAATCCCAGTGCCGGACGCGATGACATCAACTCACGCACATGTTGTGCCTTGAGGCTGATGCCAGCGGCCATATCAGGCAGTGCGGGCTGAACTCTACCGGAGGTTGAACGACCGGCTGTCTGCAATTGATCGCGCATGAAGGCCCCTTGAATATGCTGACGTCCGGTGGACGACTATTGAGAGTGTTACCACCGGACGTCGGTCGCGGATCTAGTACCCGAAACGCAGTGCTTAGCCTTCGATCACTTCAAGGCTGCCGTGGCCATTCGGTGTCTCGATGGAAGCGCAGGTACCTTCCGGAACGAGCTTCCAAGCGTTGCCCTGATAATCGGAAGTGGAAGTACCAGCACAGGAAGTACCCGGGCCAGCGGCACAGTCATTTTCACCTGCCAGTGAAACGCCGTAGCACTTTTCCATGCCGGCAGCATGTGCAGGGATAGAGACGACGGCAGTAGACAAGGCAACGGCAGTACCGAGGGCGGACATCAGGGCGAAGGCAGTCTTGGCAGATTTATTGGACTTGGTAGACATGGGTACATCTCCTGAGAAAAAGCTCTTTAATGAGCCAAACGTTGTTTATCTATCATTTTCGCCCCTTCACTGCGGGCTCAATCCAACTTACGCGGAGGCCATGGATACGGATGCAGACAGAAACCAACTTTTTGCAGCAATACCTGGATATTCTGCCAACGCCACGCATCCCCTCCTTTCCAGCCCTATAACGATAACGTGTCCTTACGTTGGTCATCTTGACGCTGACAGAGACATGGCGAGGCAGGGAAATGACGACGATAGCTGGTCTGTACAGACGGCTGGGCGCCGAAAAGGCGCCGTGGAGGAGGTGTACTGCTGAAAAGTAATGGCTGCGATAAATAGCGGAAATGAGGAGCTGAAGCAGAGAATGAAGCGGAGATTGAAATAACAGCAATGGCAGCAAAAAAGAAGGAAGAGATGTCAGGAAGGATCGCCCTGCCACTTGCGCTCCAGATTTTCCCAGCGCGATAACGGCGGTGCTACTCGCGGCTCATCGGCTTTCGCTGCCGTCTCATGATCAGTGTCAGCGCCCTGCTGATGAGATAGCTCCTCTTGAATCTGACCATCTTGAAATAGCCCTTCCTGAGGCGGACTTTCCTGCGGCTGACTTTCGCGTGATTGGCGCACCAGTGTCTCCGGCAACGGCTTTTTCATGCGCGCACCCAGCGCCTGCAATTCTTCAGCCCGGCTGATCAGATTACCGCGCCCACTGGCCAATCGTTTCATGGCTGTCTCATGAACCTCACGGGTACGCCCAATCTGACTCCCTAACTCTTCCAGTGACTCGGCCAATCCGCGGAACTTGTCGAGCAGCGCTCCTGCCCGCTCGCCAATCACTCGCGCATTGTCATTCTGGCGCTCAAGGCTCCACAGGCTGGCCACGGTGCGCAGACTTGCCAGCAGCGTAGTCGGCGTCACCATCACGACACCCTGCGTGAAGGCATCCTGAAACAGGCTGTCATCGTGCTCAAAGGCCAGTGCAAAGGCCGGCTCCATCGGCAAGAACAGGAACACGAAGTCCGGTGAGGCCAACCCATCGATAGCCGGATAGTTACGTCGCGCCAGACCTGTGACGTGCCCACGAACCGAGGTCAGATGCGCGCGCAGCGCACGGCTGCGATTGATCTCATCATCGGCATTCACGTAGTCGGTATAGGCCTTGAGCGAGACCTTGGCGTCGATGATCAGATGCTTGTTGTCGGGCAAATAGACGATGGCATCCGGCCGCTGGCGGCCACCTTCTCCACTGAAGGACACCTCGCGCTTGAACTCGATGCCATCACGCAGCCCGGAGCGCTCCAGTACCGTCTCGAGAATCATCTCACCCCAGTTGCCCTGCATCTTGCTGTCGCCCTTGAGTGCGCGCGACAGATTGGCGGCTTCTTCGGTGATCTGACGATTCAGACCCGCCAGTTGATCGAGCTGACTCTTGAGGCTGGTGCGCTCACGCACTTCCTCGCCATGCAACTGTTCAAGACGCTGACGAAAATCACCGACCTGCTCCCGAAACGGCTTGAGCAGCTGTTCGAGCTGAGCACCACTGGACGCCGTAAAGCGCTGCTGGCGCTCCTCGAAAATCTTGCCCGCCAATTGCTCGAATTCCTGACTCAGCCGCGTGCGAGCATCGTTGAGCAGCGCCAGTTGCTCGGTGTGGTGACCCGCCTCCTGCCGCTGTCGGGTCACGAGTGCCGCGTGGGTTTCACGTAGCTCAGTGTAGCGCTCACTCAGTGACTCCAGACGCTCTTCGCGCTCTAACAGCTGTGCCTCCAGCACCTCTTGCTGACGCGTCAGGCCACGCGCCTGTGTCTGCTGCTCACTCAGGGCACGCGATTGCTGATCCAATCGTATCTGGAGAGCCTCACGCTGCCCCATCAGTTCATCGCGTGCCTGACGCGCCTCTTGCAGTGCCTCACCGAGATGACGTTGCTGCTGTTCGGCCAGCGCTTCACGCTGGGCTGCCTGTTGATGTGCCTCGCGCGTCTGCTCGAGCGCATCCTGTGCCTCGTCCACACGCGCTTCAAGTGCATGAACATTCTCACGCGCACGCCGCCAACCCAGCCCGATCATCAATGCAAGCATCAACAGAATGCCAATCAACAGCCATAGCAACGCAGAAGGTTCAGAAAGCAACGACATCGGGCACTCCAGAGCCAATGAAAGAACACGAGGGCTCACCCCCCTTGAAAGTCAGTATCGCGCATCCATGTCTTGAGTGTCAGGGCGCAACTCGGGTGAGCCCCCGACCTCACATGGTGCGGGGCTTCTCACTGCCAGCTCGTCCCTCTCGCTCGCAAGACCCGCATGAATGGAAGGAGATACGTATGGCTCAGCAACTGCAAGGCAAGCGCGTCGCTATTCTCGCCACCCATGGCTTCGAAGAATCAGAATTGGCAGTCCCCCGCGCTGCACTCCAGCAGGCAGGCGTGGAGGTTCACATCGTCTCTCCACAGAAAGACGGCATCCGTGCCTGGGCAGAGACCGACTGGGGCGACACTTACCAAGTCGACAAACTACTCAGTGAAGCCAGCGAGCACGACTATCATGGCCTGGTGCTACCAGGCGGTTTGTTCAATCCTGACACCCTGCGCCAGGATGGGACTGCACTGAACTTCGTGCGCGCCTTCTTCCAGGCCCATAAACCGGTCGCGGCCATTTGCCACGCACCGTGGGTACTGATCAATGCTGGTGTCGTTGAAGGCCGCCGCATGACCTCTTACCCTTCCGTCGCCGAAGACCTCAAGAATGCCGGCGCCCAATGGGAAGATAGTGCCGTCGTCTGCGACAGTGCATTGATTACCAGCCGTACTCCAGAAGATCTGGATGCCTTCAATGCCAAGCTGATCGAAGAACTGGCCGAAGGCAAGCATCAGCACCAGCACGCTTGATCCACCCAGATAAACGCTGATGAAGCATCTGACGCGCCCTTGCCGCTCTGGCAAGGGCGCGTTGTCGTTCAGTGATTCATTACGCTCCGCACTTTCGCGCACTTCATTAATGCCACTAGGGACCCGATGGCATCAAACCTTCAAAAAATCATTTTGCAAGCAGTCACTTACGCCACAGACACCGAATGACGCCAATCAACGACACCAGAGCAAGTCCTCAGCAAGTGCATGTCATATTAGGAAACGCCTTTCGTAAAACACCGGACAACCCGATATCCTGATAGCAGGGATCGATAAGGGTGACTATCCGACAACACGGGAGACCGCCCCATGCACACCACTATATTGGCGCCACTGCTGCTGGGTCTGGGACTTATGCTGGCCGTCGCCGCACCCGCCGCCGCTGACGACCGCCAGCGCCACGGCAATCATGCACGTGGCAACGACCATAGCGTACGACACAGCACTCCCAACAGCCGCCACGAGGCCATCAAACGCCGCCATCTGAGAATGTTTGACAAGCCACGCGTGGTGGAGCGCCGCTACTCTGAACGCCGCGACTACGAGCACGATCGCTATCAACCGCGTCCTCGCTATTACGAATCACGCCATGGCTACGCGCCGCATCGTTACGAGTACCGTGGTTATCAACAACGACGCCATCAGAGCGGCGTGGTGATCGGGATACCGGCGATTCGCATCAATATCAATTGAGGCGACCGAGCTACGCAAGTACATATATTGATGGCAGAGACGACAACGCCCCGCTGGGTTAACTGGCGGGGCGTTGCTGTTTTGCGTGACATCTTCTGTGCTGCACGTCGTCAAATGCTGTCACTCAAGCGTCGTTACTCAAACGCTGGCGGGCGCTGCCAACTCAGTAATCAAGCCCTTGAGTACCTGCCAGAATTCACCAACAGACTCGACTTCGACCCGTTCGCTGGGCGAGTGTGCGCCACGAATCAGTGGCCCGAAGGAAATCATCTCAAGCGCCGGATACTTGGCACCCAGAATGCCGCACTCAAGCCCGGCATGGATGACCTTTATCTCTGGTGCACGACCGGTGACGGTCTCATGCAACGAGCAGAAGCGCGCCAACAGCGCCGCCTCAGGCACCGGCTTCCAGCCAGGGTACGCATTCTCGGCCACCGTGGTGGCACCAATCAGTGCGAACAGACCACGAATGCGCTGCTCCATCATGATCACCGCATCATCACGTAACGAGCGAACCAGCGCACAGAGATGGAAGCGGCCTTCACGCAACTGCACCACGCCAAGGTTATTGGAAGTCTCGACCACCCCTTCCACCGCTGCGCTCATACGCTCCACGCCATAAGGGGCAGCATCCAGCACGGCAATCAGTTGTCGACTGTCAGTGACTGACAAGGCGCTTTCGGCATTGCCGCGTCCCAGCGTCAGCGTCACGTCAGGATCGGTATCGCGTAGCTCGTCACGAATCTGTGCTTCGAAGGCGGTCAGGCGCTGACGCGCGATGGAAACGTGCTCATCGAACAGTACCAGGCTCGCCTGCGCTTCCCGTGGCAGTGCATTGCGCAGCGTACCCCCCGACCAGCTGACCAGACGCGGCGAGAACTCGGCCAGCTCTACCAGCGCCCGCGACATCAGGCGATTGGCATTGCCACGCCCACGATGAATATCAAGCCCTGAGTGACCGCCAATCAAGCCTCCGATGGTCAGCTCCAGCGCGGCCTCGTCCTCACGCAGCGAGGAGGTCGCGAATGCAGCGGAGACATTGATATCCGCGCCACCCGCACAGCCGATATAGACCTGTCCGCGGTCTTCTGAATCCAGGTTGAGCAGATAACGCCCTTCAAGCCAGCCTTCAGCCAGGTTCAGCGCGCCGCCCATCGAGGTTTCTTCCTCGAGGGTGAACAGTGCTTCAAGCGGACCATGGACCAGCTCATCATCCTCAAGCACGGCCAACGCCGCGGCCACGCCAAGTCCATTGTCAGCGCCAAGCGTAGTACCGCGTGCCTTCAACCAACCGTCTTCCAGATAGGTATCCAGCGAATCACGTGTGAAGTCATGTGCCGACCCACTGGCCGCTTGAGCCACCATGTCCAGATGGCCTTGCAATACGATGCCGGGCGCCTGCTCGTGGCCGACAGTGGCCGGCTTGCGCAAACGCAGGTTGCCAAAGTTATCGCGATCATGACTCAGCCCCCGCGATTCGGCCCAGGCGATGAGATGGGCGACAAGTGCCGCCTCGTGCCCGGAAGGACGCGGGATATTGCAGAGAGTGCGAAAATGACGCCAGAGAATGGCGGGTTCCAGCGTATCAATATGTTCATTCATGGCGAAGATTCCTGTTCTTGTCGCCTTTGAGCATACGGAACACCGGATGGGCATGGCTAGTCATTGGCAACAGCTGTCGATCAGCGAGTGCGAATATGCAAGGATGGCAATATCGATCCCTCGCCACGGGAGGCGACGCTGCTGCTTCATGCGCTCGCCCCTACGCGACCCTTGCGCTTTGGAGCCTTTATGCCACGCCGTCTGTTATTGCTATCCGTGATCTCCACCATTGCTGGCCTATTGATGCTAAGTGGCTGCTCGCCCATTCCTGACCTGCCCGGCCCGATCGGCATCCCGGGTCTGTAAGTCCAGCGGCTCTGGCTAGCCTTTCGGCAGCGAGCCCTCCACTAGCTGACCTACTGCACTAGCTGACCTACTGCTGCGCGACACCAGCGATCGCGCGCCTTTCGACCATCCAGTCCATGGGTGGCCGCCCAGCGCATGAAGGTCGGTGCATCCTGCCCATCCAACGCCAGTGTCAGCCCCTCTCGCACTTCATCGCTCAGGCGGGAGGCACTTGCCGTATCACTGAGCGCTGCCACCAGCCATGGCCGCAGCAATGCCAGTCCGCCACCGCCACGTCGATACCAGTCGAGTCGGTGGCGCGTCTGTTGTTCGTCATATCCAAGTGATGCCTCATCGCCAAGCAATGCCCCGTAATGCTGACTCAGCGACTGGCGGAGAATGTCGGGCAGGATGGATAGCTCGTGTGCCAACAGCGAAGGCAGCAGGTACTGAAAATCAGCCTGCATGGCCTCAAGCAGCGGCATCGTATCAGGCGCGAGCGCCTTGCCCATCATCACGGCATGTTCACCGCTGGCGGCATCTCGCTTAAGCCCTAGTCGCAGCGGTGCGAACCCCTGCGCCTGCCAGAACGCCAGCAACCCGACCTCCGCACCAAAGCTGGTGCCAAGCCGGGCGATGCCCTGCAACAAAGCGTGCTGCTCCACCGCTTGCAGCAGCCGCGTGCCCTGACCACACCGCCACAGCGCCGGATGTACGGCAATGCGTAGCACGCGCCACCAGCGCGCTTCAGCGGCCGCCTGATGCCCGGCATGTGCCGCCAGCGACTGCGCCAACAGGTGCCCGCGCGGGCGACGCTGACCGCTCCAGATTTCTGCTGCGAGCGGTGCTGGAAAACCGCCTTCCTCGACCACCGCCACCACACCCAGCCAACGTTCGCCTTGCGATTCCTCTCCAGCCTCGTCGAGGGACTCACACGCTGTCACGTCTTTGGCCACCGACGTGCAATGGCGAATGCCCATCAGCGTGAGGCCAGGGGTATCGAGCAGCTGGCGCAGGTCTGACGGCGTGGTGCGGTAGTGTGCCTGCACCAACAGGCCAAACAGCTGTGTCAGCGCCGCCTCGTCCTGCGCCAGCCGTTCGCGGTCCAGCACGACCACCTGTGTTTCCGCCAGCCACGCGCGAAACTGATCGGCCGCATTCCCCGTCGCCGCAAGTACCTCAACCTCACACGGCTCAGCGGTCAGTAGCAGCACGTCACTCGTCAATTGTTCCAGCGGATCATGCGCGGCCCAGCGAACGGGCGCCGTCATCTCGCGTGCCTGCCAGCCGGGGCACTGTCGGTCGAGATGCGCACGAAATCGCAACTGGAAGCCACGTCCCGTCCCTTCATAGCCATGCACGGTGGTGGCAAAGGCAATACGCGGAAAGTGCGCCAGATAGTCCTTCAGCAACGGGGTGGGAATCGCCGCCGCTTCATCGACATAAAGCCGCGGTAGCGCAGCGGACGTTTCTGCGGGCAGGCCTTCAAGCGCATCGCCTAGCGCATCAGGCGCGATGAACCTCAGCACTGCCGCAGTCTGCTCGCCTTGTGCGGGCATCCGGAAGACATTGCCCTCGCGGCACCCATCCGGCACCAGCGCGGCCAGTCGCGCAAAGATGGCCACCACCGCCGCAGGACGCGGCGCCGTCAGCCACACATCTTCACCGCCTCTCAGACAGCGGGCAGCGGCGATACCCAGAGCGGCACTCTTGCCGCGTCCACGGTCAGCACTGATCACCAGCGGCCGATGCGGTGCCAGTGCCGCTAGCGCTGCAACGACTGCACACTGATCATCCGTCAGGCAGTCAGGATCGTGGGAGCTGTCGCCACTACTCACGACCGGCCCAGCGTCAGACGGTGATGGAGAATCAACGGCGGTAGCAGTAAACGCCAGCGGCAACGTCACCGTTTCAGGCCACTGCATGATCTGTTGATCACGCTGAAGGCAGCGCGCCAAGCGTGTCAGGTAACGCGCTGCAAGCTGCTCACGCGCGACCGGCCAATGCGCCAGCCGGGCATAATCGGCGTCGGGCACCGCCACGGGGTCAGCCTGCGCCCACTCGGCTGGCGTCAGTAGCACCAGCAAGCCCCCCGCTTTCAGAGTGCCGGACACCGCCCCGAACGCATCAGGATCAAAGCCGCTATCACCGCTTGCCGCATCAAAGATGACCAACGACTGCTCTCCTCCGAGCTGTGTCGCGGCCTTGGCCATCGCCAGATGACGTACTGAAGCGCCATCCACAGCTACACTGCCTCCCAACCACAGTGGCGCGCCTGCGGCGTCTGGCCAGGCAGCACACAACGCCAGGGCGCGTGCCTGCACAAGCGTCCTTGGCCCGCTGATCCACAGGCAGCCACGATGCCGGCAGGCCAGCAGGCGTGTCTGTAGCCGTTGGCTGCCGCGCTGCAGGGCGGGAAGGTCTAGCGCTGTCTCAAGAGAAGTCGTCATGACGCGCAGCATGCCGCATGACGGCGCATCAGGCCAGATCGCTCAGCATCAGCGAAAAACCCGCATTAATTGAGCACTAGCGCATATTGGAAAACGCCCGGTTGCAAGATAGGCAACGCACGCGGCGCGTCAATG
Source organism: Cobetia sp. QF-1 (assembly GCF_002213105.1). NCBI lineage: Bacteria > Pseudomonadati > Pseudomonadota > Gammaproteobacteria > Oceanospirillales > Halomonadaceae > Cobetia > Cobetia sp. QF-1. The sequence goes on from NZ_NBVS01000003.1 coordinate 422,386, forward strand.
AGAATGGTTATATTTATGCTTATCAGGATAATGAGACAACATTTCCCCAATCATGCGAGCTCCTACTGATGCCACAACGTCACATTGTCACCACCACACTGTCTCGTGCGCTCAAGCCTGCCTTGCTCGCCATGAGCCTGGTAGCACCGTTTGTGGCAGGTCAGGCATTGGCACTGGAATACCCCATCGGTACGCCGGCCAAGGAAGGGGGCATGGAAATTGCTGCCGTCTACCTGCAGCCAGTCGTCATGGCACCCGCGGGCAAGCTGCCGGCCAATAAAGCCGATGTTCATCTGGAAGCCGATATCCATGCGCTGATGGAGAATGACAACGGCTTCGCACCGGGCGACTGGATTCCCTATCTCGGTATCCACTACACCCTGACCAAGAATGGCAGCGAGACGCCGATCGAGGGTGACCTGGTACCGATGATCGCCAACGATGGCACGCACTACGGCAAGAACGTCAAGCTGGACGGACCAGGAAAATACCACCTGACCTTCGTCATCCAGCATCCGGATATGCCGCGTCATATCGACAAGGAAACAGGCGTCGCCGAATGGCCGGACACCATCACGACCGACTATGATTTCGTCTATGCAGGCATTGGCAAGAAAGGCGGCTACTAAACCGTAGCGCGTCTGCTATTGTCCACGCTCAATGGCTGCCCTCGTGGCGGCCATTGGTCGCTTTGCCGCCCCGCTTTTCTGATGGACGGCACCTGCTCCTCACTCCCTGACATGGAGCTCACCATGCGTCTGTCCCGTCGCCTGTACGCCCTGTTATCTCCTGTTCTGCTGCTTGTGTTGTCCGCTGTCCTGCTTCCTAACACGGCACTCGCCACCGACATGCCCTCCTACGACCTGACCCTGAAGAATGGCACTCTCACTCCCAAGGTGCTGAAAGTGAAGGCCGGTGAGAAATTCATCATCCAGCTGCACAACGCGGGCAATACTCCTGCCGAATTCGAGAGTAATTCCCTACGCAAGGAGAAAGTGCTGGCTCCGGGCGTGAAGTCATTCGTGGTCATTCACCCGCTACGTGCTGGCAGCTACGACTACTTCGATGATTTCCATCTACCGGATGCGCGTGGTCAGGTAGTGGCTGCCGAGTGATGTGCCCTTCTGTTTCAAGTACATCAGTTTCAAGTACATCAGTCTCAAGTGCTTCTGTCTCAAGTGCTGTCTTGGTCAGCACTGATGTCATGTGTACTGATCTTATGAGTACGGATGTCATGAGCACTGCCCTCACGTCATTCTTTCTTGCCTGCTGTTGCCGAGAGTCCCGCCATGTTTGATCAGGTTCTGTTTATCGTCTGGCGCGAAAGCGTCGAAGCCATTCTTGTCGTCGGCATCATGCATGCCTGGCTGGTGCAGTCCGGCACCCGCGCCGGCTTGCGCTATCTATGGGGCGGTGTCGTCGCGGGTCTCGTGCTGGCAGGCCTGATGGGTGCTGCCCTGATGGGGGCCAATACCTGGCTGACGGGTACCTCACAGGAAGTCTTCCAGGCAGCATTGGTACTGATCGCCTGTCTGTTGATCACTCAGATGGTGCTGTGGATGCGCACCAAGGGACGCACGCTCAAAGCAGAACTCGAAAGCGGAATGGCCAATGCCGTGTCTTCCGGCAGCTACTGGGGCGTGGCGATTCTGGTCGCCATTGCCGTGGCGCGTGAAGGTGCCGAAACCGTCGTCTTCCTCTATGGCATGGGCGCCGCCAGCCTGCAATCCGGTGGCATTGGCAGCTTCTCCCTCGCCGCCGGCATCGGCTTCGCGTTGGCCGTCGCCACTTTCATGGCGCTGCAGCTGGGTTCGCGCCTGTTCTCCTGGAAGCTGTTCTTCCGCGTCACCGAGATACTGTTGCTGCTGTTGGCTGCCTCGCTGCTGATGTCGGGTCTTGAGCAGTTGATTGGCCTCGGCTATCTGCCAGCAGGCATGGACCCGCTATGGGATTCCAGCTGGCTGCTGGATGACGGCAGTGGCCTGGGTGGCCTGCTGGCAACCTTCGCCGGCTACCGCGCCTGGCCTGCCGCGACCATGGTGGGTGGCTACGTCCTCTACTGGGTGGTGGTGATCAGCATGATGAAGAATCAGCGCAAGAATGAACGCAGTGACCAGCGCAGCCAGCTGGCCGCGCGGGCGCGTAGCTAATTCGCTAGGCAGCCAATTCCGAGGAGAAAGCGTCCATGGCCAACTGTGGCATTCAATCAGCGGATGACTCCATGACATCACGCCCGAATCGCATTGCGCGCTTCGGGCAGGCGATGCAGCAGCGTCGTGGGCTAATCCAGTTGATTCAGTGGGTGGTGGTCGGTCTCTACGCCTTCCTGCTGGTAGTGCCCGCCCTGCTACCACTGCCGGACTATCAGGCGCATATCCTGACCAGCCTGACGGTGTTCGCCGAATTCGTGTTCTGGGGGCTGTGGTGGCCCTTCGTGCTGATTAGCATGGTGCTGATGGGCCGTGTCTGGTGCGGCGTCTTCTGTCCGGAAGGCACGCTGACCGAGGCCGCCAGCCGCATTGGTCTCGGCCGGCCGATTCCTGACTGGATGCGTTGGGGCGGCTGGCCCTTCGTGGCCTTTCTCGGCACTACGCTCTACGGCCAGCTGGCCAGTGTCTATCAGTATCCGCTCGGCGCACTGGTGGTACTGGGGGGCTCAACCGTGGCGGCGATCATCGTTGGCCTGATCTACGGCAAGGGCACGCGCGTCTGGTGTCGTCAGCTGTGCCCGGTCAATGGCGTGTTCAATCTGTTGGCACGCCTGTCACCAACCCACTTCCGTACTGATCAAGCGCAGTGGGCCGCACACAATCAAGCCGTGAGAAACGGTGATGCAGTACGCATGTCGGCACCGGACTGCGCGCCGCTGATTCCGCTCAAGCAGCTCGACAGTGCCGGTGACTGTCATGCCTGCGGACGTTGCAGCGGCTACAAGGACGCCATGCAACTGGAATGGCGCGCACCGGGGGCCGAGCTGGTCGAGCCGCCGCAGCCGGTTCGCTTCACGCACTACTCCGTGCTGGTGTTTGGCCTGCTGGGGATCGCGATCGGCGCCTTCAGCTGGAGCGCCAGTCCGTGGTTCGTGCAGATCAAGCAACTGCTGGCCTTCTGGCTGATCGAGCACGACCTGATGTGGCCGCTGACCACCACGCTACCGACCTGGATTCTGACCAACTATCCCGAGCACAACGATGTCTTCAACCTGCTCGACGGCAGCCTGATCACATTGTGGATCGTGGTGGGGGGCGGCTTGTTGGGCGCCGCGACCAGCCTGCCGCTGCTGCTCGGCAACTGGTTGATGGGCGGCAAGGCGACTCTCTCGCGCCTGTGGCACCTGTCGCTCAGCCTGATCCCGCTGGGCGGACTTGGCGTCTTCCTCGGCTTGTCCGCCACCACCATGACGCTGTTGCGCGGTGACGGCATCAACCTGACCTGGGCCAATGATCTACGCGCCACGCTGTTGGTACTGGCCTGCCTGTGGGGCCTGCGACTGGCGTGGCGCATCACAGGCGAGCAGCTCAATAGCGGCCAGCTGGGAGGCGGGAGCACCTCGCGCTTGATCGGCACCACCAGTGTGGCGATGGCTTGCCTGCCGGCAATCGGTGTGTGGTACCTGATGTTCTGGGGCTGGTAAACGCTTGATAGCCTGATACGTATAGACTGCCTGCTGAAACGAAAAGACCCGCCATGATGGCGGGTCTTTTTTGTGGCGACTGAAAACAGTACCGAGAGCCGAGAGCAATGTCAGGCACGAAGCCAAGCACAACACTACCTCTGCCTAGTGCGCACCACCGTCCTCAGTAGGCTTCTCACTCTCAGGCTTGCGGAAGGCAAACGCCACGATACTGCCCACCACATAGACGGCCCCCAGCCACAGGAACAGATTATCGAAGGCCAGCACCTCCGCCTGCACACTGATGCGCTGCGAGATCATCTCGACACCCGCACGCCACGGGTCGGCCAGTCCTGCGAAGGCTGACTGATAGCTGGCGAGCTGGTCCACCACTTCCTGACGCCCCAGATTGATGGAACCGATCATCTGATTCCAATGATAGTCCTCGCGCATCTCAAGCAGGGTATCGATCAATGCCAGTCCTACCGCGCCACCCAGATTACGCATCACGTTGAACAGACCGCTGCCATTGCCAATGGCGCTCGGCGATAGCGTACCCAGCGCCAGCCGCGACACTGACAGCAGCACCAGAATCTGTCCCACGCCACGAATCAGCTGCGGCCAGAAGAAGTCGTCATAGCCAGAGGCTGAGGTCAGATGCACATTCATGCCGGTGCCCACCCCGGTCAGCACCAGCCCGATACACAGCAGCAGGCGCAGATCGAGCACATCGGACAGCTTGCCCGCCACGGGGGCCATCACAAACATCGCGGCACCGGTCACGAACATGATTTCGCCGATCTGCAGGCTCGAGAAGCCGCGAATGGTGCCCAGAAATAACGGCACCAGATAGACCAGTCCGTAGAGCACCACCCCGACCCAGAAACCGATGATCGCCCCGAGCCCGAAATTGCGATTCTTGAACACGCGCAGATCGACGATCGGATTATCTGCCGTCAACACGCGCCAGAAGAATCCTACTCCCGCCAGCGCGCATATCGTCGCCCAGAAAAGAATCAGCGAGCTTGCGAACCAGTCATCACCGGGGCCTTCCTCGAGCACATATTCCAGGCTGCCGAGGAAGATGGCCATCAGCGTCAGGCCCAGCGTATCGAGGCGTTTGAGCAGCTCACGATTGCCAACATCGATGTCCAGATTGCGCCACACCAGCCCCGCCACCAGGATGCCCGGCACCAGATTAGCCAGAAACAGCCAGTGCCAGCTCAGGTATTCGGTCAGATAGCCGCCGACGGTCGGCCCGATCGACGGCGCCATGGTCGCCACCAGCCCGATCAACGCCTGAATGCTGCCCATCATGCGCCGCGGGAAGATCGAGAAGCTGACCGCCTGCGTCAGTGGAATCATCGCACCGCCCATGAAGCCCTGCACCGCGCGCAGCACGATCAATGACTCAAGCGAGGTGGACAGCGCACAACCGAGACTGGCCAGCGTGAAGCCCAGCGCCGAGACGGTCAGCACCACACGTGTCGAGAAGATACGCGCCAGCATGCCGGACAGCGGAATCATCACGATCTCGGCGATCAGATAGCTGGTCTGAATCCACGACACCTGCTCGCGACTTGCCGAGAGCCCGGCCTGAATCTCATTCAGGGAGCTTGCGACAATCTGGATATCCAGAATCGCCATGAACATGCCGAATACGGCCGCGATAAAGCCGATCTGATGGGCGCGCGACGGCATATCGTTGGGTGCGCTGGCTGACATGCCGGTTCCTGCGCTTGTCTCAGCCACGCCTACTGCGCTCCGGTCGCGCTAGCAGTGGTGACGGAGGACGCCGTAACAGGAGAATCAACAGGAGCCGCCGCATAGGTGCCACTATCCGGCAGTTCGCGCGTATCGATACTAGGTATCGCCGAAAGCCCTGCCCGCAAGCGCGTCAGTGCCTCTTCAGGCCCAGTCAGGCGAATGCGTACCGGCACCCGCTGCACGATCTTGTTGAAGTTACCGGTCGCGTTGTCGGTTGGCAGCAAACTGAACTCGGTACCCGTCGCTGGCGCGAGGCTATCGAGCACACCTTTGAACTCGATGTCCGGATACGCATCCACCTCAAGGCTCACCGGCTGCCCGACGCGCATGCGCTCGGTCTGGGTCTCCTTGTAGTTGGCCACCACGTAGGCACTATCGACCGGCACCAGCTGCATCAATGTCAGCGAGGCACTGGCCATGGTACCGACCTCAGCACTGCGATTACCGATCACGCCATCCTGCGGCGCGATGATCTTCGTCTTGTTCAGCTGATGGCGGGCATAGGCCAGGTCCGCCGCGGCAGAGACGATCTCGGCGCGCGCCGAATCCAGCTGGGCCTTATAGACCTCAAGCTGTCCGCGGGCAGACGTCAGTGCGGCCTGCTTCTGCGCAACGCTGGCCTCGGTGGTGCGCAGCGTCACCTGATCATCCTCATAGGATTGCTGCGAGGCGTAGCTGCGGCTTTCCAGGCTCTTGGAGCGCTTGAGGTGCAGTGCCGCCTGATCGCGCTCAGCCTTGGCGGAATCCAACGCGGCCTTGGCCTCGTCGATCTTCGCCTGCTGCAACGTCAACTGGCGCTCGGCCTGCACTTCGCCGGTGCGCGAGTTGTCCAGCTGGGCACTGGCCTGATCCAGATTGGCTTTGGCATCACCATCATCAAGTTCCACCAGCAGCTGACCCGCCGTCACCGGCTGATTGTCGTGCACCAGCATGCGCGTAATACGCGCCGTGGTCTCGGCGCGCACAGGCACGCTGTCGGCACGCACGTAGGCGTTGTCAGTTTCCTGCATGAAGCGCCCGACCCGCCACCACTCCAGCCCCATGACTCCACCGGCGATAACACCCGCGACGACGACAAGAGCAACGATGCCCTTTCCAGCCTTGTTCATTGGAAAACCTCTCTAACTGCCGTCTCGCCGTCAGTCTCGCGACCTGAACGGAGCACGCACAGGATCTGTAGAGCGATGCGATCACCGATATACACGCTAAGCTGTCACGGCATGCACTGTTGAATCTTGTACAGCGATGGTCTTGCATCATCATTAAGTGTAATAAATACTACAGTTAACTTGCGCGCTCTGACAGTTGCACCCCACGTCCCCTTGCGTTCAGGTAACTGCAACCCAAAAGCTGCATGCTGTAGCGATGCGCACGCTCCACTCCCCAGCAGGGTATTCGTATGATCGACTTACGCTCTAACGCTCCTGCAGCGACAGCACCTTCTTCAGCAGTATCTTCGGCAACATCAGCCACGCGTGCTTCGCCACGCGGTGAGGCACGCCGCAAGCGCCAGTTGAGCGTGGCGCGCGAGCACTTCCTCGAACAGGGATTCGCGGCCACCAGCATCAACGACATTGCACGTGATGCCGGTGGCTCACTGGCGACGCTTTACCGCAACTTTGGCAGCAAGGAGGGGCTGTTTCTGGCGGTCATGCAGCAGGAGGCCAAATCCGTGTGGGCACTGATGGACCAGCAGGTCAGCGATGGCAGCAGACCCGCCCAGGCACTGGAGCGCTTCGGCATGGCCATCTTGTCGCTGGCACTGCAGCCGCGCTTGATCCGGCTGCTACGCGGGCTGGCCTTCGAAAGCGGACGTACGCCCGAACTGGGCCGCCTGTTTCTGGAGAATGGCCCCGACGTCACGCGCCAACGGCTCGCCGACTATCTGAGCCAGCAGGTGAAAAAGGGCACGCTACCCGCCAGTGGGCTAGGAACGCAGCCGCTGAACGCCGCCAACATGCTGATGGGCATGTTGCTGAGTCCACTGCATATCGATGCACTGCTGGGCCGCCCTGACCGCACTGACAGCATGGAAATCCACCGACCGCATGTACAACGCTGCGTGCGTGTCTTTGTGGCCGGTTTCGGGGCCAATTGAGAGCGGCCGGTGTCGGAGCCAATTGAGAGCGGCCAGTGTCGGCGCCAATTGAGAGCGGCCAGTGTCGGCGCCAATTGAGAGCGGCCAGTGTCGGCGCCAATTGAGAGCGGCCAGTGTCGGCGCCAATTGAGAGCGAACGATGGCGGCGCCTGACAAGGGAGGGCATCAGGAGAGGCAAGCGTCGTTGAGCAGAGAGAATGAAACTGAGGCAGGAGTGAAGCGGGAATCGTGCAGGAGCGCAGCACTACTCACTCAAGCGCAGCACCTGGCCATTGAGTGAGCGCCCTGCTCCTCCTGCCAGAAATCGCGCACATTCCGCGACAGCGGCAGGACCACTGTCCTGTGGGCACAGCAGATTGGCGCGTACCTTGTCCGGTGAGCGAGCGGCCAGCCGCTGAATCAGCTCACCCAGTGCTGCCTGAACCATGGCTGCACTCTGGCTATCACGCTTGTCACCAAAGGGTGGCGCTACCGCCAGCACCCGACCGCCGTGACGCAACATGCGCGCACAAGCCGCCTGCAGCAGTGCTCCTGGGCCTGCCACCTGCTGAACGAGACACTCTTCCAGCGTCTGTCCCGGCCCTGCCGATGGCGGCATGCAGACCAGCACATCGAGCCGCCCGAGGCGCGACACCAGTGCCTCGAAACAGCCCTCGCCCACCACGCGGCCGAAGCGGTCGTCCTGCTCACCACCCAATGCGTCCAGCACGCGGTTCAGGTCCTGACGGCCAGTCCCCATCAGGGCGATGATGGCGCCTTCCTCGAGAAAGGTCCGCGCCATGGCTTCCAGCCATTCATCCTGTCCCGCAATCAGTACCCTGCGTCGTGGCAGCATCACTTTCTCCTTGGTGATAGCCCCAGTGATTGCTCCTGATGCATCAGGCATGGCCACCGCTTCCCTGTCGGCAGCCATGCACTTGCTTTCTGGCACTAGCGCTCAGTCAGGCTCACGGCATCAAACCCGGCAACCACAGCACCAGCGATGGGAATACGATGCACAGCGTCAGCCCCGCCAGCTGCAGGCCCACGAACGGTAGAATCGAGCGGTAGATGGTGCCGATGGAGATCTGACCCGCAGTGATGCCCTTGAGGTAAAACAATGCATAGCCAAACGGTGGCGTCAGGAAGCTCGTCTGCAAATTGATGGCGACCAGAATGGCGAACCATACTAACAAGCCCTGCCCCGACAGCCCGAAACCGAAGTCCAGCGCCTCGACGACCGGTGCGACCAACGGCAGCACCACGAAGCTGATCTCGATCCACTCGAGGAAGAAGCCGAGCACGAAGATCAGCCCCATCAGCAGCAGCAACAGGCCGTAGGGGCCCAGGCCAGTGCCGGTAATGACATCCTCGATCAGGTAATCGCCGCCGAGGCGCTTGAAGACCACCGAGAAACAGGTCGCGCCGATGACGACGAACAGGATCATCGCGCTGGTGCGTGACGTGTCACGTAGCGTATTGCGCAGCGTCGGGAAAGACAGCCCGCCCATCACCAACGCCAACAGCAAGCTTCCGCCCGCGCCGATGGCCGCAGCCTCAGTCGGTGTAGCGATACCGGTCATGATTGAGCCCAGTACGGCGACGATCAACACCATCGGGCCGAACAGATCCCGCAGCAGCGCCAGCGGCAGCGGTGTCTTGTCAGTGCCCAGCAACTTCTGGTCTGGCAGTGGCGCCCACTCCGGATGAAGCTTGGCGGTAATCAGTAGATAAGCGACATACAGCGCGCCGAGCAGCAAACCAGGCACCAGTGCCGCCTTGAACAGCGCGCCGACCGAAATCTGCAGGATGGAGCCCATCAGCACCAACATGATCGAGGGTGGAATCAGAATCCCCAGCGTGCCGGACGCGGCAATCACGCCACAGGCCATCTCAGGCTTGTAGCCCTGTCCCAGCATCACGGGCAGCGCCAGCAAGCCCAGCATGACCACGGATGCACCGATGATGCCGGTACTGGCTGCCATCACCACGCCCAGCAGCGCCACTGATACGGCTAGCCCACCATGCACACGACCAAACAGACGTTGCAGCGTCATCAGCAGGTTGCGCGCCACGCCGGAGCTCTCAAGCATCAGCCCCATGAACACGAATAACGGGATCGCGATCAACAGCCAGTTCTCGATCACCCCGCCGAAGATGCGCGACCCGACGGTGCCAAGAAATGCCACGGGTATATCGCCGAGGAAGGCAAACACGATGCCTAACCCGCCAAGCAGGAAGGCGACAGGATAGCCGGAGAAGATACCAACAAGCAGCGCCACCACCATCGTGATGGGCAGAGCGTATTCAGCGAGCATTATCATGGCTCCCGTGGGCAGAGTCGTGGGGGGCCGCGGCGTCAGTCGACGCGCCTGCCGCCTGAGGGGCAAGGCCGGTCAGACTGGCAATCTCATGATCTTTCAGACGTTCCGGCACACGGGCCGGGTCAAACAGGCAGGCCAGATTCTCGAAGATCTGCCCTAGCGCGCCGAGGGCGAGGAAGACCAACCCCGTCGGCAGCATCGCCTTGATCAGGTAACGATCCACCAGTCCGCCGTAGTTGGACTTCTCGCCAGACACGTAGGACATGTTGACGAAGTGCTTCGACAGCCAGGCGATCAGCAGACAGAAGGGAATCAGCATGATGAGGTGACCGATAATATCGACCACGGCACGTCCACGCGGCGAGAGCCGCTGATAGAACAGATCGACCCGCACATGCGTATCGCTGTGCAGGGCGTAGGTGCCACCGAAGAGCGTCAGGATACCGAACAGGTGCCATTGCAACTCGGTGACGGAATTGATGGTGATCGCCGTGCCGAACAGCAGCACATCCGGCGACCCCCAGTTGGCGATTTCATTGATGCCCAGGGCGTTGAGCGTGACGGTGGTGAGCACGGCCAGGATGATCGCCAGACCCAACCAGCTGGTCAGGCGACCCACCCACAGCCCCAGGCCGACCAGCGGTCGACCCAGGGCATCACACACCGCCCCGCCCTTTGCCCGCCAGGGCGCAAGGCGGGGGTCGGTCATTGTGAGGCGTCCTCATCAGCTTTCATGGCCATCGGCTGCGGCATGGCCTGCAGCTTGTACCACTCGTCAATCAGCGCCGCGTGCTTCATCAGCGAATCGTAGGCCTTGGCGAAGTCCGGATTGGTCTTCTTCTCTTCTTCCAACACTTCAGCCCACGCCTTCTGCAGCGCGGTCATCACCGGCTCAGGGAAGCGCTTGACCTGAACGCCCTTGGCCTCAAGCTCGTGAATTGCCTTGACCTGTGCCGGCGGGGCTTCTGCCATCGCCCACTGCAGCGTCGCGCGACAAGCAGTCTGGAACTGTGCCTTGCGCTCATCGCTGTAGCTGTCCCACACCTCTTGATTGACCAGCAGCGAGAACCAGCTCGCGCTCTGATGCCAGCCCGGGAAATAGTAATACTTGGCGACTTCATTGAAGCCCATCGCCTGATCGACCTGCGGCACCGAGAACTCGGTGGCATCGACACGGCCACGTTCCAGCGCCAGATAGATCTCGCTACCCGGTACCAGCTGAGTGGAAGCGCCCAGCTTGTTGAGCACCTTGGCACCGAGACCAGAGATGCGCATGGAAAGGCCATTGAAGTCTTCCGGCGTATTGATTTCCTTGTTGTACCAACCGCCCGTCTCCTGTGGAGAGATGAAGCACGGCAGCACTTTTACGCCGTAGGGGTCATAGGCGGCCTGGACCAGTTCGGTGCCTTCACCGGCCCACATCCACGACATGAAGGCTTCCGGACTCGGGCCGAACGGCAGTGCGCCATAGAGGTTGGTGATCGGTACCGTGCCTGCCCAGTAGCCCATCCAGTCCCAACCCGCCTGTATGGCACCGGAGGATACGGAGTTGAAGACCTCGAATGCCGGTACCAGATCGCCCGGTTCATGGACGCGCAGGCTGACGGCACCGCCGGTGGCGGTCTTGAGTTCTTCGGCGAGACGCACGGCACCCGCGCCAAGGAAGTTCTTGGTCGAGAAGGTACTGGCCACATCGAGCTTCTTCGGGCCTTCGGCTTGCGCCGGTACCGCAACCATCAGCGTCGTGGCGGCCACGGCAGCTGCAATGGCAGTACCGAGGCGCAGGCGACGCGGTGCAGGGCTTTCAGCGGAAGTGACGGTAGTGGACGACTGCAGATGCTCAGATTGATGAGGCATGGCTTGATGCGGCATGGGACGGCTCCCTGATTATTGTTTTACTGCCCAGTGGTGCTGGTCAGGCGTACTGATGAAACATGCTGCCACTTGCATAGCTTACGCTTACGTCAACTTGCCCTTGTGTAACGCAAGTCACTGACCACAACACTAGAACATCAATAATTTCAGCCATCTACACCCACATCGTCAGGCATTCTCTTCATGTCACTCGACTTCGTCTGCTAAAAAACATGCGAGGCGTCCGGATAACCGGACGCCTCGCATGTTTTTTAGCGCCAAACCGCCACCAAGGTCGCGGATCGATAACCGCAGCAAATACCTTTTGGTCAGCCATGACTCTTGCAAGAGTCACGGCTGATGGGGGATGCAGCGCGATGACAGAGTGATTTCTCAAAAACGTCCGGAAATCCGGACCATTTCCGGATTTCCGGACGTTCTATGTCATTCTCCTGATCTGACGGCCTACAAACCATGCCGAGCGAGCTTCTCGTACAGTGATGACTTGGCGATACCCAGCTGACGTGCCGCCTGGGTACGGTTGCCGCCACAAGCGCACAATGCTTTCTCGATCAACTGATGCTCAGCGTGTGCCATTGCCTCGCGTAGTGGGCCCGTCGTCACTGGCGTATCAAGGGTAATCGCTGACGTACAGTGCGCGGCGGAATCCAAAGGGGGGGTGGATATCTCACTACGCCGTGTGCCGATAGCGTCCGGCAGGTCTGTCGGCTGGATATGACTGCCGCCGAGATAGAAGGCTGCTTCGAGCACATTTTCCAGCTCGCGCACGTTGCCGGGCCAGTGGTGGGCGCACAGTCGCTCCAGCGCGGCAGGCGACAACACGGGCGGGCGACGGCCACTGCGCCGAGCGAGACGTTCCAGTAGATGCGCTGCCAGACCGGGCAGATCTTCACGGCGTTCGCGCAGCGGCGGAATCACCAGCGGTACCACGTTGATGCGATAGAAGAGGTCTTCGCGGAATTCGCCACTCTCGACCAACGCCTCCAACGGACGGTGGGTCGCGGCGATCACGCGTACATCCACCGTCACCAGGCGCGTCGCGCCGACAGCCTCGACTTCACGGTCTTGCAGAACACGCAACAGCTTGGCCTGCATCGCCAGCGGCATGTCGCCGACCTCATCGAGAAATAGCGTGCCGCCATCTGCGAGCTGGAACTTGCCGGGCTTGCCGCCACGCCGTGCACCGGTGAAGGCGCCCTCCTCATAACCGAACAGTTCGGCCTCCAACAGTGCCTCGGGAATCGCCGCGCAGTTGAGCTTGATGAAAGGCCCTTCCGCGCGTGCCGAGGCACGATGCAGCGAGTGGGCGTAAAGCTCCTTGCCGGTGCCGGATTCGCCGCGAATCAGCACGGACGCGCCGCCGGGGGCAATTTTGCGCACGCGTGCGGCCAACTCACGCATCGCGGAGGACTCACCGATGATGTCGCTCAGCTTCCAGCGGGCGCCGGTGGTGGTTTCCAACGCCTGACGGTAGTAATCCACCTCCGCCTCAAGCGCCTGCACCTGCGCATTCACCTGCCGCCATTCCCAGGTATCGTGATAGATCACTGAGCCGATGACACCGATGACCTCGCCATCACGCAGGATGGGGTAGCGATGGGCGATCATGTGATGGCCACGAATCAACTGCAGCTGGGCAAGCTCTGCCCGTCCGCTCTCCAGCACCTCATGCATGCGCGTGTTCTCGATCACCTCACGGGCATCACGTCCCAATACCGCCTCAGCATCGACGCCGAGAAATTCAGCGTAAGGCGCATTGAGAAACTGGATGCAGCCGTGGGCATCTACCACCACCACCCACTCCTCCACTGCATTCATCGCCGCCTTCAACAGCTCTCGACGTGCACTCTCCAGAAGAATCGACGACGCAGGCACCTCGTGACGCATCGGCGTCACCACTACTGCACCGCCTGACACTGGCATCTGCTGAGCCATCTTCCGCTCTCCCTTGGCGTGTCCGATCATCGTGGGTAGCCGTCATGCCGCCACCAACACCCGCCGGATCTGATTGTTGTGTGCCGCGCCATTCCGCGGCCAGCGTCCGGAAAACCGGACACCACCTACAGCATCGGCCTACCGCCGCCAAGGATCAACGTAGCCAGTGGTCGTAGATACAAAAAGTAGCTATATACTCAATAAATTCTATATTATTTTTACTTTATTCTTTCGTCCCCTGCTATTACCAATCGCCACCTCTATCTTTCCTTTAAGTATACTTTTATGCTTGCTAGCATTATCTAATCCCCTGCACTAGAGTTTAAACCTCTCAGTTTCATCTCGAATAATCTTATCTTCAGTTATCTCTACTTGCTTGATTAGCGCACAACTAATTACAGAGTTAAACATAATACAAATATCTTCTTCGGAAATTTCTGACATTTCGGCGAACACATTACTATTAACCTTATCCTTAGAGAAACAGTAGTTAGACTGCTTCCCACTGCGACCATCCACAACATGAACTTTATATATATCCCCACCATTCCAGCTATCAGACAGCAAAATTATAAACCGGATCCCTCCGAATAACTCTATAAACCCAACAGCCTTTTTCTTTTCTGAAGAAGCAATAATTACAACCTTATGGCTAGTTACAGGCAGCTCAACATTGCCCGGGGTACTATTTGGATAAAAATATACCAGGCTAATTTTACCACTACCATTATTTATATAGTCAATGATATCGTAAAATATTCCAGATCTAAGTCGATCAGGTGAAATAAGAGTTGCCGTATAGGTAAGTGCCATTTTAGCCACTGACCTTTTATGCTCGCCTGATTCCATACTAACACTCATCTCTACCGGTTTTATATACTCCTTATGAGTAGTAACTTGGTAGTTAGAAATTTCCTCTTCCTTCTTACCGAACCTTTTTAACTGATGAGAAAATAATTTTTCAGCGCTGCCGATATCTTTAGCCTGTATAGATATATTAATAGTTTCACTTTCGCTACAAACGCTTATCTTAGATTGCGATACTACTATTTCACCACCAGATTTGAGCGAGAACGGAAGATCATTATGGCAACCAGCATTGTTTATTGCTGCTGCAGGCCTCCCCCTGCCAGTCGTGATACCACAAAGTGTAGAAAGGAATTTCAACCCTTCACTAACATGCTCATCGATCTCATTTCCAAGCCTAGCATTACACTTTACACAGCATATATTCCTAGATATTTTCCTCCCTCCAATCGAAGAAAGTATGGCATGTTCTTTAGATCCTTTCCCTTGTACAAAAAACTCATCGGGACAATAAATACAGTTGAGCATCCCCTCCCCCCCCTTCACATCAAATGAATCCATCGAGCCTTGCTCCACACGTACTAAAAAGAGGCCCTCATTAACTGAGAGCCCCTTTCAAATTCTATTATAACAGCGATTTTAATTAATGCGCTTCTTCCCAGTTGTCGCCTTGTTCGACTTCGACAAGCAGCGGGACATCGAGGGCGGCGGCGTCTTGCATGCGTTGGGCGACGTCTTTCATGAAGGCGTCGACTTGCGCGTCGGCGACTTCGAAGACGAGTTCATCGTGTACCTGCATGACCATCATGGTGTCGTAGCCTGAGTTGCTGTCCGCCAGCCAGGCATCGACGTCGATCATGGCGCGCTTGATGATGTCAGCGGCGCTGCCTTGCATCGGGGCGTTGATGGCGGTGCGCTCAGCAGCACTGCGGCGCGCGTGATTGCGCGAGCCGATTTCCGGCAGATAGAGGCGACGCCCGAAGATGGTTTCGACATAGCCTTGATCAGCGGCAAGACGGCGCGTGTCTTCCATATAGGTCGCAACGCCCGGATAGCGATCGAAGTAGCGTTCGATATAGGTCTTGGCCTTGCCCGGCTCAATATTGAGCTGACGCGACAGCCCCCACGACGACATGCCGTAGATCAGCCCGAAGTTGATCGCCTTGGCACTGCGGCGCTGGTCCGTGCTGACACGCGCCTCATCGACACCGAAGACTTCCGCCGCCGTGGCAGCGTGCACATCGCGATTCTCAGCGAAGGCCGACAGCAGCCCTTTGTCGCCCGAGAGGTGCGCCATGATGCGCAGCTCGATCTGCGAGTAATCCGCCGCGACGATGCGATAGCCGGGGCGTGCGATGAAGGCCTGACGAATACGCCGCCCCTCTTCGCTGCGCACCGGAATGTTCTGCAGATTCGGATCAGACGATGACAGACGGCCCGTCGCGGTCACCGCCTGGTGATAGCTGGTGTGCAGACGACGCGTGACCGGATTGACCAGCTGCGGCAGCTTGTCGGTATAGGTGCTCTTGAGCTTGGTCATACCGCGATGGCGCATGATGATCTTGGGCAGCGGGAAATCCAGCGCCAGCTCTTCCAGCACCGCTTCAGCCGTCGACGGCGCGCCCTTGGGCGTCTTCTTCTTGACCGGCAGCTTCTGCTCCTCGAAGAGAATTTCGCCCAGCTGCTTGGGCGAGGCGAGATTGAACTCACGACCCGCCAGCGCAAAGGCTTCTTTCTCGGCCGTATGAATCTGCTCGATCAGCTCACGCGTCTGGATGTGCAGCCGCTCCGGGTCAATCGCGACACCGTTGCGCTCGATACGTGCCAGCACCGGAATCAGCGGGAATTCGAGCTGTTGGAGCACCTCTTCCAGTCGGCCGGTTCTGGCGACCTGTGGCCCCAGCAGCGCCGCCAGACGCAGGGTGATATCGACATCTTCACAGGCATAGGGCATCGCCTCTTCCAGCGCGATCTGATCAAAGGTCAGCTGCTTGGCGCCCTTGCCCGCGATATCGGTGAAGCTGATGGTCGTTTCACCCAGATACTTGAGCGCCAGCGAATCCATGTCGTGACGTGTCACCGTGGAGTTGAGCACGTAGGACATCAACATGGTGTCGGCCAGTGGGCCAGAGACGGGAATATCGTAGCGCGCCAGCACCTCGATATCGTACTTGAGGTTCTGGCCAACCTTGGTGATGGCGGGGTCTGCCAGAATCGGCGTCAGCGCCGCCAGTACCGCCTTGCGGTCCAGCTGTGCGGGGGCATCCAGATAGCTGTGCG
This sequence comes from Cobetia sp. QF-1, assembly GCF_002213105.1. Taxonomy (NCBI): domain Bacteria; kingdom Pseudomonadati; phylum Pseudomonadota; class Gammaproteobacteria; order Oceanospirillales; family Halomonadaceae; genus Cobetia; species Cobetia sp. QF-1. Next base: position 439,064 of record NZ_NBVS01000003.1, read on the forward strand.
CGACCGGAATATAGACGGCCTCGCCTATCTCCAGCGCCATGCCGATGCCGACGATATCGGCTTCCATGTAGTTGAGACTGGTGGTTTCGAGATCGAAACACAGCGAGGTGCTGGCACGCACACGCGTCAGCCACTCATCCAGCTCGGCCTGTGTGGTGATGGCGCGATAGTTGCGCGCTTCACGCGGCGGCAGCACGTCAGGCGTCATGTCGTCGTGTGCGCCGTCACTCTCGATGACAGGCGCTGGGGCAGCAGCGGCCTTGTCCTTGTCAGTTGCGGGGGCAGCGACCGGCGCGATGCTATCGCCGAACAGGTCTGTCGCGGCCACACCGCTGTCCTTCTCGTCGGCGTGCGGCGTGGCGGCCATGTCACCACCCTCCAGCAGCTCCTTCAGCCACGCTCTGAATTCCATCTCTTTATATAGCTCGACCAGCGCGGCGGTGTCCGGCGCGGCAATCGCGAGATCATCCAGGCCGTGTTCCAGCTCGCAATCCAGCTTGATGGTGGCGAGACGATAGGAGAGATAGGCTTCATCGCGATGCGCTTCCATCTTCTTGGCCAGTGTCTTGGCGCCACGGAAGCTGAGCGTCTTGATGCGATCCAGATCGCCATAGATGGTATCAAGTCCGCCTTCCATGCCTTGCAGCAGGCCCAGTGCGGTCTTCTCGCCCACACCCGGTACGCCGGGAATGTTGTCGACCTTGTCACCCATCAGCGCGAGGAAATCGATGATCAGATTCGGCGGAATGCCGAACTTCTCGGTGACGCCGTCTACGTCCAGCGTCTCGTTCTTCATGGTGTTGACCAGCGTGATGTGCTCATTCACCAGCTGCGCCATGTCCTTGTCGCCGGTAGAGATGACGGCGTCACGCCCCGCTTCAGTCGCCAAGCGCGCCAGAGTGCCAATGACGTCATCCGCCTCGACACCCGTGACACACAGCAGCGGCAGGCCGAGGGCGCGCACGCAGGCATGCAACGGTTCAATCTGCAGACGCAGGTCATCCGGCATCGGTGGGCGCTGCGCCTTGTACTCGGCGTACATGTCATCGCGGAAGGTCTTGCCCTTGGCATCGAACACGACCGCCATGGGGCTATCCGGGTACTGGCGAATCAGGCTCTTGAGCATGTTGATCACCCCCTTCACGGCGCCGGTCGGCAGCCCTTTGGAGGTGGTCAGCGGCGGCAGGGCGTGAAAGGCGCGATAGAGATAGGAAGATCCATCGACGAGAACGATCGGCGTGGCGGCCATGAGCAGTCGCATCCGTAGGCTGAAAGGTGGGGCCGGGGCAAACGCCGGCGGCAATGCGCTCATGATACGCAAGGGCTGACGACACGCCCAGCCGCCATCCACGATCAACGACACGCAGGCGGGCTAGTGCAGTCGAGAGACGGGCGACGTAAACTGCTCCCAACGGGAGCGCCTGATCACCAGACGACAGGCCGGCTACCCATCTGCACGTCAGCGCACAGAACGTTGCGCTCAGGAGATATGCCATGCGCACGATTGCATCTTCCGCCCCGCGTTGTACCTTGACACTGCCTCGCCTGCTGGCCGCCAGCCTGCTGGTGGCGGTCACCAGCCTGAGCGCACCATTGGCCGTGGCCGAGAGTGACGCACCCAAGCCGCAGGTCACCAGCCGCCAGCAGGATGACCGCACGCTGCGCGAATATCGCGTCAACGGCCATCTGTTCGCGATCGAGGTCATTCCCAGGGAAGGCGCGCCCTTCTTCCTGCTCGACAGTGATGGCAACGGCAATTTCATCAAGTCCGGCGTGAAAGACGCCGGCCAGCTGCAGGTGCCGGGCTGGGCGCGTAAAAAATGATAAGCTCCAGTCAGCAATACGTTTGATGTCAGGCCTGCCTCTCGGCGGCCTGACATTCAGCGCAGCCTCACCTCTGCATCCCCACAATAATTCTCTCCGCGAACGGCACAGTCATGACGTGCAGGGCAGCGGCGGGACAGGCACATTCGGCGAGAGTCACAGATGGCAGTCTTTACCCCCCTGAGCCACGATCAGGTCGCACAGTTTCTGGCAGAGTACGATGCAGGCACGCTGACCTCCCTTGAGGATGTCGCGCATGGCACCGAAAACTCGACCTTCTTCGTCACGACCGACCGCCGTGAAATGGTGCTGACGCTGTTCGAGCAGGGCGAGCACGATGAGCTGCCCTTCTTCGTCGAGTTGCTCGATTTTCTCGCCAATCACAAGCTGCCCGTGCCCGGCCCGCTGCATGACCACGACGGCCAGGCGCTCAAGTCACTGGCGGGCAAGCCTGCGTTGCTGTTTCCGCGGATGCCGGGCCAGTGGCCTGTCGCGCCCAACACCACGCAGTGCGCCGAGATTGGGGCCGCGTTGGGTCGCATGCATGCCGTCTCGCAACACTTCACTGGCCAGCGCCCCAATACTCGTGATCTCAACTGGATCAAGCCGATGCACCACAAGGTGCTGGCGTATCTGACGCCGAGCGATCAGACACTGATGGCCGACGAGATCGATATCTGTGAAGACGCTTTCAGCGGTGTCGATCTCCCGCAGGGCGTATTGCATGGTGATCTGTTCCGCGACAACACGCTGTTCGATGGTGATCGCCTCGGCGGTATCATCGACTTCTATAACGGCTGTACCGGTGATCTGATCTTCGATCTGTCGATCGTGGTCAACGACTGGTGTTCGCACGACGATGGCCGCCTGGATAGCGCGCGTTATGACGCTCTGCTCGGCGCCTATCTCGCTGAGCGTCCGATGAACGCTGATGAGCGCCGCCTGTGGCCGAGCATGCTGCGCATGACCGCACTGCGCTATTGGTTGTCGCGTCTGCTGGTGGTGTATGTCGATCCGCCCGCGCACAGCCTGACGCCGAAAGACCCGACACAATATCGTCAGTTGCTGGGCCGTCGTATCGAAGAAGGCGCGCTGCCGCTACCTGAAGCGACGCTGCCCGCCTGAAGAATACGCATCATGCGCTAAAGCGATTGCCTGCAGGCTGTCAGCAGGCATAATGCGCCCCCTGAGCGCCCGCATCCCGTGCGGGCGTACTTGTCTTCTCCGGTGCCACTGAGCTGATGCCGCTTAGCTGATACTAGTGAGCTGATGCCAGACCACCGGGCTTGCCTTCACGCCGTCCATCTCCGGAGACCGCGATGACCTCCTTTGCAGCCGAAGCACGCCGCACCTATAACATTGACCAATGGGGCAGCGGCTATTTCGACGTGGGTCAGGATGGCCTGACGCTGGTGCGCCCACAGGGCGAGCCGGGCACTCCCGCGTTGTCGCTGATTTCGCTGGTCGACAAGGCGCGCGAACAAGGCCTGCGCCTGCCGCTACTGATTCGCTTTGCCGACATTCTGCATGACCGCGTCGAGCAGCTGTGTGCCGCCTTCGATGCCGCCATTGAGTCACGCGGCTATGGCTCCAGCTACACCGCGGTCTACCCGATCAAGGTCAATCAACAGCGTCGCGTCGTCGAAGAGCTGCTGGCGACCAACGAGCGCTCACGCGGGCGCGTCGGTCTGGAAGCCGGTAGCAAGCCGGAATTGCTGGCCGTGCTGGCGCTGTCGGACAATGGCCCGTCGGTCATCGTCTGCAACGGCTACAAGGACCGCGAGTACGTGCGTCTGGCGCTGATGGGCGAGAAGCTCGGTCATCGCGTGCATCTAGTGGTCGAGAAGGCCAGCGAGCTTGAACTGGTGCTGGAAGAGGCCAAGCGCCTTGGCTTGCGCCCGCGCATCGGTCTGCGCGCGCGCCTGGCGACCATCGGCAAGGGCAACTGGCAGAATACCGGCGGCGAGAAATCCAAGTTCGGCCTGACCGCCAGCCAGATCGTCGCGCTGGTCGAGCGTCTGCGTGAAGTCGATGCACTCGACTGCCTCAAGCTGGTCCACTTCCATCTCGGTTCCCAGATCGCCGATATCAGCGATATCCAGCGTGGCCTGGCGGAATGTGCTCGCTTCTATCAGGGGCTGCATGAGGCCGGTGCCGGCGTGGAAATCGTCGATGTTGGCGGCGGCCTGGGCGTCGACTACGAAGGCACACGCTCGGAAAGCGCCTGCTCGCTCAACTATTCCATGCGTGAATACGCCGACTATGTGGTTGGCGCCTTCCACGCCGTCTGCGAAGCGCATGACCTGCCGCACCCGCACATCATCTCTGAATCCGGCCGCGCACTGACGGCACATCACGCCGTGCTGGTGACGGACGTGATCGGTGAAGAGCGTGTCGACCTTCCGCTGCCGGTACGTCGCGAGGATGATCTGCAGATCGCGGCACTCTGGGCACAGGCCGGTCGCCTCGATGGCGCGCTGGAACCACGTGAATTGGTCGAGATCTACCACGCCGTGGTGCATGCCCAGAAGCAGGTGCAGGAACGCTTCGTGATGGGGCTGGCCAGCATCGCCATTCGCGCCGAGGCCGAGGCCATCTACACCAACGTGTGTCGCAGCCTATCCACGCGCCTTGATGCGCGCCAACGCTCACACCGTGCGGTACTGGATGAGCTGAACGAGAAGCTGGCCGACAAGCTGTTCGTCAACTTCTCGCTGTTCCAGTCGCTGCCGGACATCTGGGGCATCGCGCAGATTTTCCCGATTCTGCCGCTGACGGGGCTGAATCGTGCGCCGACGCGCCGTGGCGTGATTCAGGACATCACCTGTGACAGCGATGGCCGTATCGACACCTATGTGGATGATCAGGGCCTCGATGCGACCCTGCCGCTGCCAGAATGGAATGACGATGAAGAAAAGCTGCTGGGCTTCTTCATGGTCGGGGCGTATCAGGAAATTCTCGGTGATCTGCACAACCTGTTCGGTGATACCGATTCCGTGGATGCAAGCCTGGGCGAAGATGGCCAGTGGCAGCTCTCGCATGCCATTCAAGGTGACAGCGTCGCTCAGGTACTGCGTTACGTGAACTTTGACCCTGACAATCTGGCGGCGCGCCTGGCGCGTCAGCTCAAGGCCTCTAGCCTGAATGCATTGGAACAGGCTGATTTGCTGGAAGACCTCAAGGCAGGTCTCGATGGCTACACCTACCTCGAGACCTGAGCGACACTACTGATTTTTCGGCGCTGACCTTTCGCCGCTAAAAACGCCAAAAGCCCCTGCTGGATCACCGGCAGGGGCTTTTTTTGTGCAGGACGAATGCCTTGTCAGATCACGCTTCGTCAGACATGCCCAATCAAACGCACCTCGTCAAATATGCGCTAGCGCGATCACGCTACGCTTCGCGTCGTCGTCTCGATGCGCAGCAGTTCACCGCTGCCGTCCGGCGCATCCAGTGCCAGTGCCAGCGACTGCTCCGGATTCAGCTCACCGACGCCTTCCGGTGTGCCCGTCAGCACGACATCACCCGGCAGCAGCGTGAAGCTGTGGCTGATCTCGCTGAGTAGACGTGCCACGGGGAACAGCATCAGACGAGTCTCCGCGACCTGCCGCTGCTCTCCATCAATCGAGAAGCGATAATTGAGCGCCTGAAAATCGACATCATGCAGGGTGCCATCAGCGTCTCGCCAGCGCGGCCCTTCCAGCGGCACGAAGGCCGAAAGCGGACAGCTGCCATCGAAGGCCTTGGCCAGTTCCCACGGCTGACCCTTGGCCTTGAGCTTGCTTTGACGCTCACGCAGGGTCAGGTCCAGCGCCAGCCCCATGCCCGCCAGTGCCTCCAGCGCTTCCTCTTCGCTGGCCTCACAGAGTGGCTTGCCGATCAGCAGCGCCAGTTCAGCTTCGTAATGGTACTGACCACGGCGATGCGACAGCGTCAGTGGCTTGTCCAGTGCTACCACGCTGGTCGCCGGCTTGATAAACAGTAGCGGCTCGCTGGGCACTTCATTGCCTAGCTCTGCAGCATGCGCAGCATAGTTGCGTCCGACACACACCGCCTTGCCCAAATCATGGGCAAAGACACGGCCATCACTGAAACGTGGTGTGAAACGCTGGGCAAGTGGCATGCAGGGCTCCTGTCGGATAGTGAAGATACAGCGTATTGAAGGCGTTCAATCTTACGCCGCCTCTGCTGTCGTTCACTACAACACTATCGTCAGAGATTTCGTTGCCTTGGTGGAACCTTGGGTTCATCAAATCGGTTCACTCAGGCGGTATTCCTCACACTAGTGGCTGACGCCATCGGTGCGCTCAAGCGTATCCCAGCCTCCGTCATCACGATGCGCCAGAAACTCAGGTCGCGGCCGAGATGCGGCATACGGTGCCTGCATCGCGTTATCGACGCGGTTATAGACGAAGAAGGCATTGCTGCGCGGGTCCGGCGACATGTTGGCGTTGGAGCCATGCAAGGTATTGCAGTCAAACATCAGCAGACCACCCGCCGTGCCCGTCGGCGCTTCAATGCCCCGCTCGGCGACTAGCTCACGTAGCGCCTTACGCGATGGCACTCCGACTTTCTGCGATTGCAGCGACGACTTGTGATTGTCTTCCGGCGTCTCGCCAAGACAGTGCACAAAGACCTTATGCGAGCCGGGAATCAGCATCAGCGGGCCATTGAAGTGGTGATTGTCCGTCAGGATGATCGAGGCACTGACGGCACGCATCTCCGGCATGCCGTCTTCGGCGTGCCACGTCTCGAAATCAGAGTGCCAGTTGAAGCCCTTGCCCTCGAAGCCCGGTTTGTAATTGATGCGCGACTGATGGACATAGACGCCTCCGCCGAGAATCTGGCGGGCACGCCCGATCAGACGCGGGTCTTCTGCCAACTGACGAAAGCGCTCAGACAGGAAGTGCACGGCAAATATCGAGCGGATCTCACGACTCTTGGGCTCAGTAATGGTGAAGTCACGCCCCTGCCACTCCTCATTGTCGAGCAGCGCGGCCAGCTCGGCCTTGAGCACCTCAACCTCCTCCTCTGCCAGAAACTCCGGCTCGAAGATGAAGCCGTCACGCTCAAAGCGCTTGAGCTGCTCTGCTCCCAGCGGCCCCTCATCAGCATGCGAATGAACGATGGGCTCTTGCCGTGTCTGCCAGAGATGCTGCGGCGGCTGACTCAGGCGCGTGGGGTAGGCATCTTTTGCGGCAGAACCACGGTCGCTGCCGGATTGGTCAAGATAGGCTTCTGGTGCCTGACAGCGATCAGCATCTACCTGGCGCATACCAAGGCGCTGACCAGTATCTGACGCAGCATGATGTGCTCTGCCACCGCCATGGGCGCGGTAGCTGCGCTGCTTGGAGGCTGAGGCGGTGGCGATGTGGCGAGAATTCATATGGCGTGAAGCTGTCATCTTGCTCTCCTTAAGGCATCAATGGCTTGCATTGAGGAAAGAGGAATCTGGCATCTTGCAGTACGGAGTCTCCGCATAGGGACTATGTGGACCCGATAGCTAACTTCAACCCCTCGCGGCACGGATAAATCACAGAAATATCAGCCTTGGCATCGTTAAAACACCATTAACCACTGCACTACCCTCCTCAGACTCGCGCTCGCGAGAAGATGACAGCTCTACCGACATACGACTGACAATTTTTCTCAGTCAGCCCGCCGCATTATTACAAGCTCATTCAGCCTTATCGTGACTCTCATCAAGGCTAATAATCGAGTCTTATCATCCCCTAATACCGCCACATCGAATGCTAGTGATTTTCTTCAATCCGCCTCGCTTTTTGCAAATTGCAGCACCCCCTTATTTTGCAAAAAATCGTTAAGTCACTAAAAAACAACAGCAATAAACTTGGCATACTTCCTGCCACTTAGAAATACAGAAACACAACTGATAGACACATATCAGAGTACAAGAACGGCGCAGGATGATGCGTCACACCAGGGGAACTTCCAGCATGTTAAAGCCACGTATTTGTATGGCCGCTTGCATGGCCACAGTGCTGGGGGGCTGCGCTACTGTCGAACCACAATTCGATAATATCGAGCCCGTTGTTGGGCCGCCAGTCACCTCAAACAATACGCCTTACAGCGAATGTCTCGCCTCTCTTAGCCGAGTAGAGGGCATCGATAATCTACCGGTCATTGCTGTCGGACAAATCACTGATAAAACCGGACAGAGAAGCTATTCCACTGTTACCGAGAGCGCTGCTGTCACTCAGGGCGTATCTGAAATGCTGATCAGTGCGCTCTACAAGACTCAGAAAGTCCACTTGACCGAGCGCTTGGATGTTCGCGTCCCCCTGGCCGAACAGCAACTCTTCGAGCAAAAGGCCTTGGCCTTCGCGCCCCGAAAACTGGCGGTACTGCCCTCTAATTTCGTGGTTTTAGGCGCACTGACAGAACTAAATTACAACATTTCCAGTGGCGGAACCCGCCTGTTTGTCAGTGGTATCGGTGCAGGTCTACGCACCGCTGTCATCAATGTCGGGCTGGATCTTCGCATGGTCGATATTCGTACCTTCCGCACCATCTATGTCACCAGCTTGCAGAAACAGGTCGTGGGTTATGAGGTCGAGGCGGGCATTTATCGCTTCTTCGGCAACCAGCTAATCGAGTTTGATTCCGGCGCAGTGCGTAATGAACCACTGCAGCTGGGCGTGAGATCAGTCGTGGAGATGGGCGCATACCAACTTCTGACTGAAGGCCTGGGACTCCCTGTCCCTGCAGGAGAGGATTGTCAGCTTCATCCAGGCCAGCATGTTGCCACTGACAAGAGCAACACGCGTGAAGTTGCAGCAAGTAATACAACCGCAACACCAGCAGTAGAAACATCAACAACAGAAGTACCCGCAGCACCAAGCGCAGCACAATAAGTCAACATTCATGAGGAACATGACAATGACTACTTATAATAAGCTCGCAGTCGCTATCGGCCTCGCCAGTGGCATCATGATGGTAAGCCAGGCACATGCCTTCGAGAACGTGAACTGGAAATGGCATGGGCACGTCGACACCCATATCAAGGTCAAGGCCAACATTGATCCCACTATCGTTGATCCGGGTGGCTTGGTGATGGTCGAAAACCTTCAGAAACAGATCGGCGATGTCAGCTCTACCGCTATCGTCAAAGATGTCAGCTATGGCAGTGGTCCGGGTGAAACCACTGTCGAGACTGGCAACTTTGCCGGAGCTGCCGCTGGCGCAGCAGCGAGTGCTGGTGCATACAGCAGCCGGTATGGCAGCAATAGCGGCGCAGACGCAGTGGCGGGGGCCGGTGCCATCGCAGGCAGCTACATCAACACCACGACGACTGACCCTGTCATCAATGAGGACATCGTCAATCTGGAAAGCCTTGAAAATGCGGCGACCTCCGTGGGTAACAACGCTTCAATCGAGAGCGATGCCATGGTCAACCTGCATAACGAGCAGTTCCTGGCGGGCAGCGGCGGGTATGGCTACCACATGGGGAGCGCCGATATCGATTCACTGGCCAAGGTCGAGAATATCCTCAACCTGAGCGTGGACAATGCCGCAACTTCCGTGGGCAACAACCTGTCGGTCACCCAGGACACTACCGGTCTTGATACTGCACTGATTGCCGACAATACCCAGATGAGCTTCGCTAACGTGACCTCCACTGCGCGGGTCAGCAACATCACACTCGGCCTGCCACCAGTGGGTAACTTCGAAGGCCCGGTTATCAGCAATGTCGCAACTTCAGTGGGCAATAACATGTCCATCAATGTCGGGCCACAGACCGCCACTCCGTAAACCGGCAGCACGCAGTCAACACACGCGGGGCAACCCGCGTGTGTTTCATTACCTGCACTATTCAGGGTGCAGCAAGCGTCAGAAACTGCATATTTCAACAACGGTGTGCTTCAAAGGCTTAAGGAGTAAGACATGAACGCTTTCACGCGTATCGGCCTGGGACTTCTGAGTACAAGCTGCCTGATGGCGAGTGTCGTAAGTGCTAGCTCGTTGATGGGCCCCTTCCCCTATGACTTCCCTGCCCGAAGTTCAGAGTCCGCCTTGATTCTGTACGAGAGCAAGAAAGCCGGTAGCCTGGGTGAAGGTTCAGATACCAATATCGGTGAGTACACACTCAATACCGGCAGCAGTACTGCGATTGGTAACTGGCAACAGATCCAGCAGACGCTCAGTGATGGTTCAACCGGCACTATCGATGGCAATGCAGATCAGTCAGCCGATAGTAGTTCACAAACTGCCACTACCGACCTCACGCACACGACCAACAATCAAGTAAATGAAGAGGAAGAGCCATGATAGATGACCGTGAATCCCGAAGCCTGTCGTCACTGGGTATTGAGTCTTACGTTTCAAACGAGAGGAGAGAACTAGTCAGTAGCTCGGCCTGCAATGCTGAGAGGCCTGTCACTTGAAGGGAGGGATAAAAACCTACTAAAAACCGTCAAGCTCATTCTCAACAACCGATTACGCTTGGATTAAGGCACATAGAACAACTCACACCGAAGACTCAACGATAAGAGTCCGCGTGCCATATCCGCGAGGCTGTCATTAGAAACAGCCGTACAACAATGCTTTCACAGCGCATTCGCTCGTTGAAGTGCTGTAGAAAGATAAGCAGGAAGGGAACATCGCTCATGACCGCACTGAAGGCTCATCATCAGGCTGCACCGGCTGCCTCCGCACTGAACCTGGCTGCCGACTCCTCCATCATTCCCAGAGTCAGGGAATTATCGGTACCGCGGCGTCACGGTTTTGAGGGGTTTATCGGAGGCTCATCGACCATGCAGACCCTCTATCGCACCCTCATCCAGGTCGCCCATTCGGACGCCCCGATCTTCATTACTGGCGAAAGCGGCAGCGGCAAGGAGCTATGTGCGACAGCCATCCACCGTCACAGCCCAGTGCGTGATGGACCCTTCATTGCGGTCAATTGTGCCGCGATTCCTGCGGAACTGCTGGAGTCCCAACTATTTGGCCATGTGCGTGGCGCCTTCACTGGCGCTGTCAGTGCCCAACAAGGACTCGCTGTCGCCGCCGACGGTGGCACGTTATTTCTTGATGAGATAGCAGAACTACCGCTGCCGCTACAGAGCAAGCTGCTGCGCTTTTTACAGACGGGCCAGGTGATGCCTGTCGGCGCCACCCGCACGACTGAGGTCAACTGCCGCATCGTCTGCGCGACTCACCAAGACCCTCGCCAGCTGGTCGATACACATCGCTTCCGCGAAGATCTTTTCTATCGCTTGCACGTCATTCCCCTCAAGGTTCCGCCACTACGTGAGCGCGGGAAGGACATACTGGAGATCGCCAATGGCTTGCTGACCCGCATGGCGAGTCATGAGGGAAAGCACTTTACGCACTTGAGCTCGTGCGCCGAGCAACAGCTGCTGACACATGACTGGCCCGGTAATGTACGTGAGCTGGAAAACACTCTGCGTCGAGCCATCATTCTCAATGAAGGTGAGGTACTGACCGCCGCCATGCTCGATCTTCCCGCGAATCACTCTGCAGTCGGCAGGCACGTTACAGCGACGCGGTCACCAATACTCTCGGAAAGTGACGACCCCTGGCTGCGCCCGCTATGGATGGTAGAGCGTGACGCGATAGAGACGGTTATCGAGGCCTGCGAAGGTAGCATTCCTCGCGCTGCCGCGATTCTGGAGATTGCGCCTTCAACCATCTATCGCAAACGTCTCAGCTGGCTGGCTCAGCATCCGGAAGCCCCGACAGCACATTGAGCACGCGTCATAAGAATGAGAAGAGAAGAGAAGATTGAACACATTTTCTGATCGATAGACACAAAAAAGCCACCCCGAAGGATGGCTTTTTTGTTGGCTGCCAAATTCATCTTGCGACTTCATCAACATGCCTGAATTGGCTGGGGTACCAGGACTCGAACCTGGGAATGCCGATACCAAAAACCGGTGCCTTACCACTTGGCTATACCCCAAAATGGTGGCCAGAGACGGAATCGAACCGCCGACACGGGGATTTTCAATCCCCTGCTCTACCAACTGAGCTATCTGGCCAACCTAAAGACACAAAAAAAGCCGCCAAGGCGACTTCTATATCATTTGCTCTTCGTTCATTTACAAGTCTTGCGAACACAAGTGCCTGTAAAATGGTGCCGGCTAAAGGAGTCGAACCCTCGACCTACTGATTACAAGTCAGTTGCTCTACCAACTGAGCTAAGCCGGCACAAAGAACTCATGATATGAGTCTTCTTACTGCGCGTTGGCTGGCTGGGGTACCAGGACTCGAACCTGGGAATGCCGATACCAAAAACCGGTGCCTTACCACTTGGCTATACCCCAACACTTGGTGGCCAGAGACGGAATCGAACCGCCGACACGGGGATTTTCAATCCCCTGCTCTACCAACTGAGCTATCTGGCCTTGCCAACGAGGACGTATTAAATAGAAAACCTTTCCCGACGTCAACCCTTGCTTATCAAGAATTTGGCGTCGATATTGGCACCCCCCGCCCTCGAGAGCAGGTCAGAGTTCGTAGCCCTGACCACCTTGCGATTCTTCCTTCGCGGCAGCGTCTGTCGGCACGAAACCTTCCGCTTGATCCGTCTCTTCGTTGTTTAGAAAACGCTCCATCTGCTCCATCAGGTAGCGACGGCTATCAGCATCCATCATGTTCAGGTGCTTCTCGTTGATCAGGCGTGTTTGCAGTGTCTGCCACTCTTGCCATGCCTGCTTTGAGACATGCGACCAGATGTCCTGCCCTTTCTCGCCCGGTAGCGGCGGAAAATCGAGGCCCGGAAGCTCTTGGTCATACTTGCGGCAATGTACGGTGCGCATAGGTGACTCCGACGTTGGTAAGTAATGAGCAAATGACTGTCGCCTGTCGTAGACGACTCTCGCATTGAAGATCATTCTCGCACGCCTTGCCGGCATCCCCCCAGCCTCGCCTGACTTGATTCCCTCAAGGCAGGATAAATCTCAACCAAGACCGAACAGATCACCGGTACAACGTGCAAGCAATGCCTTGACCGGAGCAGGCAAGCCAACAGCATCTGGTGCAGCGGGGTCAACGAAACGCTGCCCAGCGCCAGACTCACGCACCTCTTCGGCAGCACTCGCTGGCACCAAGCCTGACTCACCCAACTGTACCGGCTGCGGAGTGATCGTCAGCCGGAAATGGCTAAAGACGTGCTCAAAGCTCGCCAGTGGCTCTGCCAGATGAGCACCACGCGCTTGCTGAGCAATCCAGTCACGGGCGGCCTGGCGATCCTCAACCAGCGGCGGTGCCCACAAACCTCCCCAGATACCCGTCGGTGGGCGACGCTCCAGCAGCACGCGCCCTTCGGTATCAAATACCAGCAACATCAACGTAGCGCGCTGGGGAATCGCCTTTTTAGGCTTGCTCTCGGGGAAACGCTTCTCCTCGCCACGCGCATGCGCCACGCAGACATCGTTGAAGGGGCAACGCTCACAATCAGGACGACCACGCGTGCACAGCGTCGCCCCGAGGTCCATGACTGCCTGAGTCCAGTCGGGTAGGCGATTGTCGGGCGTATAACGCTCCGCCAGCGTCCACAATTCCTTTTCGACCGCCGGACGCCCAGGCCAGCCTTCCACGGCATGCAGGCGTGCTAGTACGCGTTTGACGTTGCCATCGAGAATCGGGGCACGCTGTCCGGTACTGATACTGATGATCGCACCAGCGGTAGAGCGCCCGATACCCGGTAGCGTCGAGAGCGCTTCAACACTCTCGACGGGGAATTCGCCACCATGCTCCGATACGACCTGCTGCGCGGCCTTGTGCAGATTGCGTGCACGAGCGTAATACCCCAGCCCGGTCCACAGGTGCAGGACATCATCGCTATCAGCAGCAGCCAGCATCTGCACCTCAGGGAAGCGCTCCATGAAGCGCGCATAGTACGGCAGCACCGTCGCGACCTGAGTCTGCTGCAGCATGATTTCAGAGACCCACACTCGATATGGCGTGGTGTCTTCCTGCCAAGGCAGATGCTTGCGACCATGTACGTCGAACCAGGCGAAAACACGTGCCTGAACATCTTCAGGACTCAGAGCAATCTCGGCCACGCGTGGCGCAGCGGCAGTGTCAGGACGCGCCATCGAAAACTTCCTATACAGATTCTTGGATTCAGGCGGGCTCAAACAACAGCACGCCAGCCCCGAGGAGCTGGCGTGCTGTTGTATTTCTCTACAAGCTCTGGTGTCGACTCAGTTGAACAGGCCTTGAATGGCCCCTTTCAGCTTGTCACTGGCACCTTCGCCGAGCTTGTCATCGATCTTCTTGCGGGTATCTTCGTCCAGCTTCTCATCCAGCTTCTCGGAAACCTTGTCGCCAGCCTTGCGCTTGGCCTCTTCCTTGGCAAGCTCCGCGGCGGCTGTCTGGAAGCCCTTCTGATCGAACCCACACCACTCGCCCGGCTCGCCACTCAGGCTGCCCTTGCACTGCACCGGGAAGCGCAGCTTGGTCAGGCGCGGGTTGACCTTGCAGCCAGCCACATCAGTGCCTTCAACAAAGCGTGCTGCCATCGTGTAATCAAAGGCGTCGGTCGGCAGATTGAGCTGACCCTTGCCGTCCAGTGTGATGCCCGGAATCGCCAGCGCCAGATCCTGATTGCTGATCACGCCATTGGTGACCTTGAAGCTGCCTTGGGCACGCTCCAGCGGCGTATTCGCCTTCCATTCACGCTCGGACTGCTTGCCGCTGAGCGTTGCGACCGTCGTGCACATTTCCTTCGACACGTTGACGTCGAGCACCTCGCCATTGCGAATCTCGAAGTTGCCGCTGCCGTTCAGATTACGCTTGATGCTGTCGATTTGATTGGTGCTCGTGGTGTAGTCGCCATTCAGGGAGAGACGACCACGCAGGACTTCCTTCTGCTCCGGTGCCAGCGCCTTGAGGAACGGCGCAATATCCAGATTGGTCAGTTTCTCACTGAAACTCATCGCCAGCGGCGCCTTGCGACTATCAATACGCGCATTGGCGGCCAGCGTACCGCTGTAGAGATTAGCGGTCAGGCTATCAAGCTTCTGCAGGCCCGGTTGACCAGACAGCTTGGCAGAAACCTTGTTCATCTCAAGACCAGAGGCGATCAGGGTGTTGATATCCAGCTGCCCCTGCAGACCCAACGCTTTCAGTAACGCGACCGGTAGCAATTCCGCAGTGCTTTCGGCAGCGTACGCGGGTGTGACCACTGCAAGGCCCGCCGTCTTCTTCTCGGTAGCTGGCGGCAGATAGTCATCGATATTGATCTTGTCGACATCCAGGTCGAAGGTGATCTTCGAGGCATCGAAAGACGAGCCGAGGCGGCCATTGATCGCAGTATCATCCAGCGCGACGACCAGGTTAGTCAGCTGTACCTGAGACAGGTCACCCTTGAGCGGGCTAGAGAATGCCAGCGATGTCAGTGCGCTCGACTTGGTGGTTTCTGGCGCAGTCATGCCTACACGCGTCATCCACGCCTTGGGTGACAACGGCGCCAGCTTGAACTGACCGGTGTAACTCAGCGCATCGCTGGTGACATCCTTGGCCTTCAGCGCACCACTCAGGCGCAAGTCGTTACCGGAGGTCAGCAACAGGTCATCGATATTCGCGGTGCCCGCCGCCAGATCAGCTTCAGCACCGAAGGTCGCCTTCAGCGGTAACGCCTTGTCACCCAATGCTGGCTGATCAAGAGTGGCCTCCAGCTCTGCGCCTTCTGCACGATAGAGCTGCTTGGCGGTATCGAGCGTAAGGGTGTCGATGTCCAAGGCGACTTTTTGATCTTTCTCGCCCAGTGCCGGCATGTTGGTCGTGGTATCCAGACTCACGCCGGTCAGTACGTGATGGCCTTCCTTGAGATCCAACGCGACCTCCCCATCGAGACTGATGGTGCTGTGCACCTTGGGCTCACGCCCATCGGCCACGAACGACAGTTTCACAGGGAATGCCTTGGACGGGCTGACATCGCTGGACGTCAGCGACAGCTCGTTCAGTGTCATGTCCAACCCACTGGCGGCATCCTGATAGGAAATCTGCCCGTTGGTGACCTGAATCGAAGCGATATCAAGATTGACCGACATGCCAGCCGTTCCATCCTTCACACTTTCCGCATCATCGGAGGTCGTGTCGGCAGCTTTCTCATCCGCTACCGCAATGCCCGCACTCTTGGCCGGCGGTAATGCCTTGTCGGCCGCGCCACTCTCAGCAGCATCAGAGGCGTGCTCAAGCAGGCTTTCCCAGTTGCCACGCCCCTTGGCATCGCGATTGAGCGCCAGCTTCAGGCCATCGAGAAACACCCCCTCGACTTCAACCTCGCCACTAAGCAGCGGTGCAAAGGAGACGCCTACCTCGGCGCGCTGGAATGAGGCAAAGGGCGCTTGATCACGCTGCTGCTCCGGCAGCCAGGCCTCGGCGTCTTCGACACTGACGCCCAAGCGCGGATAGAAGGACCAATCCAGCGGACCGTTCAAGGCCAGCTCAAGCCCAGCCTGGTCCTTGACCGCCTGGACGAGGCGCGGCTTGAGATCATTCGGGTTGAGGAAGGTCGTGACATAAATCACCCCCGCCACGACTACCAACGCCAGTACGCCGACGATGGCCAGCAAGGCCCTGAACAGTGCTTTCATCTGCATCCTCCCTTTGACACGATGAGAATATCTTCCCTGCCTTCACTCCAGAAGACAGTGATTGGTAAGGCAATCAGTGCTTGTTACGTCAACCAATGATGACACAGGCGGTGGACAGATCCTGCTGGCATCAGTTCCGCATGCCTCTGCTTATCGCTCAATCATGCGCCAACACGAACCCGTCACGCACAGGATCGCGTCTATACCCCAATCGAGACACCAGCAGCTCATCCGCGACTGTCAGCCCTTGGCACGGCACGATGAGCACACGTTGGGTGGCAGTGGCTTCCAGCGACATCAGTGCCATCAACCGTGTGCCAACCCCGCGCCGCCGCGTGGTCTGTCGTACACAGCAATGGCTGATTCGCCAGCACTCGCCATCGTCCTCGCATAATAGCGCACCGATATGGCGATCATTGAAGAAGGCGCTGCAGAAGCGATGGCCAGCGGCCAGACTAGCCTGAATGAAGTCATCCGGCGCTGCTGGAAGGCGCTCGACCGGCGCCTCATGGTAGATACGTGACAGATCGATGCGCACTTGCTCATCGGATTGCCAGCGCGCGTGATCGATCATCTGAAGAGTGACCGGCATGGTGAGATCCTCGCCCGCGATATGAATGCCCGCCATTGTAGCGGATGCCATGAACCTTTCTCTATAATGACAGGTCGGGCAAGCGGACTTAGCGCCGCACATGCCGCCGATCACTCGCGCCAGACAGGCCTTTTGATCACGATTTCGATTGCGACATCACATGACAACAACCACATGATGCGCACTTCCCGGCCGGACTGGACACACGCCTAGCATTCCAAAGGCCCCAGACTGCGCCCTGATGTCATCAGATCAGAAGCCACTGATGACGTCACCGACCGCTGGAGAGACATCATGGCAGAGCGTATCGCTGAAGTTCATCGCAACACCTCGGAGACCAAGATCCGGGTTCGCATCAATCTGGATGGCGAAGGCAAGCTGACCGCCAATACCGGCGTGCCCTTCCTTGAGCACATGATGGACCAGATCGCACGACATGGCGTGATCGATATCGACGTCGATTGTGATGGCGACCTGCACATCGACGACCACCACACCGTCGAAGACATCGGCATCACCCTCGGTCAGGCGTTTGCTCAGGCGCTGGGCAACAAGGCAGGCATCCGCCGTTACGGCCATGCTTACGTACCGCTCGATGAGGCACTGTCGCGTGTCGTGATCGATTTCTCCGGGCGTCCGGGCCTGTTCATGCAGTGTGAGTTCACGCGCGGCAATATCGGGCGTTTCGATACTCAGCTGTTCTGGGAGTTCTTCCAGGGCTTCGTCAATCATGCCGGTGCCACGCTGCATATCGACAACCTCAAGGGCTTCAATGCTCACCACCAGGCCGAAACCATCTTCAAGGCCTTCGGGCGTGCCGTACGCATGGCGGTGGAAGAGGACGAGCGCATGGGTGGTCGTATCGCCTCCACCAAGGGTTCGCTGTAAGCTATTGATTTGAGTGGTAGCAGCATATTGCGCTCACTCCAGCCTTCAGCTCGAACAAGCACCCAGTCCGCATGAACATCCAGTGCCGGAGCTCGCTCCGGCCTTCGGGAGAAAGACATGACGATTGCCGTCATCGACTATGGCATGGGCAACCTGCACTCTGTCGCCAAGGCGCTTGAGCATGTGGCCGACGAAAATATCGTGATTACCAGCGACCCACGCGCCATTCGCGGCGCAACCCGTGTCGTGCTGCCGGGCCAAGGCGCTATTCGCGATTGCATGGGCGAGCTTGAACGCGCGGAGCTGCGTGGTCTGGTCGACGAGCTGCTGTCCAACCACAGCAAGCCGCTGCTGGGCATCTGCGTCGGTCAGCAGATGCTGATGGAGCGTAGCGAAGAGAACGGCGGCATCGACTGTCTCGGCTATCTCAAGGGTGCCGTGAAGCGCTTCGACGACAAGCAGCTGGATGAACACGCCCAGCGCCTCAAAGTACCGCACATGGGCTGGAATCATGTCAGCCACATACAGGGGCACGCCCTGTGGGACGGTATCGAGGACAAGGCGCGTTTCTACTTCGTGCACAGCTACTACGTCTCGGCCAGCGAGCGCTCACAGGTCTTTGGCGCGACACATTACGCCGGTGCTGAAGCGCATGTCGCCATCGGCAAAGGCAGCATCTTCGCAGTGCAGTTCCACCCGGAGAAGAGTGCGGCCGCCGGCCTCAAGCTACTCGAGAACTTCGTCCGCTGGCAGCCCTGAGGGCTGGCCCGCATGACACCTGCTCAACCGCATGATGCAGCGATGGCGTAATGGCACACGCTGCACCATCGACGACAATTCAGGCGTGCCAAGACACGCCGAGAGGACACCCGACATGCTGGTAATCCCCGCGATCGATCTCAAGGACGGTCAGTGCGTGCGCCTGAAACAGGGCCGCATGGAAGACTCCACCAACTACGGCGATGACCCCCTGGCCATGGCCGCGCGCTGGGTCGAGGCCGGTGGTCGCCGCCTGCATCTGGTCGATCTCAACGGTGCCTTCGAAGGCAAGCCGGTCAATGGTGACGCCGTGACACGCATCGCCCGCGCCTATCCGGAGCTGCCGATCCAGATCGGCGGTGGCATCCGTGATGCCGCGACCATCGAGCACTATCTGGAAGCCGGCGTCGGTCAGGTCATCATCGGTACCAAGGCCGTGAAAGAACCAGCTTTCGTCGCTGAGATGTGCCGCGCCTTCCCGGGCCGCATCATCGTGGGCCTGGATGCACGTGATGGCTTCGTCGCGACCGATGGCTGGGCTGAAGTCTCCACCATCAAGGCGACTGAACTGGCCAAGCGTTTCGCCAACGATGGTGTGTCCTCCATCGTCTACACCGATATCGCACGCGATGGCATGATGCAGGGCGTCAACATCGAGGCCACCGTGGCACTGGCTCTCGCCGGCGGCATTCCGGTGATCGCCTCGGGTGGCGTGACCAATCTGGATGACATCCGTGGTCTGGCGGAAGTCGCTGATCAGGGTATTCTCGGCGCCATCACGGGTCGTGCCATCTACGAAGGCAGCCTGGATATCGCGGAAGCGCAGGCACTGTCTGACTCGATCACTGGCCGCAAGGCCTGAGGGGAGCGATCCATGGCACTCGCCAAACGCATCATCCCGTGTCTGGACGTCGACGCCGGGCGCGTCGTCAAAGGCGTCAACTTCGTTGGCATTCGTGATGCCGGTGATCCGGTCGAGGTCGCCAAGCGCTACAACGAGCAAGGCGCCGACGAGATCACCTTCCTCGATATAACCGCCAGCGTCGACAACCGTGGCACCACGGTCGACATGGTGTCGCGCATCGCCGGTGAGGTGTTCATCCCGCTGACGGTCGGCGGTGGCATCCGCACCTGTGAAGATATTCGCACCATGCTGAATGCGGGCGCGGACAAGGTCTCCATCAATACGGCGGCCGTGTTCAATCCGGACTTCGTGCGTGAAGCGGCGGACCGCTTCGGCAGCCAGTGCATCGTGGTTGCCATCGATGCCAAGTGCGTTAGTGAAGACGGCGAGACGCCGCGTTGGGAAATCTTCACCCACGGTGGCCGCAAGCCGACCGGACTCGACGCTGTCGAGTGGGCGAAGAAGATGGTCGAGTTGGGCGCTGGTGAGCTACTGCTGACCAGCATGGATCGCGACGGCACCAAGGCCGGCTTCGATCTCGGCGTGACGCGTGCCATCTCCGACGCCGTCAGCGTGCCCGTCATCGCCTCCGGTGGCGTCGGCACCCTCGACCATCTGGTGGATGGCGTGCTCAAGGGCGGCGCGGATGCGGTGCTGGCCGCCAGCATCTTCCACTTCGCCGAGTACACGATTCCGCAAGCCAAGGCCTACATGGCCGAGCGCGGCATCGAGATGCGCCTGTAACCAGTCAGCTATGCACTGTTGTCGTACCCGAAATACAAAACGCCGTCGACTCTCGCAAGGGAGCGGCGGCGTTTTGTATTACATATCATGCCCTCATGCGACGAATGAGGAGGATGGGGCATAACCTCAGGCACGACCGCATTCAAGTGACGTAACCTGCTTTTGCCAGCGGCTTGAGTGCCTGTGCCAGCCGCTGTTCCGCCAGTGCCATGACCGCGCTGACCAGATGCGCCTCGCTTTCACGCGGTATCACCCGCTCACCGACCCACAGCGCCAGCTCGGCCAGATCATGTTGATTGCCCAAGCGCGAGGCAGCCTTATCAAGCAGTGCCGACTCTCGACGACGGCCATGAGTCGGTACTTCAAACTGCGCAAGCGTGGCATCACCGAAGGCAGCATCCGCAAGTTTGAGCTGGAACATGCGGTACTTCACCCACTTGCGCAGTCGGTGGGAGGCCTCGACCTCGCGTGTTTTCACGACTTGCGCCGCAAGTCTGGCAACCCGTTCGCGACTGAATGCGAGCCCAGCCTCGAGTTCCACATACATCAGAGGCATCTCGCGCCAAGCGGACTGCTCCTGTGCCAGCAGCCTCAGGAGCGGCGCATGCTGAAGTTTGGCCGGTGGTTCGTCCAACATCGCTGCCGTGAGCCCCGGCCTCAGCGCATCTAACAAACGCTGACTGTGCGCATCTACCCAACCATAAGCGCGCGCATGCGTCTTGCGCAGCATCTGTGCTTCACGTGGCCCAGCGAGTGCCTTGGCAATGTCGCGTGGGCGCGCCTGATGCTCACTGACCAACTGCTTGCCTAACGAGGCGCGCCGCAGCTGCCATCCGCTGCGCAAAGACTTGCAGTCAACACGTAGTGCATGAATGTCTTCGCCGCTTAGAGTGGGTTGCTCCAGACGCGCCTGCATGCTCTCAAGCCGTGCGGTGATCACTTCTGCCAGCAGAGTGGCCGGTGAAAACTGCTTGCGACCTTCGGTTCCGTCGACCATTCAAGCTCTCCCGCTGCAGATGCCAACCTGGTGAGCTGGTGAGAGTCACCAGCTCAGGAATGACCGCCAGCACGGGTCTCTCGCTCACCCGTCGCGTGGTCACTCCTGCAAGGATAGTCCGAGGTTGCTGACATCTTCATTACGGCCCAGCTGCTTGAGTGCTCGCCAGTCATCGCGTTCGAGGCGTGGCGCCTCCACGCTTTCCAGCACCGTATCCTGAAAATCACGTTCATCCTCCATCAGCGGATGTTCACGGATAAGCGCCTCCAGTGCCTCCTGCTCCACTCCTTCTCCGGCCTGCAGATCGATCAACGCGCGAACGCCATCAGCAGACAAACGACTGATCTTGAGTGCAGCCTCTGGTTCCTCACTGACCAGTACATCAATACAGGCTGTCAGCGCCATGACGGCTTCCAATGCACGGCGTGCGCCAAAGCTCTCATCAGCTTCCTCAGGCTCGAAGGCAGCGACTTTTTCAGCCTGCAGAGAGAAATCGATCTTCGCTTCTCGTACCCGCAGCTGCTCCCACACCAGATCCAGCAGCTTGCGTAGCTCACGGGTGGCTTCCAGTGCGCTGGCAGTGCCATTGGCCTCGGCGTAGAAACCGGCATTCGGTAGCAGGCGCTCAGTCAGAGCCGCCATGAAGGCAGTACGCCGCATAGGAGCAAGTGCATCGAGTCGGGTACGGAAACCGGGGACAGGCTGAGTCATGAGTATTCTCTTATCTCATCGAAAAAATCGGCAAAGACACCTGCGCAGCAGATGGCCAAACATATAAACAGGATATAACACTGCGCCGGTAACAACGTACGAAGCATTAACCAGCATCCCGACTCAGGGCCACAGGCACTCTCGTGGCACGCGGCCAACGGCATCAAACAAAATGCCTTCACTACGCAGTTTCGCACGCTGGTTCACCGCGCCACCGTGATCGGTCACTTTCAGCGACGCGTTGATCACCCGATGCCAGGGAAGCTCATGCCCATCGGGCAGATGGCGCATGGCTGACCCGACCATGCGGGCGGTCGCGCCTTCAGTCATCTTGGCGATTCGCCCATAGGTGGTAATCCGCCCATCGGGAATCTGGGCTACCACGGTGTAGATCTGCTCCAGCAGTTCGGCACGCATCGCGCTCTCCGCAGTCATGGTTCATGAAGCCCAAGCAAGGCAGCAAGGTCTCAAGCAGTGGATTGCCAAGTAAATGGCTAGCATGCCGCCAGCATATCCCTGGTGTCATAGTCCCTCTTTACGCTGCCGAGCGGCTCACGCATGATGTTGTCATGCACCTCTACTTCATACATCAGGGTCAGACCCCTGTTCGCCCGGATACTGCGCCTGTCGATGCCCAGACGATGGTGCATGGCTGGCAGGACCCAGTACGTCTGAGCGATTGGCTAACGGGCATGGGCCATAGTCATAACAGCAGCTTCCCGATGGAAGGAGAAGCCCTGCCCGGCATCGATGATTTCGAAGCACTGGTTATTCTAGATGGTCCACAGCGGCTGTCATTGTCAGAAGAGAACCAACCCGCTGCCACACGTCAGGCGCTACGCCTGCAACGTAAGCTGATTCGCCGTGCGCTCAATAGCAATCGTCCAATATTGGGTATCGGCTTGGGCGCCCGTCTGATTGCCGAGCAGCTAGGCGCTATCGTATCGCCAGCGGTGGTTCCCCAGCGCGGCTGGGTATCATTGACGCGCAGCAACGAATGCCCGCTGGGCCTGCCTGTAGAGTTTGAGGCACTAGTGTGGCATGAGGAAATCTGTGGTCTACCGGAAGACTGTGAGCTACTCGCCAGCGGCGAACATACGCCGATAGCCGGCTTCTGCTGGGATGGGGGGCGTGTCGTGGCACTAAACTTTCACCCGAATCTTGATGCAGCTGCCACCGCTAGCCGCCTCGAAGAGCGCCCAGCCCCCGCGCAAGGTAGCGGTGTGCAATCTGGCGAAGCACTACTCGCGGACCCCAAGCGCTTCGATCATCAGGCGGCCTTGCTTGACCGCCTGATGCTGGACTGGCTAAGCAGCTGAAATAGATACCAGAGCGTTGGCTGTCTCAGCGCTGCCAGCGGTGAGTGGCGCTCCACTCACGGGCGAAGGCGAGGCTATTACCCCAATCGCCAACGTGCAGGAAGGTGCGCTCATGCTTCTCGAGCTGATAGCGATACATGGGGTCGTAGTATTCGCTCAGCAGTGGTGCCAGCCAGGCTTCATGGGCAGAGGCATTGCCGCGCTTGTGCTCGCTGAAGGCAATCTCCTGCATACGCACCAGTCGCGCTAATCGTGCACTTCCCAAGCGCTTGCGCAGCCGTAGCAGTGCCTGACGTAGCTGACGCTGCATCAGCGCCCAGCCCAGAAAATCGCCGTAGTGGCTGCTATAAATTGCCCACAACCCCTCGATGTAATCCTTTTGAATCTGCACCAGGCGCCAGTCGAGCGGCATCTCGACACGAATCAACGGGGCTTGCTCCATGGCACGCCAAGCCGTCAGTGGAATATTGACGCTGCCAATAAAGCGCGATTCGTCTTCCATCACGCTGGGAGCATCCGGTGCCAATTGAAGCATGTCGGCCCCAAGCCGATGTTCAAAGTCGATCTGACTGGGCGCCGGGAACGGATGGCGACCAAAGGCAGAGCCCTTGTGGCGCGCGCACCCTTCCAGATCAACGCCGTTATCCAGAGCATGTATCAGCTCAGTCTTGGCACAGCCGGTCAGCCCGCCGATCAGCAGCATCGGCGCTTGCTCAACCCGCTCGTCGATCATCTGACAAACTTGATGGCGCATGGCCTTCCAACCGCCCGCGATGCGCGGCCGCTCGACACCGGCCTCTTTCAGCCATTGCTGACTGAGCTGCGAGCGCATGCCGCCGCGGAAGCAATAAAGGATAGCGTCGGGATGCTGTTCGACATACTCGACCCAGGCGCGAATACGGGCTTTCTTGATGCCACCGCTCACCAGCTGATGTCCCAGATGCACCGCCGATTCTGGCCCGACCTGCTTGTATTGCAAGCCAACCTGGTGACGTTCCTCGTCATCCATCAGTGGCAGATTGACGGCGCCCGGCAGGGCGCCAGCGGCGAACTCGACCGGCGCACGCACATCTATCAGCGGGCGGCCGTCACGTAGCAGGTCACAGCTGGCCGCAACGGTGGGCAGGCTCATGGGCATCTCTCGACTAGCAGGCAGGAATGAGGTGATGACCAGCAGGTAAATCACTGACGCATCAATGCTCACTATTCTATCGCATGCGTGCGACGGCCCCCAGCCTTGCCACCCACCTCTCCCGAATCATGTCTCTCACGCCAGTGGCGGCGTCAACCGCACACCCTGCCCTGGCCCCATACCAGCAGGACCAAACAACTGACAATCTGCACACTCGGCGGGGTCACCATCATGGCCACGATGTGCTTCAGCGACAGATTCGCGTAGCGCAACAATCGCCGCTTCGGCGGTATGAAAATACTGCTCGCGCCCGATTCGCTCAAGGAAGCCGCCGCGCTCCATCACTTCCAATGCATACTTTCGGAAACCACACATACTGAGGCTGCCGCCGTTATCACGCAGGCGTTGTTGCTCGATCTCCAGCATTTCAGCACCCGCAATATCGATGAAATTACAGCCAGTGCCGAGCAGAATGACGTGCTTGCCGTTATAGCGTGCCAGCTTGCTCTGCACGTGATCCACGGCACCAAAGAAGAGCGAACCATCAACACGCAGAATGACGACTTCTCGACATTGGGTGAGCTGATAACGCTCAGCGTTGCGCACGCCCAACTCAGGGTGCTCAGGATCTGGTGCCATTTCTACCAACCGCGGTCGTGAGGTGCGGTTGAGATAGAGCACCAGTGACACCAGCACGCCGGCAAAGATGGCAAATTCGAGTGGTAACAGCAGCGTGGCAAGGAAGGTGATGACCAATATCACCGCCTCTTCGTGACTGACGGCCAGAATCTGGCGAATATGACTGAATTCAATCAGGTTGGCGGCAATCACCATGATCAGCCCTGCCATGGCCGGCAACGGCAGCCAGGCAGTCACGTCAGGCACCAACAGGAGTACCGCCAGCACGATCAGCGCCGCCACGATGACCGACAATGGTGTGCGTGCGCCGGCATCATAATTGGCGCCGGAACGCGTAAAGGAACCAGAACCCGCAAAACATGAGAAGAAGCTGCCCACCAGATTCGATAAGCCCTGGCCGATAAACTCCTGATTACCGTCGATGCGCTGATGCGAACGTACGCCGATGGCTCGTGCGATAGAGACCGCTTCGATCAGCCCGAGCACTGCCAATGCGAAAGCGGCACCGCCCAACGAACGCAGGGTGTCAAAGCCCAGCGGTGGCAGTGAGAGCGGCGGCAAGCTGCCGGATAGCGCACCCACCATCGGAATGCCCGCCCCACTGCCGCCCAATAGCGCGGCAACGCCACAGCCGACCGCCATTGCCACCAGCATCCACGGCAAGCGTCGATTGATACGCCTTACCAGCACAGCGACCAGTAGCGTACTCATCCCCGTCGCCAGCGTGGCCCACGATGTCTCGCTCAGATGACCGAACAGCGTCCACCAGGTACCGAGAAAGCTGGTGGCATCGCCTAACTCAATTCCGAACAGATGCCTGAGCTGGCTGGTCGCGATCAACACTCCTGCTCCCGCCGTGAAACCTATCACTACGGTATGCGAGATGAGATTGACCAGCGCCCCCATGCGCAGCAGGCCCAGCGATAGCTGAATGAGGCCCACCATGAAGGTCAGCGCGAGCACCAACGGCAAATACTCGGGGCTCCCCGGTGCGGCTAGTGTCGAGACAGTGCCAAATACCACCATCGAGATCGCCGCTGCAGGGCCGCTGACCATATGCCGCGAGCTACCGAACAGTCCGGCGATGACCGCCACCACGATGGCAGCATAAAGACCATACGCGGGCGGCAGGCCCGCGATCAGCGCGTAAGCCACACCTTGCGGCAGCACCAACACTGCACCGCTCACGCCGGCGATCAGGTCAGCACGCGCATCTCTTGGCGACATACTCTTGAGCCAACCAAGAAAGGGTAGCATGCGCGTGACTCGGTAAACGGTCGCGCTGCTGGTATCACTAGACGGTGTCGGAGAAGAAGCGGACAAGGAATATCTCCGTGGTAGCACAGGGAAAGAGGTCGCCCAGGAAGAGGCGATGAAAACTCATGAGTACTCATGCCATGTGGCTAACGCCATTGGTTACAAGTTTATCGCTGAATACACTAATGAAACAGCGCATGACCGAACTGGACTATCATCGACGACGACACACGGCCACACATTCCAGAAAGCACCTGCCGCAAAGACATCCGACACATCTGGACTGGCCATGCCGAGCCTGAGCAGTGACAATGCAGTCCCTGACACCGCCCCGGAGCCTGACGCCATGAGCGCCGATCATACGTCCGCAGATACAATGCCTACCGATACGACGACCGGCTACACACCGCCTCTCGAGACCAGCGAAGATGCGGCCATCGACGCCACACGTCAGTGGGTCGAAACCCATATCGTCGCCGACAACCTGTGTCCGTTTGCAGCGCGCGAGATGGCGCGTAATAGCATCCAGTACGCGGTAGTGCCCGGCGCCGGGCTGGAACGCTGCTTGCAGGCGTTGGGGGATGAGCTTCTGAATCTCGATGCTCACCGCGAGGCAGAGACGACCTTGGTGATCTTCAAGGATGGCTTCCGCGATTTCGATGCGTATCTCGAACTCCTGGACTATGCCGAAGCACTGCTGGAAATGCAGGGTTACGAGGGCATCTATCAGTTGGCCAGCTTCCATCCCGACTATGTATTCGAGGATACTGAGGAAGACGATGCGGCCAACTATACCAACCGTTCACCCTATCCGATGCTGCACCTGCTACGCGAAAGTTCAGTCGAAGCGGCCATCAATGCCTATTCCGGCGATGTCGAAGAAGTGCCAGCACGTAATGAAGCACTGATGCGCGAACGTGGTGTCGAGGCGCTGGTCACTCGCCTCAAGGCTTGCGCGCATGCCAACAAGAAAGACGCCGCGCAAGACTGATCAAAACCATCGACTCGACCGGTTCATCACGCGCCACCTCATCATGCAATATGTCAGCGCATCAGGGCTCGACGCTCAAACCCAAAGCTCAGATTGAAAAACAGAAGGCCAGCCTTGCGGCTGGCCTTCTGTTTTTCAATCGACGTTGTCTGTCCCATGACGACTGAAAGACGCTCTCTGATCATACGCGATTACAACGCCTCGAGCGCTTGAGACAGCTTGTCCACCGCGATCACCGTCATGCCTTTCGGCGCTTGCTTGGGCGCATTGCCCTTCGGGACGATAGCGCGAGTGAAGCCGTGTTTGGCGGCCTCGATGATACGCTCTTGCCCACTCGGGACCGGGCGAATCTCGCCCGACAACCCCACCTCCCCAAAGACCACCAATTCTCGTGGCAACGGGCGATTCTGCAAGCTGGATACCACCGCACACAGCACTGCAAGGTCGGCACTCGTCTCCAGAACCTTGACCCCACCCACCACATTCAGGAAAACGTCCTGGTCGCCTGTGAACAGCCCACCATGCTTGTTCAGTACGGCTAGCAGCATCGACAGACGGTTACCATCGAGACCCACCGCTACGCGACGTGGGTTGCCTAGCGCCGAGTCATCAAGCAGCGCCTGCACTTCGATAAGAATCGGCCGTGTGCCCTCCCAGACCACCATCACCAGGCTGCCGGAGGCTTGTTCCTCATTGCGCGACAGAAAGATGGCGCTGGGATTTTTCACCTCTTTCAGGCCATGCTCAACCATGGCGAAAACACCTAGCTCGTTGACCGCGCCAAAACGGTTCTTCTGGCCACGCAAGGTACGAAAGCGTGAATCACCGTCCCCCTCCAGCAGCAGCGAAGCATCGATCATGTGCTCCAGTACCTTAGGGCCAGCCAGAGAGCCATCCTTGGTGACATGCCCGACCAATAGCAGCACGGTATTAGTCCGCTTGGCGAAGCGCGTCAGTGCTGCTGCGGACTCGCGCACCTGTGAGACACCACCCGGCGCTGAAGACAAGTCCTCCATGTGCATGGTCTGAATGGAGTCGATGATCAGCACTTCAGGTTTCTCACGCTCAGCGGTCGCCAGGATGATCTCGACACTGGTCTCTGCCAGCATCTTCAGCCCTTGCATCGGTAACTGCAGACGATGAGCACGCATCGCGACCTGAGACAGCGATTCTTCACCAGTGACGTAGAGCGAACGCTTGTTCTGTGCCAGCTTGCAAGCGGTTTGCAGCAGCAGTGTCGACTTGCCTGCCCCAGGATGGCCACCCAACAGCACTGCAGAACCCGGTACCAGTCCGCCACCAAGTACGCGATCAAACTCACCAAAGGTGGAGGAGAAGCGCGGCACCTCAGACAGCGACACATTGGAGAGGTCCGTCACGTTGTCACTCAGTGTGCCGGCATAACCTCCGCGAGCAGGTGTCGCGCGTGCAGTGCCAGCAATACTACTGCCTGCTACTGGCGCAGCACCGGGTAGCACTGATGCGCCGACCCGGATTTCCTGCAGGGTATTCCATTCACGGCAGCCGCTACACTGACCCTGCCATTTTGAGCACTCGACACCGCACTCGGTGCACACGAAGGCGCTTTTTGCTTTCGCCATGGGGCAATCCTGTCAGGAAGAGAGAAATCAGAGGGAGGCATCATCCGGTGATACAGATCAGCTTGCACACGACCAAACGCCAGACACAAGGAAGGCGGCTTGCGCCGCCTTCCTTGTGTCTATAGCTCTGGTGCCTATAGCCCTGAGCCTATAGCAGCCACTTGGCTCATGGCATGATCACTGGCGCTCGAGACGCAGCGTTTCACCATTCTGGAAGCGACGCTTCTGCGGGTCGACCAGTTCCAGAGTCTGAGCATCCAGACGCAGGAAATAGTAAGTCTGGCCTTCACCGGACGGTGTCAGCTCATAGACGGTCGCATCGGGGTCGGTCACAGTACCGGACAGTACATCCCACTGACCTTCGTAATGCTCCGGAGCAGGCTGCTGCGGATGATCACGATAGGTCGCATCGAGACTGAAAGTACGCTGATCTTCCGGGGCCGCTTCAGCACCCTTGAGACGCACATCGAGATCAATGCCCGTGCAACGACGACACGGCAGGGTGCCCTTGTAGACGGCAACCTGCTCGTTGGCTGTCTCGGCGGCGGTGCTCTCGGCGGCACCATCATTGGTCGGGGCCGTTGACGCACACCCGGCGAGACCGACCATCAGCGCGGCTCCCACCATCAGAGTCCTGATCTGCATTGAATCCTCCTTAAGGCGATGACCCGGTATCAGCGTCGCCGATACCGGCGGCGAGCAGCCTAACGATGAAAAAGAGAGACTGCCCGCAAGCTTCCACGCTCAAGAATAGCGGGAATCGCCCCTGCGAGGCCACCCCCGAACGACACAGAACGTATTTATCAAACACCATTCGCTATTCGGTAGCGGCTTCACGCATGGCGATCATGTCCGTTATCCAGAAACGGATAGTCGGTGTAACCCTTGGCCTCGCCGCCGTAGAAGGTGTCCGGATCCTGCTCGTTGAGCGGAGCCCCGAGACGCATACGCTCAACCAGATCAGGGTTGGCGATGTAAGGGCGCCCCATGGCAACGGCGTCAGCAATGCCTTCCTGGATGATTCGGGCTGCTCGCTCACCGTCGTAATGACCACAGAAGATCAACGCTCCCTTGACGCGCGCGCGCAAGGCACGGCGGAAGTCGTCGCTGAACTTGATGTCGCCACCCGCCCAGTCCGGCTCATTGACGTGCACATAGGCAATGCCGCGCATGGAGAGTTGATCAGCCATATAGAAGGCCATCTCTTCAGGCTCGTCATCGGTCAAGCCAAATATCTCGATGAACGGTGTCAGGCGAATACCCGTACGCTCAGGGCCGAACACTTCAGCGACGGCATCGACCACCTCTAGCGTCAGACGGGCACGATTCTCGACCGAACCACCATATTGATCGGTGCGCTGGTTGGTGCCGGTAGCCATGAACTGATTGAGCAGATAGGCGTTGGCAGCATGCACCTCAACCATATCAAAGCCGGCACGCTTGGCACGCACGGCAGCTTGGCGATAATCCTCGATGATGCCAGCGATCTCAGCGGTCTCCAGTGCACGCGGAGTACTGGTCGGATGACGACCACTGGTGCCATCCTCGAACTCGACGAAACACTGGGCCCCTTCGCCCTTGAGTGCACTCGGTGCGACCGGCGGCTGGCCATCCGGTTGTACCATCTCATGCGAGACACGCCCCACGTGCCAAAGCTGAAGCGCCATGCGTCCACCTTTGGCATGTACAGACTCAACGACCCCCTTCCAGCCCGCTTCCTGTTCATCTGTCCAAATACCGGGCGTATAGACGTAGCCCCGCGCTGTCGGTGAGATGTTGGTCGCCTCACTGATGATCAGACCCGCACCAGCGCGCTGACCGTAATAGACTTCCTGCAGCTTGCCCGGAATGCTGTCCGGCGTACGCGCACGCGTGAGAGGTGCCATCAGGATACGATTAGGCAAGCTCAGATCACCCAGCGTAACTGGATCGAGCAGCGTTGCGGCGGTCGTGGTGGTATCAGATGTCGTGGTATCGGTCATGCGGCACTCCTTCAATGACGGTCAACATGCGGTCTACCTGATGGCAGACCGCAATGTGGTTACCCGTGAGATGCGGTGAAGGCACCCAGACTTCAAGCATCATCGAGTGCACGGGAATAATGCTGAGGTGGCAACAATCTCATCTATCGCCATCGCTGACGTACTCAGCCTCACTCGCCCCATGAGGACAGTCGCTGCGCTTGTGCCTCGCCTGTCCAGCGGGCAACATGAAAGCATCCCATGACAAAGATCATGCACTGTCACTAGCGGCGAGAAACCATGAGCAAGTACTGGAGCCCACAGGTCCACGACCTGACCCCATATGTCCCCGGCGAGCAACCGCGAGAGCAGCTGATAAAGCTGAACACCAACGAGAACCCCTATCCACCGGCCCCAGCAGTAGAGCAGGTGTTACGTGAGTTCAATGCCTCTGACCTGCGACGCTATCCGGATCCGAGTTCTACCTCGCTGCGTGAATCGCTTGCCACTACTTTCAATGTCACGCTTGGCGAGGTCTTCGTCGGCAATGGTTCCGATGAAGTCCTGGCACTGGCCTTTCAGGCATTCTTTCGCCAGAACAAGCCATTGCTGCTACCTGAAATCAGCTACAGCTTCTATCCCGTTTATTGCCGCATGTACGGCATTGCGTCACAAAGCGTGCCGCTGACTGACGACTGGCAGATCGATCTGGAAGCCTTCGGCAACGACAATGGCGGTATCATCTTCGCCAACCCGAATGCACCGACGGGCCATGGTCATGGTCGTAAAGCGATTGCCGCATTATTAGAACGCAATCCGCACAGCGTTGTACTGGTTGATGAAGCCTACGTGGACTTTGGTGGCGAAAGTGCCGTACCGCTGATCCATCAGTATCCGAACCTGGTCGTGACAGGTACCTTCTCAAAATCACGTAGTCTCGCCGGCATTCGCCTCGGCTACGCGGTAGCATCACGCGAGCTCATCGAAGGATTGGAGCGCATCAAGGACTCTTTCAACTCCTACCCGATCGATCGTCTCGCTGAACAGATCGGTATTGCAGCCCTCAGCGACCCAAGCTATTTCGACGAATGCCGCACCAGAGTTATCACGACACGTGAGCAGACACGCGATCGCATGGTGGCGCTAGGCTTCGAGATCCTGCCCTCCCAGACCAACTTCGTGCTGGCCAAGCATCTGACACACGATGCTGGTGAACTATTCATCGGACTACGTGAGCACGGCATTCTCGTTCGCCACTTCAATACTGATGCCCTGCGTGACTATCTGCGTATCAGCATCGGGACCGATGCTGAGATGGATAGTCTGATCGAAGCCCTTGAATGCCTGTGCAGCTAGAATACGACGCACTGCTTCTCAACGACAGAAGGCGCCCCATTGGGCGCCTTCTGTCGTTGAATTCTGCCTCCATCGTATAGGAGACTGCCATGACAGCTCGTATGCCTCTATCACATGTGCACCATGTGGCATTGATCACTGCTGATTACTCTCGGGCCAAACGCTTTTACCTGGAAGTGATGGACGCTGAGATTCTGGGTGAGGTTTACCGAAAAGCACGCGATAGCTACAAGCTCGATTTGTGCCTGCCGGGAGGCATTCAGCTCGAGCTGTTCTCCTTCCCTTCTCCTCCTCCCCGCCCTAGCTACCCCGAAGCGTGTGGCCTTCGCCATCTGGCATTGGCAACGGCAGACATAGATACCTGTGTGGCACTGCTGATAGCCCGTGGTGCTTCTCCTGAGCCTATCCGTATTGATGAATATACTGGGGCACGCTTTACCTTTCTGGCCGACCCAGATGGCACACCTATCGAGCTCTATGAGGTCCGTGCGTAATAACACTGGGATACGAGCCTTATAAACACGAACGCCCCTATCGCAGTGGCGACAGGGGCGGTGTATCACGAAAGCATTCAGGTGCACTCGCGTTCAGTACTCTTGCTCGGTCTGGCGTGTTCCTGCGCACTG